>NZ_MEDO01000010.1 GCF_001724815.1 Arenimonas sp. SCN 70-307 | reverse complement strand
AGCAGATGCTGGTCATCGACGGGATGAAGGAGATCGTCCGAAAAAAATGACGACCCCGTCGGAACGACGCGACACGGTCCAGGTGCTGGTCCGTCGGGGACTCTCGCAGCGCAAGGCCCTTGGTTACCTGGGCCTGAGTCGCCGCATCGCCAGCTACGCGCCGCGCCAGGCTGCCAAGGATCAGGCGGTGGCCGAGCGGCTGCTGGCCGCGTCGCCGAAGGTGCCGCGGTTCGGGTATCGCCGCATGGCGGCCTGGTTGGACCTGGGCGAGGCCCGGGTGCGGCGCCTGTGGCGCCAGCTGGGTTTGAACATTCCCCGCCGACGACCGCGTCGCCGTCGTTCCGGCAACGACATCCGCCTGCCAGGTGCGGTTCGCCCGAATGCGGTCTGGAGTTACGACTTCGTCCACGACCAGATGGTCGACGGGCGCGCCTTGAAGATGCTGTGCGTGATCGACGAATACACCCGCGAATGCCTGGCCATCGAGGTCGGGGCCAGCCTGCGGGCGCAGGACGTGATCCTGACCCTGTCGCGGCTGATGCGGCTTTACGGCAAGCCGGCCTTTGTCCGCTCGGACAACGGCGCCGAGTTCACCGCGACCAAGGTCATGCGCTGGCTGCGCGACGCGGCGATCGGTCCGGCCTTCATCGCGCCAGGCAGCCCCTGGCAGAACGGCTTCGTCGAAAGCTTCAACGGCAAGCTGCGGGACGAGCTGCTGAACCGGGAATGGTTCCGCAGCCGCGCAGAGGCGAAGGTGCTGATCGAACGCTGGCGGCAGTTCTACAACGAGCAGCGGCCGCACAGCGCCCATGGCTACAAACCCCCGGCGACCGTTCGCCGGAACTGGTCAGAACCCGATACCATCCACCCCGGACTCACTGGCTGATTGGCTACAAGTTCCATACTCAGGTCACGCTGACCCCGACAATGAAGAATTCGCGGAACCGCATCGGTGACAGATGGGCCTGCCCGGGAAAGCGAAACGCTTCGAGGGCGGCTTGCGGGATGCCCTTAAGTGGGCGCGGGTGACTGTCCCTATCCCCCATGGTGCGCCCCGTGTGCATAGCCCCGGAGCCAGTCCGGGTCGTGTTCGGCGCTCAGGGGACTACCTCCCCAGGCGCCTGCGCTGGCCTTAGCTAGTTGGTCGATCTCAGGCAGGCTCGGGTAGTGGCGGAGGAGGCGGTGGGCCTCGCGGCGCACCTGCTCCGGTAGGGCGTCATTCCTCCGGAGTTCTTTCAGGAAGGCGCCCGCTTGCACAAGGGTGCGCCGTCGCTCATCAGGGGTGGTCATGCGTTGTTCTCCAAGTTCGGTCGGGCGTCAGTGGTGGCCATGAAGCATTCGGAGCAAGGCTTCTCGGACGTCGCCCTTTCGGCCAAGCGCGATCCAGAAGAGGGCTGAGTAGTCGCCGATCCGGGCATCCGTCAGTACTTGCCGGGCCTGAGACGGCTCCATGCCGACGTCCTTGATCAGGTCCCGCAATCCGACCTCGGGGCTGTGGAGCAGGATGCTCCATATCTCTTCGGCGCGAGCCGACTCCAGTGCCTCTGATTCGGCAATCAGCTGGCGTATCCGGGTCAAGTCATCCATGAGCTGCTACTCATTGTCGGCTGCGACCAGAAGCTCAGAGCCCAAGCTCGGCCAGCACCCGCCGGGCCGTCGGGATGTTCCGGAACAGCATCGGGCGGGGGTTGAGCCACGGGTCGCGCTGGATGATCCAGGGGCTGGTCACCGGGTCGCGGCCCACCAGGCGCCAGCCCCCCAGAACCCGAAGGGCGATGGCCCAGCGCATGCGGCGCCGGTCATCGGGGACGCGGACGAGGCGGACGCCCCGGACAAGGCCGAAGGTGCTGGCGAAGCGGGCGCAGGATCGGTGGACGATCTTCATGGTCAGGGTCCTCACGGTGGGTGGACCTCCAACCTAGAAGGGGATGTCGCAGTCGAAAGTTGCGCGCGATTCCGCCGGTTCCCTGCGGGTCATCTCGCAGCTCATCTGGTCAAAGGACCGGACGACCGTTCCGATGGCCAGCGGGTATTTAGCCTCGCGGGGCGCACGGGGGCCACCGAGCAGCTCCCGCATCAGCGCCCCGAGGCGCGGGTCCTGCCGGGTCAGGTAGATCAGGTCGAACTCGAGCCGGCTCAGGCCGTGCGCCTCGTGGTCGCGGGGATCGACCGGGTCGAAGGCGATCGGGTCGTAGCACCAGATCTTTCCGTAGTCGTGCAGCAGGGCGAATACGATCCCCAGCTCGCGCTCCTCCAGGGACAGCTTCTCGACAGAGGCCACCATCGTGGCGATCTCCAGCGAGTGCAGGGCCAGACCGCCGGGAAACCCATGGTGGTTCCCGCGCGACGCCGGACTGTTCCAGTAGCCGTGCAGCGCGTCCTGCTGCAGCAGCGCCCGGGTCATGAAGTAGCGCAGGGGCGCGATCTGCAGGCTGTCGATCAGCCGGGTCGTCTGGCGCAGCACCCCGGGCAAGGGGCACAGCTGCTCCGGCAGCAACTGCGACAGCGGCGGGTCGACGTTCTCGCGCAGGCCGAGCAGGAGGTAGTCCTCCTGGCGCTTGCCCACCTCCATGGCGGTCACCGTGCCCCAGTGCAGGGCGGCCGGCGGTGTGGTGTCGAGCGAGAGCCAGGTCCACGCCTCGCACCAGCCGTCCTCGTGGTAGAGACGGCAGCGCAGGCCGTGGTCGGGGTCGTGGCCGGGCAGCACCTCCACGACGGCGGGGAAGGAATGCGTGGCGGGAGCAGCAACGTTGGGGTTGAGCATGGGTATTCCTCCTTGAATGTCAGGACGCCTTCTTGGCGAGGGTGAGCAGCGTCGCGAGCTGCTCGGGGGACAGGGACTGCAGGGCGGCCAGGGCCGCGGCGTGGTCGGGCGGGGCGGCGTCGGCGGGCGAGGGCGGGGCCTTGGGCGGCGGCGCGTCGGGCTTGGGCCCGAGCTTGCTGTGCACGAGGCCGGCGAACGCCTGGCCGTCCTGCCGGGTCAGGTTCGGCACGAAGCGCGAATAGACCTTGAAGAGCATGGCCGTGGTGGAGTGGCCCATGATCTGGGCGATCCACTCCGGGCTCTCGCCCGAGGCCAGCATCAGCGTCGCCGCGGTGTGGCGGGTCTGGTAAGGGCGGCGCGGGGCCAGGTCGAGGTAGCGCAGCAGCGGGTACCAGACCCGGTTGCTGAAGTTGTGTGCATCCATCGGCCCGCCGTCGGCCGTGGGGAACACCCACGGGCAGGACGGGTCACGCACCTTCAGGCGGTTCTCGATCGCCTGCCGGACCATGGGCAGCATGGCGATATCGCGGATGGACTGGTCGGTCTTGACCCCGTCCTCCTCCTGCCCGTTCACCACGGTCTCCCGGACCAGGATGAGGTTCCGCTCGAGGTCGATGTGCTTCCACTTGAGCCCGTTGACCTCGCCGGTCCGCAGGCCGGTGAAGAACCGCACGGTCAGGTAGTCCCGGTAGTCCGGGCGAACGGTGTCGAGGATCTTCTGGACCTCTTCGAGGGTGAAGGGCTCGACGTCGGTGCGCTTCTGCTTGAGCGGCTTGATGCCCCGGAAGGCCGGGGTGAACTCGAAGCGGTCGGCGGCCTCGTTCAGGATCTGCCGCAGGAAGCACATGATCTTGTTGATCCGGGCCGCGCCCAGCGTCCCGCCCTTGCGGCCGGGCATCCTGGCCAGCTCCGCCCGGAAGCCCATGACGTCCGCTTTGGTGATGGTGTGCAGCAGGCGGGTGCCGAACGTGGGCAGCAGGTTCTTGTCGAGCACGTCCCGGACGCCCTGCCGGTGCAGGCGGCGCCACTGCGGGGACATCTCGAGGAACCAGAGCTCCGCGAAGTCGGCGAAGGTCGGGGTCTGGCGCTCGGCGGGGTTGGCCAGCATCGGCGGCGGGGTGGGTGCCGCATCGGTCATCGGCTCAGGCTTGGCCGGACCGCCGTTGGCGAAGACCTCGACCTTGGGGCTGTTCGGGAAGAACGCTCCGTAGTCGAAGGTCCCGCGCTCGATCTCCTTCTGAATCCGGTTGGCCAGGGCCTGCAGGCGCTTGCGGTGCTCGGGAGTGTCCTTGAGCGCCGTGAGCTCCCGGCACCGGACGCCCTGGTAACGGAAGTCTAGGAACAGCAGTTCGCTGTCCTTGCGGGCGCGAATGTTAACCATGGGCCACGCCGCCATTGGCCATGGGGATGCCCATCACCGGATTGGCCGACGCCTGCCCGATGTCCCGCTGGATGGCCTCCCAAATGAAGAGCAGCTTCCGCCCACCGAAGGGCCGGATGTAGTGCACTCCCTCCAAGAGGACCGAGTCCTTCAGTCGCGTCCGGATGGTCCGAGGGTCGTAATGGATGCGTTCGGAGAGCTGTTCGGTGGTAAGGTACGTGTGACTCATGTTCTGCACTCCTTGCTTCGTATGAGGACCAAGTGAATCGTTTGTGATTCACGGTCTATTTGTATCACACACGAATCAGAGTGCAAGTTAGGCGAATCATTCGCATTATTTATGATTCATAATTGGTTCAGGGTCATGATCAGGTTCAAGCTCCGCGAGCGAATCGCCGACAAAGAGTTCAAAGAGGGTCGCCGCATCACTCTGATCGAGGTTGCGGAGGTGACTGGTATTGGCCGGATCACGCTGTCTCGGATGCTGAATCGTGGTGCGGTGGTCCGCACTGACACGCTGGACAAGCTCTGCGAGTACTTCGGGTGTCGGATAGATGAACTCGTGGAATTCATTCCTGGAGGTAGCGAGACCTAGCGCCCACAGGGTGTATCGCCGGAACAGCGAGTGTGGGTCGAGACTGGCAGGGCAGTGCTTGGATCGCGGCTAGGTGATGACCTAAGCACAGCGCAGCTTTGGGTCGATGTGGGTAAGTCTGAAATCGGTGTGCGTGCTTTGGTCAATTTCAATCAGGCGATTGAAAATATGGGCACGAGACGGGCACGGCGTGGGCACGGGATGGGCACGGTGCCCACGATTCGGTGCTGGGGTCGCTGGGGACAAGGCACAAAAAAACCCGCCAGAATGCGGGTTTAGTGATGGTGGCTATGGGTGGACTCGAACCACCGACCCCAGCATTATGAGTGCTGTGCTCTAACCGGCTGAGCTACATAGCCACGGGGCGCTATCCGTTGCGGATAGGGCCGCGTATTGTCCGGGCCGGGCCTCGTCGTGTCAATCCGGGCCCGCCGGGCCGCGGCCGCAGCGCCGCCCGCCGCGCTTGTGGCGCCTTCCGGCCCTGTGGCAGTCTGGCCCCAGTAGATTCTTGGAGTACCGTCCCGTGGTCGATCCGGACGGCTATCGCCCGAACGTGGGCATCGTGCTCATGCACGACGACGGGCGCCTGTTCTGGGCCCGGCGCGTCAACCGTGATGGGTGGCAGTTCCCCCAGGGCGGCATGAACACCGACGAGACGCCGCTCGAGGCCATGTACCGCGAGCTGCAGGAGGAAGTCGGCCTGGGCCCGCAGCACGTCGAGGTGCTGGGCTCCACGCCCGGCTGGCTGCGCTACCGGCTGCCCCAGCGCTGCATCCGCCGCGGCAACCGGCCGGTGTGCATCGGCCAGAAACAGGTGTGGTTCCTGCTGCGGCTCACCGGCCGCGAGGACGACGTGCGCCTGGACCTTACCGAGAAGCCCGAGTTTGACTCCTGGCGCTGGGTGGATTTCTGGTATCCGGCCCAGCACGTGGTCAGCTTCAAGCGCGAGGTGTATGCCCGGGCGCTGGAGCACCTGGCGCCGCATGCCCGTGCCGTGGCGGGGGAGGGGGCGGTGCCGGCCTCGACTTTGCCGGGGCCGAGGGTGGTCCAGGCCGGGGCTCGGGGGCGTCGGGGGTGAGGGGCCTCCCTGAAGAGCTAAAGATTCGCGCCTGAAGGCGCTCCTACAGGGGGCGGGCGGGGGGCGTGTAAAGGCAGTTGACAATGATTCGCATTCGGGGTGAAATGGGAACCGTTCCCAACCAGGACGGCTGTCATGTACGTCTGCCTCTGCCACGGTGTCACCGATAGCGATATCCGCCGCGCGGCCGAGGCCGGGTGCGGGTCGTTGGCCGAGCTGACGATGCGGACGGGGCTGGGTAGCGGCTGCGGGACGTGTGGGGAGATGGCGTCCGAGATCCTGGCTGAGGCCAGTGCGCCCAAGCCTTTCCCGCTGCCTGTGTTTGCGGTGGCGGCGTAAGGATTCGCGCCTGAAGGCGCTCCTACAGGGGGCGGTTCGGCAGGGGCGCGATACAAGAAAGAGAACGAAAGCGATTCCTGTTACGGCATGGGCCGTCGCGGGGCGTTAGGCTGTGGGTTCACCCACGGAAGCGGAGGCCAGCCCATGAAAGGCGACGCCAAGGTCATCGAGCACCTCAACAAGGCGCTCTACAACGAACTCATCGCCATCAACCAGTATTTCCTGCACGCCCGCATGTTCAACAACTGGGGCCTGAAGGAGCTGGGCGAGCACGAGTACAAGGAATCGATCGACGAGATGAAGCATGCCGACATGCTCATCGAGCGCATCCTGTTCCTCGACGGCCTGCCGAACCTGCAGAACCTCGGCAAGCTGCGCATCGGCCAGACCCCCAAGGAATGCCTGGAGTGCGACCTGCAGCTCGAGCACCAGGCGGTGCCCGACCTGCGCGCCGGCATCGTGCACTGCGAGCAGGTGGGCGACTACGTCTCGCGCAAGATCCTGCTCGACATCCTCGAGTCCGAGGAGGAGCACATCGACTGGCTGGAGACGCAGCTGTCGCTGTACGAGCGCGTCGGCGAGCAGAACTACCTGCAGTCCAAGATGGGGTCCTGACCCCTATCGCAGCAGGGCTTGCAGGGCCTGCTGTGCGCGCCGGAACTCGCTTTCCAGTACCGCCACGGCTACGGCCGGGCGGGGCAGCACGCCCTGGCGGGCACCGAGTTCGATGCGCTTGGCGGCGGCCGACAGCGCCATCGCGCCGAGGTTGGCGCTGGCCGACTTGAGCGTGTGCGCCGGCGTCACCATCGCGCCCATGTCGCTGGCCGAGGCCGCGTTCTCGAGGGCGTTGACGTGCTTGGGCGCGTCTTCCAGGAACAGCCTCACCAGGGTGAGGTAATCGCTGCCCATCACCGCCTTGAGCTCGTCCACCACGTCGTAGGAGAGCACCGGCGGCGGCGCCGGCAGGCCGTCGGGGCGCAGTTCGGCCGACATCGGTTCGGGCGCGGCCGGGCGGGGCGCGGCCGGGCGCACCGCAGCGGCCGGCGCCGGTACCGGGGCCGGCGGGCGAACCGCGGCGGCCGGAGCCGGCGCCGGCGCGACGCCCGGACGCGGCGGGAAGGGCGAAGCCGGGCGCGGAATCGACGGCGCCGCGGGGCGCACGGGGGCTGCAGCCGCAGGCGCCGGCGCGGCGGTGTTCGGCGAGACGTAGGGCTGCGGCGCGAACGGCTGCGGCTCGGGCGCGCGCTGGGCCGGCGGGGGCGCAGCCGGTGCCACCGCAGGCGCGCCCGGCGCAGTCGCCGTCACCGGCCGGTGCTGCAGCCAGCGCGCCAGCGTGGCTTCGAGCAGGCGGCGGTCCACCGGCTTGCTCAGGTAGTCGTCCATGCCGGCGTCCAGGCACTTCTGGCGGTCGCCGGCCATGGCGTTGGCGGTCATGGCGATCACCGGCAGCCGCGGCAGGTTGTTGGCCAGCTCGTGCTGGCGCCACTCGCGGGTGGCGGTGTAGCCGTCCTTCACCGGCATCTGGCAGTCCATCAGCACCACGTCCAGGTTGCCCTGGTGCATGCGGTCGAGCGCCTTGTCGCCGTTCTCGGCGGTTTCGCAGCTCAGGCCCAGCAGGCCCACCAGGCGCTGGGCCACCATCAGGTTCACCGGGTTGTCTTCCACCAGCAGCACGCGGCCGCGCAGGCGGCCCTTCTGCGGCTCGTCGGCGGTGCTGCCGTCGGGGGCCACCAGCACGCGCTCGGGCAGCGGCTCGGGCTCGCTCGATTCGAACGCAGGCGCGATCGGGCCGGCGGCCAGGAAGCCGGTCAGCGCGTTGCGCAGTTCGCTGCCGCCGATGGCGCGCGGCAGCAGCACGTGCGGGCCCTGGGCCAGCTCCGCGGGGACGGCTTCCTCGCCGTGCAGGTAGGCCATGCGCAAATCCTCCAGTTCCGGGGTACGGCGCACATTGCGGTGCAGGGCGATGGCGGTGCTGCGCACGCTGCTCAGGTCCACCAGCAGCAGGTCGAAGCTCCAGTTGGCGCCGCGCTGCAGGGCGGTGCGCAGCTTGGTCAGCGCGTCCTGGGTCGTCTCGGTCTGGGTGAGGTTGGCGCCCCAGCCCGGCGCGGCCTGGCCGATGCGCTGGCGCAGCGCGGCGTCGGTGCTCAGCAGCAGCACGCGCGCGCCGTTGAGGTCGGTGCGCTGGCCCTGGATGTCGCCGGCCGCCTTGAGCAGCGGCACTTCGAACCAGAAGGTGCTGCCGCGGCCCGGCTCGGACTCCACGCCGATGCTGCCGCCCATCAGGTCGACGATGCGCTTGCAGATCACCAGGCCCAGGCCGGTGCCGCCGTAAAGGCGCGTGGTGCTGGCGTCGGCCTGGCTGAAGGCGCGGAACAGGCGCGCGTCCTTGGCGATGCCGATGCCGGTGTCGGCCACCTCGAAGCGCAGTTCGTGCTGGCTGCGGCTCTCGCCGCGGCGGCTGACCGACAGCGTCACCGAGCCGCGCTCGGTGAACTTCACCGCGTTGCTCAGCAGGTTGGTCAGCACCTGGCGCAGGCGCACCGGGTCGCCGCGCACGGCCAGGCGCACGGCCGGGTCCACCTGCAGGTGCAGGCGCAGGCCCTTGGATTCGGCCGGCTTCTCCATCAGGCGGATGACGGAGTCGAGCAGCTCGCGCAGGTTGAAGCTGGTGGTCTCGAGCGTGACCTTGTTCGCCTCGAGCTTGGAGTAGTCGAGGATGTCGTCGACGATGCGCTGCATCTGCCGCGCCGAGGTGTAGGCGGTGCGCACGATGTCCTGCTGGTCGGGCTGCAGGCGGCTGCTCATCAGCAGGTCGAGCATGGGGATGATGCCGTTGAGCGGCGTGCGGATCTCGTGGCTCATCGTGGCCAGGAATTCGCCCTTGGCCATCATCGCCGACTCGGCCGCCTGCTTGGCCTCGGTCAGTTCGCGCTCGAGGCGGCGGTGCAGCGCCAGCTCTTCCTGCAGCGCGTTCACCTCGCGGGTCTGTTCGCCGCTGGCCTGGGTGGCCTGCTCGAGCGCGCGGTTGCGCAGGTGGTAGGCGCGCCAGAAACCGGCGGCGCCGGAGAAGGCCAGCAGGGCCGCGGCCAGGGCCAGGGTCTGCCAGAGCCAGTTGTCGCTGAAGTGGCCGATGGCGGCCGAGATCGCCGCGCCGGCCGCGCCGGCCAGCGCCACCCAGCGGACGATCAGGGCATCGTTGGGGTTGGGCGCCATCTCAGAGCACCGCCTGCTGGAAGTCGAAGTCGATGTCGCGGTTGGCCTGCTGCACCAGGTTGCCCTGGATGAAGTCGATGCCGCTCATCCACAGCGTGGCCGCGGCCTGCGCGTCCTCGACGCCGTGGCCGATCACCTCCAGGCCGCGGCGGTGGGCGCGGTCGATGAGCACCTTGAGTTCGTCGCGCATCGGCGGCGAAAGCGCGGTGGAGGTGTACTTGCGCGCCAGCTTGACGAAACCCAGCGGCAGCTCGTCGAACAGGCGGTCGGTGTCGGGGCTGGCCTCGAACTGGCTCAGGCAGAACTGCATGCCGTCGGCCACCATCGCGTCGCAGAACGGGCGGATGGTGCCGGCGTGGATGCCGGCGTCCTCCATGCGCAGCTCGATCACCAGCGAGGTGCCGGGCACGTCGTGCGCGGCCAGCTCGGCCTTGAGCCAGGTGGCTTGCGTGGGCTCGGCCAGGGTCAGCGCCGACTGGGTGACGAACAGGCGCAGCGGCTTGCCCTCGGCGCGGCGGTCGCGAAGGATCGCCAGCGAGGCCTGCACCACCCAGCGGTCGATGTCGACGATGAAGTCGCCGCGCTCGGCCAGCGGCACCACTTCGGCCGCCGGCAGCAGCTTGCCGTGCGCGTCGCGCAGGCGCAGCAGCACCTGGAACTGCGACTCGTCGCCGCCGGCCACGGCCACCACCGGCTGGAACAGCAGCTCGAGGCTGTTGCGGGCGATGGCCTCGCGGATCTCGTTCACCAGCGCGGCCTCGCGCGCCGCCTCGGTGGGCTGGGCCGGCTGGTAGCGCTTGACGCCCTTGTCGGTGGTGCGCGCCTCGCGCGCCATGCGCTCGGCCACGTCCAGCATCTCGGCGTCGTCGGTGAAGCGGTGGCGCAGCGCGCACACGCCCACCGAGGCGCGCAGGCGCAGCGGCCGGCCCTGCACGTTGAACGGGTGTTGCACCAGCGTCGCGCGCAGCTGCGCCGCCACGGCCTCGAGCCCGGCCTCGTCGGCGGCGGCGTCGAACACCACGAAGCTGCCATCGCCGAAGCGCGTGGCCGGGCGCTGGCCGGCCTGTTCGCCCACCAGCTTGCCGACCACGCCCAGCAACTGCTCGAGCACGGTCAGGCCCAGGCGGTCGCGCAGCAGGTTCACGCTCTCCACTTCCAGGAACAGCACGCCGCCGCGGCTTTGCTCGTTGGCCGCGGCCAGCGCCGAGGCCAGCTCTTCGCGCAGCTCGCTGCGGTGCAGCAGGCCGGTTTCCGGGTGGCGGCCGCCGCCGCGCTTCTGCTGCTGGCGGGCCTGCAGGGCGCGGTGGCGGCTGACGCGATTCTGCACCGCGGCGATCAGGTGCTTGGGCCGCACCGGCTTGGAGATGAAGTCGTCGCCGCCGGCCTGGAGCGCGTCGAACTGGCGGTCGGTGTCGGCTTCGCCCGAGAGGAAGACGATGGGCGTGTGCAGGAAGGCGTCCTGGTCGCGGATCAGCACGGTCAGCTCGATGCCGTTGGCATGCGGCATGTGCAGGTCCATCAGGATCAGGTCGGGATTGACGCGGTGCAGGGCCTCGAGCACGTCCAGCGGGTCGAGCACCACTTCGGTCTGCATGCCGGCGTTGCGCAGGATGCCTTCGGCGAACAGCGCCTGGTTGCGGTCGTCCTCGACGATGAGCACGCGGTAGGGGTCGCCGCCGCCGGGGCTGAGCAGCAGCGCCAGGCGCCGCAGCACTTCGCTGGCGTTGGGCTCCACCAGCAGCAGGTCGACGCCGGCGCGCTGGGCGTTCAGGCGCAGGGTGATGTCGTCGGCGGCGCTCAGCGCCACCAGCTGCACCGGCTGGCTGCTGCGCTCGCGCGCGGCGCGCACGGTGGCGCCCAGGGCGTCGAGCTGGTTGCTGAAGCCGGCGTCCACCAGCACCAGGCGCGCGGGCAGGGCGCCGAGCAGCTCGTCCACTTCCTCCGGCGTTTCCAGCAGCTCGACTTCGTACCCGGCGGCCTCCATGCGCTGGTCGAGCTCGAGCGACAGCGGGCCGTGTTCGGTCAGGTGGTAGACGCGCGTGCCCTTGATGACTTCGGGCGTGGCGTCGGCGGCTGCCGGCGCGGGCTGGGGCGGCGCGGCGCTGGCCGGGCGCGGTGCGCTGGCGGCGGGCGCCGGCACCGGGGCCGGTGTCGCGGGCTTCGGCGCCGGCGGTGCGGGCTTGGGCTTGGCCGGTTCCGCGGCCGGTGCGGGCGGCGGCGGCTCGGCCACCGCGGTGGCGGTGGCGGTGGGCGCATCCTGGCCCCAGCGGCGCCAGTAGTTGGCCGGCGGGGTTTCGACGCGGCCGCTCTGGCGCACGGCGCGCACCGGCGCCAGGTCGGGCGTGGGTTCGGCCAGCTGCGGCACGGCCTGGCCGATGTCCTCGAGCAGGTGCCACAGCCGCTGGCCGGTTTCCGGTTCCGGCAGGGTCTGCTGCTGCAGGGTTTCGTCGAGCAGCGCATGCAGGCGCTCGAAGTGGCCGGCGGCCTCGTCCAGCCCGTGCCGGCGGCAGGCGCCGCCCAGGTGCAGGGCGTCTTCGTGCAGCAGGGCCAGGCCGTTGATGTCCCAGCCGTCCTGCAGGAAGCGGTGCAGGCGGCGGCCGATCTTCTCCACCTGGCGCGGCAGGTGGCGAAGGAAAGCAGGTCGATGTTCGGCGAGTCGGAGCTCGTCGTGCGGATTCATCTGGTGGCCCCTGTTTGGCCTTCGATTATGCCCCCGGTGCGGCGCCACACCCAGCGGGCCAGCCAGAACACGAGCAGTGCACCCGTCCCGAGCACGCCCAGCAAAAGCGCCAGCGCCACCCAGGGATAAACGAACACCAGCCCGAGGGCGGCCAGCGCCACGGTGTCCTCGCTCGCCGAGGCCGCCCAGTTCGACAGCGGCTCGGGCGAGGCGTTGATCAGCGCCCGCGTGCCGGCCTTGAGGGCATGCGTGCCCAGCGCCGCGCCGCCGCCGGCCACCAGCCAGCCGGTCGAGAGCTGGCCGTCGTCCGACAGCGCGGCCGCGGCCAGGAAGGCGCCCGCCGGCACCCGCGCCAGGGTCTGCAGCAGGTCCCAGCCCGAATCGACGCCCGGGATCTTGTCGGCGCTGAACTCCACCACCGCCAGCGCGCCGGCGGTGCCCAGCACCCAGGGCGAGGTGGTGACGGCCAGGGCCTGGGGCAGCTCCACCCAGCCCATCAGTCCGGCGATGCCCACGCCGAAAACCGTGAGGTAGGCGCGCACGCCCGCCAGGCAGGCCAGCGCCAGGCCCAGGGCGAAGATGTGTGCATCGGACATGGGCAAGCTCCGGGAACGTGACGCAGTTCACAGTATAGTGGGGCCGCGCCTTGACGCTGGCCGACCGCGCCGGCTTAAGTTGGACGGCTACGCGCCCCGGCGCGCCTCCCGAACGTCACCCCCAGCGCCCGGAATGAGCAGCCCCCCCGAACGCCATCGCTTCGTCATCGTGCCACACCGCCCGCACGTACGGTGGCTGCTGGCCGGTGCGCTGGTGCTGTGGCTGCTGAGCCTTGCAGGCACCTGGTGGGTGGCGAGTGAACGGGCCGCGCCGGGCATGGCCAAGCTGCGCGCCGAACTCGAACTCACCGGCAAACGCGCCGCCCAGGCCGAGGCGCTTTCGCGCCAGCTGCGCCAGAACGTGGCCACCCTGCGCCGCTCGGACCAGATCAGCCGCAGCGCCAACACCGAACT
Organism: Arenimonas sp. SCN 70-307; assembly: GCF_001724815.1. Taxonomy (GTDB): domain Bacteria; phylum Pseudomonadota; class Gammaproteobacteria; order Xanthomonadales; family Xanthomonadaceae; genus Arenimonas. The sequence goes on along the minus strand of NZ_MEDO01000010.1, from coordinate 58,151 downwards.
GCAGGCCACCCTGGCCGAGCGCGACGAGGAGGTCTCGGCCCTGCGCGCCGACGTGGCCTTCTACGAGCGCCTGGTGGGCGCCACCGGCCAGCGCCGCGGCCTGAGCGTGCACGAGGCGGTCTTTACGCCCGAAGCGGCCGGCACCTGGCGCTACACCGTCACCCTGACCCAGAACCTCAACCGCGGCGCCATCAGCCGCGGCGAGGCGCGCGTGTCGGTGGAAGGCGTGGTCGGCGGGCGGCTGCGCACCCTGGGCTGGGACGACCTGCGCCAGGAACCGGGCGCCGAAGGCCAGCCGTTCTCTTTCCGCTACTTCCAGCAGCTCGAAGGGAGCATCATGCTGCCCGAGGGCTTTACCCCCCAACGCGTCCGGGTGCAGCTGCGCTCGGACGGCAGCACCGTGGAGCAGGCCTTTCCCTGGCAGGCCCGCACACCGCGAGGAGAATGACCATGTTCGGCAGCGACAAGCACAAGACTTCCCGCCACGCCAATGCCGTGGAAACCCTGGTGGGGCCGCGTGCGGTGATCCGCGGCGACATCCGGTTCTCGGGCGGGCTCTACGTCGAGGGCAGCATCATCGGCACGGTCATCGCCGACGAGGGTTCGGCGGCGGTGCTCACCATCGCCGAGAACGGCCGCATCGAGGGCGAGGTGCGCGCGCCGGTGGTGGTGGTCAGCGGCCAGATGACCGGCGACATCCACGCCAGCGAGCGGGTCGAGCTGGCGGCCAATGCCCGGGTGCAGGGCAACATCCACTACAAGGTGGTCGAGATGGCCGCCGGCGCCATGGTCACCGGCCGGCTGATCCACGCCGACGCGCCGCTGGCCCAGCTCACCGGCCCGGCCGCGGTGGCCGCGGTCGCCCCGGCCAAGGTGAAGGCCAAGGCCGAGCCCCAGGAAGCTTGAACCGGGGGCCGGCAGGCCCCAAATTGTCGGGATGGAAATGCACCCCAGCTACCAGCAGCTCGACGCCCCGCTCGAGTTCACCGCCGCGGCCGCCAAAAAGGTGTCCGCGCTGATCGCCGAAGAGGGCAATCCCTCGCTCAAGCTGCGCGTGTACATCACCGGCGGTGGTTGTTCGGGCTTCCAGTACGGCTTCGAGTTCGACGAGCAGCAGGCCGAGGACGACCTGGCCCTCGAGCGCGACGGCGTCACGCTGCTGGTCGATCCGCTGAGCCTGCAGTACCTGATGGGCGCCGAGGTGGACTACCGGGAAAGCCTGCAGGGCGCCCAGTTCGTCATCCGCAATCCCAACGCCAAGACCACCTGCGGCTGCGGCAGCAGCTTCTCGGCCTGAGGCCGCGCCCGTGAGCGCCGTGCCGCCCGGCTTCGCCTTCCGCGGCCCGGGCCTGGACCGCGCCGAACTGCTTCGCGACGACCCCGCGCGCCTGGACGCGCTCTGGCCGTCCGCCCGCGTGCTGGTGGTCGATGCCGAGGGCCTGGCGCGCTTCCCGCGCCCGCCCCGCGAAACCGCCCCGGCCACCGGCGCCGAGGCGATGCCGGGCGACGTGGCCCAGCGCGGCGATTCCCTTTCCAGTGCGCGTCCGGCCGAAGCCAGCCTGCTGGGCCTGGACGGCGACACCGCCTGGTTCGTGCTGCCGCACGAGGCCCTGGCCGCGCCGCTCGACGGCCGCCTGGGCCTGCGCGAGGCCGCCGCCACCTGGCCGGCGCTGCCGGCCGCGGCCCTGGCCCAGGCCCGCGCCCTGCTGCACTGGCAGCATCGCCATCGTTACTGCGGTGCCTGCGGGCAGGCCGTGCAGCGCGCCCGCGCCGGCTACAGCGCGCGCTGCCCGGGCTGCCAGCTCGAGCACTACCCGCGCACCGACCCGGCGGTGATCGTCGCCGTCAGCGACGGCCGCCGCCTGCTGCTGGGCCGCCAGGCCAGCTGGCCGGCGGGGCGCTGGTCGGTGCTGGCGGGTTTCGTCGAACCGGGCGAATCCCTGGAGCAGGCGCTGGTGCGCGAGGTGATGGAGGAAGCCTCGGTGCCGGTGCTTTCCACCTGCTATTCGGCATCGCAGCCCTGGCCCTTCCCGGGTTCGCTGATGGTGGGTTTCCACGCCCTGGGCGAACCCGTGGAGCCGAAGGTGAGCGACGAACTCGAACAGGCGCGCTGGTTCACCCGGGCCGAGCTCGAGGCGGCGGTGGCGGCCGGCGAAGTGACGCTCTCGCCGCGGCTGTCCATCTCGCGCACCCTGATTGAGGAATGGCTGGCCCAACAGGGCTAGAATCGGGCCATGTCCGCCGCCCTCATCGCCGTCGTGGTTTCGCTGCTGCTGGGGCATGTATTCCCCTCGCTGCCGCTGCTGCGGCGCTACGACTGGTTCATCGGCTGGCTGCACTGGCTCGGCCGCCAGGCCGGCGCCGACTGGCCCAGCAAGGTGGGCCTGCTGCTGGCCGTTGGCCTGCCACTGCTGGTGGTGGGCACGGTGCAGTTCTTCATCGACGATCTTTTCTACGGCCTGCCGGCCTTCTTCCTGGCGCTGCTGGCGCTGCTCTACACCTGGGGTCCGCGCGACCTCGACCTCGACGTCGAGGCGGTGATCGAAGCCCGTGGTCCGGAGGCGCGCCGCGAGGCCGCGCGCGCGCTGTTCCCGACCGGCGGCGAGCCGGTGTGCGAGGGCCCGACGCTGGTGGAAGCCGTGTTCCGCTGCGCGCTGTGGCGCTGGTTCGGCGTGCTGTTCTGGTTCCTGGTGGCCGGCGCCGTGGGCGCCTTGGGTTACCGGCTGGTGTCGCTGTGCGCGCAGGGCGAGGCCCGGCGCAGCCTGCCGGCCGGCCAGCGCGGCGTGGCGCGCACCGCGCTGGCGGTGCTCGACTGGCCGGTGGCGCAGCTGATGACCTTCGCGATGGCGCTGGCGGCCGATTTCGACCGCGTGGTCGGCGCCTGGCGCGACTGGCATGCCGCCGGCGGCCTGCGCCTGGACCACGGATTCCTCGGCGCCGCCGCGCGCGCCTCGGTGGCCAGCGAACTGGCCGAAGAAGACGCCTACTCGGTCGACGGCCCGCCGCAGGCCCCTGGCCTGCTCGAGCTGCGCGACGCGATGAGCCTGGTCTGGCGCATCCTGCTGCTGTGGCTGGGCGTGCTCGCGCTCTTCGTCCTCGCCGGCTGGGCCACGTAAGGGAGTCCCCGCTTGGACAAGCAATCCACCTGCCCCGAATGCGAAGGTTCGCGCGTCTACAGCCACGGCGGCATCAGCGCCGGCGGCGGTTACGCGCCCAACTACCTGCCGGGCCTGGGCACGTTCTGGAGCGCCGCGAAGTTCACCGTGCGCGTCTGCGCCGATTGCGGCCTGACGCGTTTCTACGCCTCGCCCGAAGCGCGCGCCAAGGTGCGCGAAAGCAAGGACTGGCGCCGCAGCTGAACACGGCGCCGCCCTTGTAGGAGCGCCTTCAGGCGCGAATCTTTTGCTCTCGCTTTTGCCTTTGCCTTCGGCAAAGACGGGATTCGCGCCTGAAGGCGCTCCTACAGCGGTTCTGCGCTCAGCCCGGCGCGAGCCAGGTGAAGGGTTCGAGCGGGATGTTGCGTGCCACCGCGTAGCTGATCACCACCACCGCCCACGGCCGCGCATCCGACAGCCTGCGCGCGAGCCCGTGCAGGCCGTTCGGCAGCCAGCCGGCCACGCGCGCCAGCATCAGCGCGATGATCGGCAGCGACAGCACCAGCAGCGGGTTCATCGCCATCGCGCCGGCGAGGTCGCCGTGCACCAGCGCGTGCAGCGCGCGCGTGGCGCCGCAGCCCGGGCAGAAGATGCCGGTGAGCGCCTGGAAGGGGCAGGGCGGCAGCAGGCTGCCCTCGGCGTTCGGATCGGCGTGCCAGAGCACGGCCACCAGCGCGGCGCCGGCGGCCAGCATCGCGGGACCGCGCCAGCGCGGCGCGGCTCCGTCGTGCTTCAGGGGCTCAGTAGTTGCCGGCATCGGCGATGGCGCCGAGCATCACCAGGCCGGCATAGGCCAGGCCACCGAACAGGCCCAGGCCCAGCGAGATCCACGACCACAGCTTGGCGTTGTCGGAGGCCTTGCGGGCGCCGTCGTAGTCGCCGGACGCGGCCTTGCCGTCCACCTGGGCCGCGAAGATGATCGCGACGATGCCGGTGGGCAGGCAGCAGCAAATCGTGGCCAGGATCGCCCAGACCAGGTGGTTCGGCACCGGCGGCTGCGCGACCTGGGCCGGCGCGGCGTAGGCGGGCGCGCTGTACGCAGGCGCGGCGGCGGCCGGCGGCGGCCGGCGGCGGCGAGGGCGGGGCGGCGTTGAGCGCGGCGCCGCAGCTGACGCAGAAGGCCGCGCCGTCAGCGTTGTTCTGACCACAGTTGGTGCAATTCATGACTTCCCCTGGACGTGGATCGCGGGCCCGTTGGTGGCGCCGCGTCCCGGGAAACTAGCCCCCGGGGCCGCCGCCGTCAATGCGGCGAAGGGGCGATGCCGCGGGAAGCGTGCGCGTCAGCGCAGTTCGCCGCGCAACTCGCGCACGCGCGCCTCGAGCGAGGCCGCGCTGGCGGTTTCGCCCGGCACCGGCGGGTCGGCCACCAGGCCCACGGCGGCGCGCAGCCGGCGCGGCACGCGCAGGCGGCCCAGGCGCGTATCGCGCTTGCTCCACATGCTGTCCCACAGTCCGGTCAGCGCCATCGGCACCACCGGCACCGGGTTCGCCGCCAGGATGCGTTCGACGCCGCCCTTGAAGGGCGCGATCTCGCCGTCCTTGGTCAGCGCGCCCTCCGGGAAGATGCACACCAGCTCGCCCGCCTGCAGCGCCGCCTGCACTTCGGCGAAGGCGGCCTCGAGCACGGCCGGGTCTTCCTTCGCGCCGGCGATGGGGATGGCGCGGTGGGCGCGGAACACCCAGTTCATGCCGGGGATGCGGAAGATCTTGTAGTACATGACGAAGCGGATCGGCCGCGGCACGGCGGCGCTGATCACCAGCGGGTCCATGTAGCTCACGTGGTTGCACACCAGCAGGGCCGGGCCTTCGTCGGGCACGTTGTCCTCCACGCCGGTGATGCGCACGCGGTAGAACAGCGACACGTAGATCCAGGCCAGGAAGCGCAGGAAAAACTCCGGCACCATCGTGAAGATCAGGATCGACACCGCGGCGTTGGCGATCGCCAGCGCCAGGAAGAGCTCGGGGATCGACAGGCCGGGCAGCGGCACGGTGATGCCGCCGAGCGCCAGCGAATCACGCTGCAGCAGCACGCCCAGCATCGCCGCCACCACGATGAAAAATGCGTTCTGGATGTTGACGCCGGCGATCACCCGCGAAAGCTCCTCGCGCGGCGTGCGGCTTTGCACCAGCGCGAACAGCGGCACGATGAACAGGCCGGCGAACAGGCCGATCAGGGTGAGGTCGGCGATGATGCGCCAGTGGCCGGCGGCCACGAACTCGCGCACCGTCAGGCCGCTGGCCAGCGAGGGCCCGGGCTGGGCGAAGTAGAGGTCGGCGCAGAACACCGTCATGCCGATGGCGCCCAGCGGCACCAGGCCGATCTCGATGGTGCGGCGGCTGAGCTTCTCGCACAGCAGCGAACCCACGCCGGTGCCCACCGAGAACAGCACGAAGCAGAACAGGTAGAGCGTGCTGCCGCCGCCCAGGAACAGCTCGGCGTAGGCCGGCAGCTGGGCGGTGAGCACGGTGCCCACGAACCAGAACCACGAGATGCCGAGGATGGCGTTGCGCACCGCCGGCTGCTTGCGCGCCAGGCGCAGGGCCTTGAGCGACTCGGGGAAGGGGTTCCAGTTGATCTTCAGGCCAGGCGCCGAGGCTTCCACGCGCGGCACGAAGCGGCTGATCACGTTGCCGGTGATCGCCAGCCCCACGATGGCCGCGGCGGCGGCCTCGGGGCCGGCCTCGCCGGCGACGACGAAGATCAGGCCACCGGCGATCATGCCCAGCAGGATCGACATCGAGGTGCCCATCTCGACCAGGCCATTGCCGCCGGTCAGCTCCTCGGGCTTGAGCACGCTGGGCAGGATGGAATATTTCACCGGCCCGAACAGGGTGGACTGCAGGCCGGTGCCAAACAGCGCCACCAGCAGCAGCGGCATGTTCGACGTAAGGAAGCCAATCGCGGCGACCGACATGATGCCGATCTCCATCGCGGTGGTGATGCGGATGAGCCGCTGCTTCTCGAGCTTCTCGGCGATCTGCCCGGCGATGCCCGAGAACAGGAAGTAGGGAAGGATGAACAGCGCCGGCGCCAGGTTGGTGTAGAGCGTGCGCTCCTGCACCGACACGCCCAGGAAAAACAGCAGCGCGATGATGGCCTGCCGGTAGACGTTGTCGTTGAACGCCCCCAGCGACTGCACCAGGAAGAACGGCAGGAACCGCCGCTGCCCCAACAACTCGAACTGGTTGTGCGCCATACGCCTCCCATCACCCCCGACCGGGGCCCGAGCACATTACCCAAGAAACGGGGTCAGGTTCACTTCCGGCGGCGCCGGAAGTGAACCCGGCCCCGTTTCCCAAAAAGAAGGGGCCGGTTGCCCGGCCCCTTCGGGGTGTTGCGGGAGGTGGCGTCAGAACTGCTTCTGGACGTTCATCTGCAGGCCGTGGTCGTCGCCGTCGCTGCTGAACTGGCCGCGGTACTCCAGGCGCCAGTTCCAGCCGCCGTCGGTGTCGAACAGCGCGCCCAGGCCGGTGACGAAGCGGTTGCGGTCGAAGCGGCTGGCCGCGACGCCGTACACCGGGCCGCCCGGCAGGTCGGCATAACCCATCTCGGCGGTGGTGCGGCCCGAGAAGTCCTGCTGGTACTCCAGCCGCAGCAGCGGGGTGATCGCGCCCCAGGCCGTGTCGCGGCGCCAATCCATGCGCAGGCCCAGGGTGCCGATGCTGGTGTCCACGTCCATCGGCGCATAGGCCAGGGCCAGGATCGGATGGCCGGTTTCGACGTAGGCGTCGAGCTCGGCGCGCGCCACGTCGTAGCGCACGTAGGGCGAGAGGCGCATGCCGTTGCCGCGGTCGATTTCCGAGCCGGCCGAGATCGAGGCGAACCACTGGTCGCCATCGCGCTGGCCACCGACGAAGCCGCCGGGGCCGGTCAGGTAGCGACGCAGGTCGAAGGACAGGTCCTGCGTACCCACCACGCCGTCCACGAACATCCGCTGGCCCGGGTGCCAGCTGGCGTACACCGCCAGCGTGCGCGCGTCGCCCTGGATGCGGCTGCCGTTGCGGCCCACCTGCACCTCGTCCTGGCCCCAGCCGAAGCCGGCACCGATGGCGAAGTCCTCGTTGACGCGGTAGTCGACACCGGCGCTGATGCCGTCGGTCTCGAAGTCCAGGTCCGGGCGGCCGGCGCGGCCGTCGAGCGAACCCGAGCGGATGACGCCGCCGATCCAGCTGCCCCACGGGCTGTCCTGGCCCTCGCCGGCATTGGCCGAGGCACCGGTGCGCGGGTCACGCTCGTCCTCCGCGCAGCCGTCCACGGTGCGGCCCACCAGCGGCTCGAGGCAGCGCGGGTCCGCCGCGAACGACAGGCTGTTGCGGTTGCCGCCGCCGCCGCGGTGCAGCTGCTCGAGGCGCTGCTGGAAGTTGCCGATCTGCGCGTGGGCGAAGCGGCGGGTCGATTCGGCCTGGCCGTCGACCATGCCGATCACCTCCGGGTCCTGCGACGGATCCGGACGCGGCTCCACCGTCACCTGCAGCGTCGTCACCGCCGAGGTGGCGAAGGCGTTGGTGACGGTGAACTGCACCGTGGCCACGCCCTCGAAGGCCGCGGCCGGCGTGAAGGTGAGCAGGAAGCCGCTGCCGCCCGGGGCGATGGTGGCCGTGCCGGAACCGGCCGGCGCGATCGCCACCACGTTGGCGGCGGTGAACGGGCCGCCGGTAGCGCCGGCGGTGATGTCCACCGTCACCGGCGTGGCCGGGCCGGTGCTGACCGACTGCGCCACCGGGATCGGCAGCGGGTTGACCGTCACCGTCACCGTGGCCGGGGCCGAGGTGCCGCCCGGGCCGCTGGCCGTGTAGGTGAACGTCACGGTCGGCGAGGCCAGGGTCGGCGCGGTGTAGGTGATGTCGAGGCCAGCCACCACCGCCGTGCCTTCCGAAGGCGGCGAGACGATGGCGATGCTGGTGATCGGCGCGAGGCTTTCATCGTTGGCCGTGACCGCGATGGTCACCGACTGGCCCGCCAGCACCACCGCGGTGTCGTTCACGGCCACCGGCGGCGCGAACACGATTTCCACCGTGTAAGCCTGGCTGCCCGTGCCCGCCGTGCCGGTGGTGCTGTCGGTGGCGGTGACGGTGAAGCTGAAGTTGCCTTCGGCCGAGGGCGTGCCGGTGAGCGCGCCGCTGCTCGAGAGCGACAGGCCGTCCGGCAGCGTGCCCGCGGTCACCGCGAAGGTGTAGGGCGCGTTGCCGCCCGTGGCACCCAGCGTCTGGCTGTAAGCCTCGCCCACGATGCCCGAGGGCAGCGTGGCCGGGGTCACCGTCAGCACCGGCACGTCCACCACCAGGGTGTAGGCGCGGCTGCCCGGCTGGCCGTTGGCATCGGTGGCCGTCACGGTGAAGTTGAAGCTGCCGCTGGCCGTGGGCGTGCCCGAGAGCGCGCCGCCCGTCGACAGCGTCAGGCCCGGCGGCAGGGCGCCGGCGCTGACCGCGAAGCCGTACGGACCGATGCCGCCGTTGGCGGTGAGCGTGGCCGCGTAGGCCTCGCCCGCGATGCCGTTGGCCAGCGTGGCCGGGTCGACCACGATGGTCGGGGCCGGCACGTCGATGGTGTAGTTCTGCGCGATCGAGAACGGCGCGCCGGCACCGGTGAGCACCGTGTCGGTGGCCGTCACGGTGACCGGGTAGCTGCCCGGCGCCACCGGCGTGCCCGACAGCGTGTTGCCGCTGAAGCTCATGCCTGCCGGCAGCGTGCCGGTGAGCGCGTAGCTGAAGCTGCCCGAGCCGCCGCCGGCGGTGAACACCTGCGAGAACGCCGCACCGTAGGGCGCGCTGAGCGTGCCCGGGGCCGGCGTCATCGTCAGGGTCGGCGCCGCCACGGTGACCGTGTAGGCGCGGCTGCCGGTCTGGCCGAAGTTGTCGGTGGCCGTCACGGTGAAGTTGAACGTGCCCACTTCATTCGTGGTGCCCGACAGCGTGCCGCCCGGGGCCAGCGTGATGCCGCTGGGCAGCGCGCCGGCGGTGACCGCGAAGCTGTAGGGCGCGAGGCCGCCGCTGGCCGTGATCACCTGGCTGTAGGCGGTCGAGACCACCGGATCGGGCAGGGTCGCCGGATCAACCACGATGACCGGCGCCGGCACGTCGATGGTGTAGTTCTGCGCGATGGTGAACGGCGCGCCGGTGCCGGTGCTGCCGGTGTCGGTGGCCGTCACGGTGACCGGGTAGCTGCCCGGCGCCGTCGGCGTGCCCGACAGCGTGTTGCCGCTGAAGGACAGGCCCGCCGGCAGCGCGCCGGTGAGCGCGTAGCTGTAGGGGCCGATGCCGCCGCTGGCGCTGAAGGACTGCGAGAACGCGGCGCCGTAGGGCGCGTTGAGCGTGCCCGGGGCCGGCGTCATCGCCAGCGTGGGCGCCGCCACCGTCAGCGCGAAGCTCTGGCCGACGCTGTAGGGGCCATTGCCCGTGCTGCTGTCGGTGGCCGAGACGTTGAGGTTGAACGTGCCCGCCTGGGTCGGCGTGCCCGAGATCGTCACCGTGTTGGCCGTGGTGCCGGTGATCGACAGGCCCGCCGGCAGGTTGGTGACCTGGTAGCCCGACCACGGCTGCGCGCCGCCGTTGAAGGTGAAGGTCTGGGTGTACGGCGACGCCACCGCGGCCGCGAAGCCACCGCTGGGCGTGATGGTGATGATCGGGTCGTTCACCGTCACCGACACCGTCGCCGGCGCCGAGGTGCCGCCGGTGTTGGTGGCGGTGTAGACGAAGCTGTCCGGGCCCGCGTAGCCGGCGTTCGGCTGGTAGGTGATGGTCAGGCCGCTGACGGTCGCGGTGCCGTTGCTCGCCGGCGAGGTGATCGCCAGCGAGGTCGGCGCGCCGCCGGTGATGTTCAGCGCGACCGGGTTGGCGCCCGAGCCGTAGGCCACGGTGGTCGAGGAATTGTTGGCCACCGGCGGGACGTCGATCACCGTGATCGCATAGGACTGCGTCGCGGTGTACGGGCCGGTGCCGGTGCTCGAGTCGGTGGCGGTGATGCTGAAGTTGAAGCTGCCCAGCGCCGACGGCGTGCCGGTGATGGCGCCCGTCGACGGGTTGAGCGTGAGGCCGCCCGGCAGCGCGCCGGCGGTGACGGCGTAGCTGTAGGGCGCCGTGCCGCCGCTGGCCGCGGTGATCGAGGCCGAGTAGGCCTGGCCCAGCGTGCCGCCCGCCAGCGCGGTGGCCGGCAGGGTGATCGTCGGCGGCGCGATCACCACCGAGTACGCCTGGCTGCCGCTGAACGGGCCCGGGAACGGGCTCGAGTCGTTGGCGGTGATGGTGAAGTTGAAGGTGCCGCCCGCGGTGGGCGTGCCCGAGAGCACGCCGCCCGGGCTGAGCGTCAGGCCGGCAGGCAGGCTGCCCGCCGTCACGGCGAACGAGTAGGGCGCGACGCCGCCGCTGGCGGTGACGGTCTGGCTGTAGGCCGCGGCCACGGTGCCGCCCGGCAGCGAGGCCGGCGACACCGTCACCGGCACGTCGTCGTTGGTGATGGTGCCGACGCCCTGGTTGTCGGAGATGGTGGCGTTGACCGCACCGCTGAGGTTCACGAAGAAGACTTCGTTGGCCTCGGGGATGGTCTCGCCGATCACCGGCACGGAGATGGTCTGGGTGGTGGTGCCGGCCGGGAAGGTCAGCGTGCCGCTGGTGGCGGTGTAGTCGGCTGGCTGCGTGGCCGTACCGTCGGCCGTGGCGTAGTTCACCGACACCGTCTGGCCGCTGGCGGCGCTCAGGCTCACGGTGAACACCGCGTTGACCGTGCCGGCATTGCCCTCGACCACGCTCACGTCGTTGATCGACAGGCTCGGCAGCGGATCGTCGTTGACGATGGTGCCCACGCCCTGGCCGTCCACCACCACCGCGTTGACCACGTTGGTGACATTGACGAAGAAGGTTTCGGTGGGCTCGTTGAGCGCGTCGCCGTTGACCTGCACGGTGAAGGTGTAGGTGCTGCTGCCGGCCGGGATGGTCTGGCCGGTGAGGCTGTTGGCGACGTAGTCCACGCCCGCCGTGGCGGTGCCGTTGGCGGTGGCGATGTCGAAGGTGACGCCGCCCGGACCCGCCGGGGCGCTCAGGCTCACCGTGAAGGTGAAGTTGGTGGTGCCGGCATTGCCCTCGTTGGCGGTGACGTCGTTGATCGACAGGTTCGGCAGGTCGTCGTTGAGGATGGTGCCGGTGGCGCTGTTGGGCACGCCCACGGTGTAACCGGCGCCGGCGGCGAGGGTCAGGATGACGGTCTCGTCGGCCTCGATGGTGGCGTCGGCGGTCGGGTTGACGGTGATCGTGCCCGTCGTGTTGCCGGCGGGGATGACCAGCGGCGAGGCAATCGTCGCGTAGTCGGTGCCGTTGGTCGCGGTGCCGCCGATGGTGTAGTTCACCGTCGTCGCCGCGCCCGGGTTGGCCTGGTTCAGGGTGACCGTGTAGACCAGGTTCGGCGCGCCGTCCTCGGCCACGGCCGCCGGGGAGACCGAGATGGTCGCGGTCGGCACGTCGTCGTTGAGGATGGTGCCGGTGGCGCTGGCGGGCGCGCCGACGGTATAGCCGGTGCCGGCGGCGACGGTGAGCGTCACCGTCTCGTCAAGCTCGACCGTGCCGTCCACCGTCGGGTCGATGACGATGGTGGCGGTGGTGGCGCCGGCCGGGATGGTGACGTTGGCCACGCCGCCGGTGTAGTCGACGCCCGAAGTGGCGGTGCCCGAGGTGGTGATGTTGACCACCGTCGGCGAGCTCAGGTTGAGGCTGCGGGTGACGGTGAAGGTGAGGTTGGTGGCGCCGTCCTCGCTGACCGAGGCCGGCGAGACCGCGATCGACACCGACGGCGGCGGCGACACGGTGAGCGTGAAGTTTTCGAGCTCGAAATACACACCCGGGCCGGTGCTGGCGTCGGTGACGCGCAGGCTGACCGGGTAGTTGCCCGGCGCCGCGGCCGTGGTGCCGCTGACCAGGCCGCTGGAACTGATGCTGATGCCGGCCGGGAAGCTGCCGGTCTCGAGCTGGTAGGTGTGCGGCGCGACGCCGCCGCTGGCGACCAGCTGCTGGCTGAAGGCCACGTTCTGCACGGCGGTGGCCGACACCGGCGAAATCGAAAGCGTCGGCGAGGCGACCGTGCCGTTGTAGGCCTTGTCGACGAACTGGGCTGTCGGCGTGGTGCTGTCGGTGGCGCGCACGGTGAAGGCGTAGCCGCCGCGCTGGGTAGGCGTGCCGCTGATCACGCCGCCCGAGGTCAGGCTCAGGCCCACCGGCAGGGGGCCGGACTGCAGCGTGTAGATGTAGGGTGCGGTGCCGCCGCTGGAGGTCAGCGTCTGCGAGAAGGGCGTGCCCGCGGTCATGGCCGGCAGGTTGGCCGGGCTGACGATGATGGCCGAGGTCGGCGCGGCGATGTTCACCGTGACGGTGATCTCGTCGCTGAAGTCATCGAGCACCACGAAGGTGTCCGTACCGCCGCCGGGCGGGGTGGAGCCGTTGTGCACGTAGGTGTAGCCGTTGACCGGCGAGCCCACTTCGCTGGTGCTGCCGTGGGCCGGCGCGACTGACACCACGCCGAGGCCGAAGTCGTGGCAGGTGGAGAGATCCACGTAGACCGAGCCACCCCAGGCCACGTTGACGCTGCGCGAGGCGCAGCCCGGATAGGTGGACGGGGCTGCCGCGGCGAGCGACGACCAGAACAGGCCGGCGATCAGCAGCAGGCCGGCCAGCAGGCCGATGCGGTGGCGTGCGGCGTCGACGCGGCGGCGCGGCGCGGTGAGTGCCTCGGACATCTTGGTATCTCCCCTGTGGATGGTCGGCCGTGCGGTGCTGGCCAGCCAGGCTCCGGGGTCAACGCGACCACCGGGCCCGAGCGGCCACGGTAGCCCAAGGCCGGCGGCGGCGCCAGAGAACCCGGTCATGCTTCGGTGCAGCATGGCCCCTTCCGCTTCGCGGCCCTTGTGCCGGCCCGGCCGGGGCGGCAAAGTGGACGCCGGCTCCCCGCTGACGGGGGGTCGCCAGCCGGCGTGCTGGCCTTCAGGGGGAAGGGACAATGAGCGAGTTTTTCATCGGGCAGGTCATGATGGCCGGCTTCAACTTCGCGCCGAAGTTCTGGGCGCTGTGCAACGGCCAGTTGCTTCCGATCAACCAGAACCAGGCCCTGTTCTCGCTGCTGGGCACCCAGTACGGCGGCAACGGCACCACCAACTTCGCGCTGCCCGACCTGCGCAGCCGCACGCCGATCGGCTACGCCTCCTCGGTCGATCCGAGCTGGCAGCCGCCGTCGGTGCAGATCGGCCAGGCCTCGGGCGTCGAGAACGTCACCCTGCTCTCGACCAACCTGCCGGCGCATGCCCACACGGCCAACGCAACGACGTCGCCCGGCACGGCCCGCAACCCGGGCAATGCCACCTTCGCCTCGACGGCGGTGGCGCCGCTGCTCGGGCCGTCCAACGGCGCCCTGGTGCCCCTGCGGTCGGACACCATCGCGCCCAGCGGCGGCAACCAGCCGCATCCGAACCTGCAGCCCTACAGCGTGATCAATTTCTGCATCGCGCTCAGCGGCATCTTCCCCTCGCGCAACTGACCGCACCGGAGCCCACCCATGAGCACACCCTATATCGGTGAGATCCGGATGTTCGGCTTCGGCACCCGTGGTGCCCCGAACGGCTGGCAGGCCTGCGACGGCAGCCTGCTCCCGATCTCTGAATACGACGCCCTTTTCGCGCTGATCGGCACCACCTACGGCGGCGACGGCCAGACCACCTTCGCCGTGCCCGACCTGCGCGGCCGCGTGCCGATCCACCAGGGCCAGGGCCCGGGCCTGAGCAATTACGTCATCGGCCAGCGCGCCGGCACCGAGACGGTGACCGTGCTGCCCACCCAGATGCCCGCGCACACGCACACGGCGGTGGCCACCACGGCCGCGGCCACCACCGGTACGCCCGGCAATACGGTGCTGCCGGGCGCGGTGAGCGGCCAGACCATGTACGTCACCGACACCAGCGGCGGCCGGGCCTTCACGCTCTCGCCCCAGTCGGTCGGACAGGCCGGCGGCAGCCAGCCCCACGAGAACTGCATGCCGACCCTGACGGTCCAGTTCTGCATCGCCGTTTTCGGCATCTTCCCCTCGCAGGCCTGAGGCAGGTCATTTTCGGAGAGCGCAGCAATGACCGAACCATTCATCGGCGAAATCCAGCTCTACGGGTTCAACTTCCCGCCGCGCAGCTGGGCCTACTGCAATGGCGCGACGCTGTCGATCGCGCAGAACACGGCGCTGTTCTCGCTCATCGGCACCATCTACGGCGGCAACGGCCAGACCACCTTCCAGCTGCCCAACTTCGCCGGCCGCGCGGGCTGCCAGCAGGGCAACGGGCCGGGGCTGTCGCCGCGCACGCTGGGCGAGGCATTCGGCGTCAACACCGTGACGCTGACCAGCAACCAGATCCCGGCGCACAGCCACGGCATGGTGCTGTATTCGCAGAACGACGCCAGCAAACGCTCGCACAGCCCGGCGGCCAACAGTTCGCTGTCGGTGGCTTCGAATACGTCGGTCACCAACTTCATCCCGAGCGGGCCGGTGAACACCCAGTTCGCGCCGAACATGCTCTCGCCCTCGCAGGGTGGCGGGCAGCCGCACCAGAACCAGCAGCCTTACCTGGGCATCAACTTCTGCATCGCGCTGCAGGGCATCTACCCGTCCTTCCCCTGAGCGCATGAGCGCGCTGCCGCCGTTCCCGGTGGCCACCGGCGCCGGGCCGGCCACGCCGCCCGCGCTCACGGCGCTGGGCCTGCGGCTGCGCCCGGCCACGACGGCCGACCTGCCCGGGCTGCGGCGGGTCTACGCCGACACCCGCGCCGACGAGCTGGCGCAGGTGCCCTGGCCGCCGGGATTGCGGCAGGCCTTCCTGGACCAGCAGTTCGACCTGCAGCACACCCACTACCTGCAGCACTACGGCGACGCCGACTTCCTGGTGCTCGAGCGCGCGGGCGAAGTGGTGGGGCGGCTTTACCTGCAGCGTTCGGCGCCCGAGCACCTGGTGGTGGACATCAGCCTGCGCGAGTCGCTGAGGGGGCAGGGCGTGGGCGGCGCGCTGCTGGCGCACACCCAGGCCGCTGCGGCGGCCTCGGGTTGCGGGGTGTTCCTGCACGTGCGCCGCGACAACCCGGGGGCGCGCCGGCTCTACCTGAGGCTGGGTTTCGTGCCGGACGGCGGCACCGACACGCACGAGCGCATGGCCTGGCGGCCGTCGGCTAGTTGAACACCGCCTGGTAGAGGAAGCCGTCCCGGTCGCGCGCGACCGGGACCAGGAAAATGTCGAAGGCGCCGATGCGCTCGTGGCTCATGCGGTACATCTGCTGGGGGAACAGCAGGGGCGAGCCGTTGCGGAACACCAGCGAGAACGGGTCGCGGGCGGCGCCCGGCATTGCCGACGGCATGGGCTGGGCCTCCACCAGCACGAACTCGATGTCGCCGTCGTTGAGGGCTGCGCGGAAGGTCTGGTTCAGGCAGCCCGCGAAGTGGTCCAGCCGAAGCAATTCCAGCATCGATCAGGCCCTGGCGACTGCATGCACTTCCGCGGCGGCGCGCAGGCCCGACAGCGCAGCGCCTTCCATGAAGCCCTGCCACTCGTAGACGCTGGAGGTGTGGTCGCCGGCGAAGAGCAGGTTGCCGAGCGGCTTGGCCTCGTTGTGCGCCATCGTGGTGAAGTAACCCGGGCGGTTGCAGGTGTACGAGCCTTTCGCCAGCGGGTTGTGCGACCAGCTCTCGACATGGGCGCGCAGGTTGCCGCCGGCGTCGCGGCTGGCCGCGGCGGTGGCGCCGGGCATCACCTGCTCGAGCTGGGCGAGGAAGGCCGAGGCATCGGCCTGCACGCCCTGCTGGCCCAGGGCCAGCGCGGCGTCGCCGCCGACGTGGGCGGCCAGCACCGCGGCATCGCTGCCCGCGTTGCCTGCATGCGCTTCCCAGGTGGCCTGCACGCGCTGCAGGTCGGTGTAGCCGGTGCCGCTCAGGCCGTGGCGGGCGTACCAGACCGGCGAATCGAAGCCGACGGTGATGCGGCCGTGGTTGCCCATCGCGCTGGCGTTGATGGCCAGGCTCTTCCAGGACGGCATCGCCAGGCTGGCGTGCATCTCGACGTCGCGCAGCACGCTGAAGGGCAGGGCCAGCACGGCGGCGTGGTAGTCGCGCTGCACGGTGGTGCCGGCCACGTCGAACACCAGGCGAACCTTGCCGCTGGCGAGCCGGCGCACCGACACCAGGCGATGGCCGAAATCGACCGGCACGGGCAGCTGGCCGGCCAGGCCGGTGGCGATCTGGTCGTTGCCGCCGACGACGCGCAGGCGCGCACCCTCGTCGCCGCCGAAGGGCGCGAGCTTGCTGCGCGGGTTGCCGTGCACGAAGCGCAGGAAGCCCAGCGCGCTCAGCTCGTGGATGCTGGCGCCGTACTCGGCGAGGTAGGCGCTGGAGACGAACTGCCGCAGCAGGCGGCCGGCGCCGCGCTGGTCGAGGTATTCGTCGATGCTCAGCAGGTCGAGCGCCTGCTCGCCGGCGTTGAACTGGTCGGCCGTGGGCGCGCCGATCCGGGCCAGGTCGCCCTGGATGGACTGGGCGAACTCGCGGTACTCGCGCGCCACCTGGGCCTGGCTGTAGCGGTTGCCGCTGAACTGGAAGTAGGTGTCGCCGGGCAGGCGGCTGGCGTCCTCGAGCTCCAGGCCCAGTGCGCGGGCATAACCCTGCATCACCAGGTGCGAGCCGCCGATGAACTCGGCGCCGCGCTCGACCACCTGGCCCGGGAACACGCCGCGCAGGCTGGCGCAGCGGCCGCCGACGCGTTCGCCGGCTTCAAAGACGCTGGCCTGCAGGCCCAGGCGTGCCAGTTCGTTGGCGCAGGCCAGGCCGGCGATGCCGGCGCCGACCACGGCCACCTGCGTGCGGGTGTTGACCTGGCGGATGCGGCCGGCGGTGCTGAGCGCCGCGAACGCGGTGGGCGACAGCGACCACGCGGCGGCGCCGGTGGTGGCGGCGATCACGCCCTTGGTGAAGCGGCGGCGGCTTTCGTTGCCCGGTGCGACGGCGTCGTCGCCGTCCTGGCCCTGCTGCGCGGCAAGGCGCGCCAACTGGCGCAGGCGCGCCATCATGTCACTACGGCTCATGGAGTCCCCCACCCCTGTCTGGTCGGGCCAGTATCAACCCCGCGGCGGGCCGCAGCAAGCGTCGGCTCAGGGCCGGACGCGGAGGGTGAAATCGGCCGTAACGAAGTGCTCGCCGGCGCCCGTCGAGGCATCGGTGACGCGTAGGCGCAGCGGGTAGTCGCCGCGGGGCGCGGCGGTCAGGCCCTGCAGCACGCCGTCCTCGCCCAGGAGGATGCCGGTCGGCAACTGGCCGCCGGGTTCGAGCGCGAACCGGTAGGGCGGCACGCCGCCGCGGCCGTGCAGGGCCTGGCGGAAGGGCTGGCCGGCGGTGGCCGTGGCGCGGGTGGGTACGAGCGCGATATTGGCCGGCGCGGTCTCGGCGGCAAACGTGCGCTCTGCGCTGGCGCCGTCGGCATCGGTCACGCGCAGCGTGGCGCGGAAGGGGCCGCGCGCGGTCGGCGTACCCGACACCACGCCTTCGGCATCCATCACCAGGCCGGCGGGCCAGCTGCCGTCGATCACCTCGAAGCGGTAGGGCGCGCTGCCGCCGCTGGCCTCGAGTCGCAGCCGCATCGCGGCGCCGGCGCGCAGGGGCGGCGGGGTTTCGGGCCCGAGGGCCAGCGCACTTGCCGGCGCGGCGATGGCGACGCGGATGCTGATGCGGTCGCTGTTGTCGTCGAGCACCACGAAGCGGTCGCTGCCGCCGCCCTGCGGCGACACGCCGCCGTGCGTATAGACATAGCCCGTGGCCGGGTCGCCCTCGGGCAGGGCGCTGCCGTGCGCCGGCGCCGTCGCCACCGCGCCGAGCCCGAACGACTGGCAGCCCGACAGGTCCACCACCGCCGCGCCACCCCACTCGACCCGCAGCTCGCGCGCCGCGCAGCCCGGATACGTCGACGGCTGGTCCACCGCCCCCGCCAGGCCCGCCGCCGCCATCAGCCCCCAACCAACCACGATCCTCATCATCTCCAATCTCCAAGAAACGGGGTCAGGTTCACTTCCAGAAAGGGGGTCAGGTTCACTTCCGGCGGAGCCGGAAGTGAACCTGACCCCCTTTCTTTATCTTTGCAGGGCGCGCCAGCCGATGTCGGTGCGGCAGAAGCCGCCGTCGAAGTGGAGGTTGTCGGCGGCGGCGTAGGCGCGGCGCTGTGCGTCGGCGATGTCGTCGCCGAGGGCGCAGGCGCAGAGCACGCGGCCGCCGGTGGTGATCACCTGGCCGTTCTTCAGCGCCGTGCCGGCGTGGAAGACCTTGGCGCCCGGGCCGGGGTCGGTGCCCAGGCCCGAGACGACGTCGCCGGTGCGCGGCGTGCCCGGGTAGTTCTCGGCGGCGAGCACCACGCCCAGGCTCGGACGCGGGTCCCAGTCGGCCGTGGTGCCGGCGAGCTGGCCGGCGATGGCGGCCTCGACCAGGTCGAGCAGGTCGCTGCGCAGGCGCAGCATCACCGGCTGCGTCTCCGGGTCGCCGAAGCGCACGTTGAACTCGATCACCTTCGGCGCGCCGCTGGCGTCGATCATCAGGCCGGCGTAGAGGAAGCCCGTGAACGGCACGCCGTCCTCGGCCATGCCGCGCACGGTGGGCTCGACGATCTCGCGCATGATGCGCGCGTGCACCTCGGGAGTGACCACCGGCGCCGGCGAATACGCGCCCATGCCGCCGGTGTTCGGGCCGGTGTCGCCGTCGCCGACGCGCTTGTGGTCCTGGCTGGTAGCCATCGGCAGCGCATGCGCGCCGTCCACCATCGAGATGAAGCTGGCCTCCTCGCCCTCGAGGAACTCCTCGATCACCACGCGCGCGCCGGCGTCGCCGAAGGCATTGCCCTCGAGCATGTCCAGGATGGCCGCCTCGGCTTCCTCCACCGTCATCGCCACCACCACGCCCTTGCCCGCCGCCAGGCCATCGGCCTTGATGACGATGGGCGCGCCGTGGTCGCGCACGTGCTGGATGGCGAGCGAGGCGTCCTCGAATACCGCGTAGAAACCGGTGGGGATGCGGTGGCGCGCCAGGAAATCCTTGGCGTAGGCCTTGCTGCCCTCGAGCTGCGCCGCTTCGGCGGTGGGGCCGAAGATGGGCTGGCCGGCCTCGCGGAAGCGGTCGACCACGCCCAGCACCAGCGGCGCCTCGGGCCCGACCACCGTCAGGCCCACGCCCTCGGTTTCGGCCAGGTTGAGCAGGCCGTCGATGTCGGTGGCGCGCACGTCCACGTTGCGGCACTTGGCTTCGGTGGCGGTGCCGGCGTTGCCCGGCGCCACCAGCACTTCCTCGATGCGCGGCGACTGCGCCAGCTTCCAGGCCAGGGCGTGCTCGCGGCCGCCGGAACCGATCACCAGGACTTTCATGCCATTCCCCTGCGCGTGTTGGTGTGGCCCGGCCTCAGCGCGCGCAATCGGCCGAGGTGAGCGAGATCTCGAAGAACAGGCGGTCCTGGTGGTCCACGAAGCGACGCTTGAGCGTGACGCCGCGCGCGAGCAGGAACAGCACGTCGCCGTGCTGGCAAAGCGGCAGCATCAGCGCCTTTTCGGCCGCCGCCACCTGCTGCAGGTCGCCGCCGGTTTCCGGCACGGTGCGGGTGAGGCTGCGGATGGTCATCACCAGGTCGGTGCCCTCGAAGGCCACGCGCTCGAGCATCAGGCCCGGCGCGTACTCGCGCGGCAGGCCCTTCTGGAACTCGGCGAGCACCTGGTCGATGCGGCCGGCATCGGCAGCGGCTTCGGCGGCCTGGCGGCTGCGCTGCTCGGCCATCCACCAGCCGCCGGCGATGATCGCCAGGCCGGCGACCAGCACCGTGGGCAGCAGCCAGCGCGGGTTGGCGTTGGCGGCCATCAGTGGCGGAAGTGCCGGCGGCCGGTGAACACCATCGCCATGCCGTGTTCGTCGGCGGCGGCGATGACCTCGGCGTCGCGCATCGAGCCGCCCGGCTGGATGACGGCGGCGATGCCGGCCTTGGCGGCGGCGTCGATGCCGTCGCGGAAGGGGAAGAAGGCGTCGGAGGCCATCACCGAGCCCGGCACGGCCAGGCCGGCCTCCTCGGCCTTCAGGCCGGCGATCTTCGCGCTGACCACGCGGCTCATCTGGCCGGCACCGATGCCCACCGTCTGCAGGTCCTTCGCATACACGATGGCGTTGGACTTGACGTACATCGCCACCTTCCAGGCGAACAGCAGGTCGCGCAGCTGGGCCTCGGACGGCGCCACCTTCGAGACCACCTTCAGGTCGGCCGCGCCGAGCGCATCGGTGTCGGCGTCCTGCACCAGCAGGCCGCCGGCGATGCGCTTGTATTCGAGGCCGCCGGCCGGGCGCAGGGCGCCGCAGGCCAGTACGCGCACGTTGGGCTTCTTGGCGAAATGCGGCAGCGCGTCGGCGGCGATGGCCGGGGCGATCACCACTTCGACGAACTGGCGCTTGAGGATTTCGGCCGCGGTGGCGGCGTCGAGCTCGCGGTTGAAGGCGATGATGCCGCCGAAGGCCGAGGTCGGGTCGACCACGTAGGCGCGGTCGTAGGCGTCCATCAGGTTGCCCGCCACGGCCACGCCGCAGGGGTTGGCGTGCTTGACGATGACGCAGGCCGGGGCGTCGAAGGCCTTGACGCACTCGAGCGCGGCGTCGGCGTCGGCGAGGTTGTTGTAGCTCAGCTCCTTGCCCTGCAGGAAGCGCGCGGTGGCGACGATGCCCTCGCCGGCGCCGGCTTCGACGTAGAGCGCGCCGCGCTGGTGCGGGTTCTCGCCGTAACGCAGCGACGACGCCAGTTCGAGCGAAGCGTGGAAGGTCTTCGGCCAGGCTTCGGGCTCGGCCGGGTTCCCTGCCCGCGGCGACAGCCACTGCGCGATCTGGCCATCGTAGGCGGCGGTGTGCGCATAGGCCTTGGCGGCCCAGGCGCGGCGCATGGCGGCGGTGGTGCCGCCGGCCTGGAGCGCGTCGAGCAGCGCGCCGTACTCCGCCGGGTCCACCACCACGGAAGTGCGCGCGTGGTTCTTGGCCGTGGCGCGCAGCATGGCCGGGCCGCCGATGTCGATGTTCTCGATGGCGTCGTCGTACGTGCAGCCGGGTTTGGACACGGTCTGCACGAAGGGATAGAGGTTCACCACCAGCAGGTCGATGGGCGCGATGCCGTGCTCGGCCATCACCGCGTCGTCGGTGCCCTCGCGGCCGAGCAGGCCGCCGTGGATCTTCGGGTGCAGGGTCTTGACGCGGCCGTCCATGATTTCCGGGAAGCCGGTGACCTCGCTCACGTCGCGCACCGGCAGGCCGGCGTCGCGCAGGGCCTTGGCGGTGCCGCCGGTGGAGAGCAGGTCGACGCCGAGGGCGTGCAGGCCGCGGGCCAGTTCGACCACGCCGGTCTTGTCGGAAACGGAAAGCAGCGCGCGGCGGACGGGTTGGCGTTCGGCGGTCATCGGGCACCTCGACGGGAAGCCGCGATTATACCGGGGAAAGAAACGGGGTCAGGTTCACTTTTGGGGGAGGGAGCTTCGGCATGTGCGAGGTCTGGCCCCCAAAAGTGAACCTGACCCCGTTTCTTTCAGGCCAGGCCGTAGGCCTTGAGCTTCTTGCGCAGGGTGGCGCGGTTGATGCCCAGGCAGGCCGCGGCGCGGCTCTGGTTGCCTTCGCAGTGGCGAAGCACTTCGGCGAACAGGGGCAACTCGATCTCGCGCAGCACCACGTCGTAAAGATCGTCCGGATCGCAGCCGTTGAAGTCGTGCAGGTAGCGCCGCACCGACTTGGATACGTGGTCGCGCAGCGGCGTGTGGCCGCTCGGGGCAGGGCTGGCGTCCGCACGGGACGCGGTCGGGACATTCACTTCGCGGCGCTCCAGGGTCTCTTGTCCGCTTCCCTGCGGAACCCGCCGGCTGGCGACGGGGGGACCGAGTCTACGTCAATCCCGCTGACCTCGCGAGCATCCGTTCGTCGGTTTTCAATGGAAGTCGAACGTGAAAGCGACCGCGCGCTGGCCAGGGTCGAGGATCTCGAGCGTCGCCATCGCCGACTGCCCCGGGGCAATCAGCGGCGTGGCCGGCGGGCTGCCCAGGTACTCCACCGGCTGGAAGCGGCGCAGGCCGAGCGCCTGGCCGTCGATGTCGTGCAGCGCCACTTCCAGCACCGGCCAGGCCTGCGGCCAGCGGGCGTCATTCCGGAAGCTCGTGCTCACCAGCAGCGCGCGATCGTCCTGCGGATGCCGGCGCACTTCACGGCTGGTGACGCGGAAGGCCTTGGGCTCGTGCCAGGCCGGCAGGCTGTAGCCGAGCACGCCGCACAGCGTCTCCAGCCGCGGCCGCCAGCCGGCGTCGCTGGCCAGGCGGGCGCGGTCGGCCAGCATCAGCTGCAGCGCCAGCGCCACCACCAGCACGGCCAGCAGCGTCCACCAGCCCCAGGGCAGGGTGCGGCGCGGGGCGGGGGTCTGGCTGCGGGTGGCGAAGCGGGGGGCGCGGGACGGCATGGCGCCAAGGATAACGGCTCAGCCGGCGCGGCGGACGCCGGTGATGCGCATCCAGTCGCCTTCCTGCACCGCCTCGAGCTGGTCGAACCACCCGGCGTAGCGCGCCAGCAGCTCGCCCTCCTGGCCGTGCAGGATGCCCGAGAGCGCGATCACGCCGCCGGGCTGCACGCGCGAGGCCAGCAGCGGCGCCAGTGCGTCGAGCGCCACGGCCAGGATGTTGGCCACCACCACCGGGTAGGTGTCGGCCGGCTCGTCTTCCGGCGAATACACCCGCAGGCGATCGCCCACGCCGTTGCGTTCGGCGTTGTCGGCGGTGGCGAGCAGGGCCTGCGGATCGTTGTCCACGCCCACGGCTTGCTTCGCGCCGAGCTTGAGCGCGGCCAGGGCGAGGATGCCGCTGCCGCAGCCGAAGTCGAGCACGGTCTTCTCGCGCAGCACCAGCGAATCAAGCCACTGCAGGCACAGCGCCGTGGTCGGGTGCGTGCCCGAGCCGAAGGCCAGGCCCGGGTCGAGCCGCACGATCACGCCCTCGCGTGCTTCCGGCGGCGCGTCCATGTTCCAGGGCACGATCCAGGTGCGGCGACCGAACTTGAGCGGCTCGTACTGGTCCATCCAGGCGCGTTCCCAGTCCTGGTCGGCCACTTCGCGAAAGTCCGCCTGCGACAGGTCGATGGCGTCGTCGAACGATTCCAGCGCGTGCAGCACCAGCTCGGCCACCGTGCCCTCGGGGAACAGCGCCAGCAGGGTGATCTCGGGCCACAGCGGCGTCTCGCCCACGCCGGGCTCGAGCACGGCCTTCTCGTTGGGCGTGGCGGCGTCGGCATCGAGCAGGGTCACCGACAGCGCGCCCAGGTCCATCAGCGCGTTTTCGGCGCGGTGCTCGTCTTCGGCGCGCACGCGCAGGCTCAGTTCGAGGAAGGGCATGGAGGAAGGAACGGCCTCAACCGAGCCCGATCGCCTTTTCCTTGCGCTCGGCCAGGCGCTTTTCCAGGTAGTGGATGTTGGTGCCACCCTGCTGGAAGCCCACGTCGGCCATGATGCGCTGCTG
Organism: Arenimonas sp. SCN 70-307; assembly: GCF_001724815.1. Classification (GTDB taxonomy): domain Bacteria; phylum Pseudomonadota; class Gammaproteobacteria; order Xanthomonadales; family Xanthomonadaceae; genus Arenimonas. The sequence continues at coordinate 34,458 of NZ_MEDO01000010.1, read as the reverse complement.
CAGCGGCACGTTGGTCTTGATGCCGTCGACCACCATCTCGCTCAGCGCCACCTTCATGCGGGCGATGGCGGTGGCGCGGTCGGGGCCGTGCACGATGAGCTTGCCGATCATCGAGTCGTAGTTCGGCGGAACCTTGTAGCCCTCGTAGATGTGCGAATCGACGCGCACGCCCGGGCCGCCCGGCGCGTGGAAGTGCTTGATCAGGCCGGGGCTGGGCAGGAACGACTCCGGGTCCTCGGCGTTGATACGGCACTCGATGGCGTGGCCGTTGATCTCCACGTCTTCCTGGCGGATCGAGAGCGGCCGGCCGCTGGCGATCAGCAGCTGCTCCTTCACCAGGTCCACGCCCGTGATCATCTCCGTCACCGGGTGCTCGACCTGGATGCGGGTGTTCATCTCGATGAAGTAGAAGCGGCCGTCCTCGAACAGGAACTCGAAGGTGCCGGCGCCGCGGTAGCCGATGCGGATGCAGGCCTCGGTGCAGACGCGGCCGATCTGCGCGCGCAGTTCGGGCGTGATGCCCGGCGCCGGCGCTTCCTCGACCACCTTCTGGTGGCGGCGCTGCATCGAGCAGTCGCGCTCGCCGAGGTGCACGGCATTGCCCTGGCCATCGGACAGCACCTGGATCTCCACGTGGCGCGGGTTCTCCAGGAACTTCTCCATGTAGACCATGTCGTTGCCGAACGCGGCCTTGGCTTCCTGGCGCGTGGCGGCAATGGCGGTGAGCAGGGCGCCCTCGGTGCGCACCACGCGCATGCCGCGGCCACCGCCACCGCCGGCGGCCTTGATGATCACCGGATAGCCGATCTCGCGGCCATGGGCGATGCACTCGGCCTCGTCGTCCGGCAGCGGGCCGTTGGAGCCGGGAACGCAGGGCACGCCGGCGTCCTTCATGGCGCGGATGGCTTCGACCTTGTCGCCCATCATGCGGATCACGCCCGGCGTCGGGCCGATGAACACGAAGCCCGACTTCTCGACGCGCTCGGCGAAGTCGGCGTTTTCGCTCAGGAAGCCGTAGCCCGGGTGGATGCCCTGGGCGTCGGTGACCTCGGCCGCGGCGATGATGGCCGGGATGTTGAGGTAGCTTTCGGCCGAGGGCGCCGGGCCGATGCACACCGACTCGTCGGCCATCGCCACGTGCTTGAGGTTGCGGTCCACGGTCGAGTGCACCGCCACGGTCTTGATGCCCAGGGCGTGGCAGGCGCGCAGGATGCGCAGCGCGATCTCGCCGCGGTTGGCGATGACGATTTTCTCCAGCATGGGCCGGTCCTCAGCTGATGACGAACATGGGCTCGTCGAACTCGATCGGCTGGCCGTTCTCGACCAGGATCGCCCGCACCGTGCCCGAGACGTCGGCCTCGATCGGGTTGAACATCTTCATGGCTTCGATGATGCCCAGCGTCTCGCCGGCCTTGACCACCTGGCCGACCTTCACGAAGGCCGGCTTGTCCGGCGCCGGCGAGGCGTAATAGGTGCCGACCATCGGCGAACGCACGGTGTGGCCATCCGGCACGTCCTTGGTGGACTTGCCCACGGCCTCGGCCGAAAGCGCGGCCGGGGCGGCGGGCGCGGCGGCGCGGGCCGGCTCGGCGTGGTGCACCGGCGCGGGCGCCGGGGCCGGCGCGGCCACCGTGTAGCTGCCCGAGGGCACGCGGGCCAGGCGCACCGACTCCTCGCCCTCCTTGATTTCGATCTCGGCGAGGTTCGATTCCTCGAGCAGGTCGATGAGCTTCTTGATCTTGCGAAGGTCCATGCTGGCCTCGTCTTGTTGGTAAAGGGTGGGGGTGGGCTCAGAGGCTCGCGAGCGCGGCCTCGAGCGCGTAGGAATAGCTGTCGGCGCCGAAGCCGCAGACCACGCCGACCGCCAGGTCGGAGAAGTAGCTCGCGTGCCGGAACGGCTCGCGCGCATGCGGGTTCGACAGGTGCACCTCGATGAAGGGCAGCTTCACGGCCGCCAGCGCATCGCGCAGGGCCACCGAGGTGTGGGTGAAGGCGGCGGGGTTGATGAGCACGAAGGCGGTGCCGTCGCCGCGGGCGGCCTGCACCCGGTCCACCAGCTCGTGCTCAGCGTTGGACTGGAAGCTTTCGAGCTGGTGGCCGGCCGCGCCGGCGCGCTGGGCCAGGCGGGCGTCGATGTCGGCCAGCGTGGCGCGGCCGTAGACCTCCGGCTCGCGTTCGCCGAGCAGGTTGAGGTTGGGACCGTGCAGGACCAGGATCTTCGCCACGTTATGCCTTCAGTGCCCCCTCCCCGGGGGAGGCACAGTCTGGGGGCAGGGCGGGGCGGTTGTCCAGAAGATCGCCGCGACTTCGACGATTTTAACGGGCGTTTGAATTTTGCCCGGCGGCCCGCCGGGCGCCCGGCTCAGGGCCGGGCCCAGGCCTGCACGGCCTCGACGTCGGGGAAGGCGCCGTAGTGGGTCTTGAGCAGGCGCCCGTCGGCGTCGATCAGCACCGTGTAGGGCAGGATGCCACGCAGGTTGCCCAGCTGCACCGAGCTGTCGCCCGGGCCCGGGTTCTCCACCAGCAGGGTGAAGTCCACCGGCACCTCGCGCAGGAAGGCCAGGGCCTCCTCCGGGGTTTCCATGGCGATGCCCATCACTTTGACGCCGTTGCCGCCCTGTTGCCGGGCGTAGGCGTCGAGCACCGGCATTTCCTTGCGGCAGGGGCCGCACCAGCTGGCCCAGTAGTTGATGAGGCGCACGCGGCCCGGGCCGGTCACGGCCACCGCCTGGCCGGTGCGCAGGTCGGGCAGGGTGATGGCCGGCGCCAGTTCGCCGACTTTGGTCACCGTCATGCCGGGCGGGGCGGGTTTTTCCGCCGGCACCAGGGTGCGCTGGCCCAGCCACCAGCCCAGGCCCGCCGACACGCCACCGAGCAGGACGATCGCGCTCCAGGTCAGCACCGATTCGCGGTTCATCGGCTCGCCTCCGCCAGCGCCTCGTCGACGATGGCCTGGGTGAGCAGGATCGGCAGCACCCTGGGCTCGCCGGACTTCGGGTAGACGACGTAGAGCGGCACGCCCACGGCCTGGTGGCTTTCAAGGAAAGCGGTGATGGCCGGGTCCACGTCGGTCCAGTCGCCCACCATGTACACCGCGCCGGCGCGCTCGAGCGCGTCGCGGAAACCCTGGCGGCCCAGCACCGTGCGCTCGTTGGCCTTGCAGCTCACGCACCAGTCGGCGGTCATGTTCACGAACACCACGCGGCCGTCGCGGCGCAGCTGTTCCAGGCGTTCGGCCGAATACTCCACCGCGCCTTCCTTCACCGACTCGGCGCGCGCCGGCGCGGGCAGGCGCTGCACCACCAGCACCGGCCACAGCGACGCCGCGATCACCAGCACGGCCAGCGCTTTCGCCAGCGCGCCCCGGAAGCGCGCCTTCTCCCACAGCCACAGGCCCAGGCCCAGGCCCACCGCGCCCACCAGCGCCAGGCCGATGGCGTCGGCGCCGCGCTGCTTGGCCAGCACCCACAGCAGCCACACGGCCGTGAGGTACATCGGGAAGGCCATCAGGTGCTTGAAGGTTTCCATCCACGCGCCGGGCCTGGGCAGGCGCGCGGCCAGGGCCGGCACGAAGCCGATCAGCAGGAAGGGCAGGGCCAGGCCCAGGCCCAGCGCGAGGAACACGCCGATGGCCACCGCCGGCGAGGCGGCGAAGGCAAAAGCCAGGGCCGTGCCCATGAAGGGCGCGGTGCAGGGGCTGGCGACCACGACCGCCAGCACGCCGGTGAAAAAATCACCCGCGGGGCCGGATTTTTCCGTCAGCGACTGGCCGGCGCCGGCCAGCGAGGCGCCGAAGCTCACCACGCCCGACAGCGACAGGCCGATGGCCACCATCACCAGCGCCAGCGCGGCGATCACGCCCGGCTGCTGCAGCTGGAAGCCCCAGCCCAGGGCCAGGCCGGCCTGGCGCAGCGCCAGCGCGGCCGCGCCCACGGCGGCGAAGCTGGCCAGCACGCCGGCGGTGTACCAGAGCGCCTGGCTGCGCGCCTTGCGGTGGTCGCCGCCGCCCTGCGCCAGCGACAGCGCCTTGAGCGAGAGCACCGGCAGCACGCAGGGCATCAGGTTGAGGATGAGGCCGCCGCCTAGCGCGAGCAGCAGCGCCAGCCAAAGCGTCGGCGCCGCCTTTGTAGGTGCGGTGGCAATCGTGCCGCCCTCGGGCAGCTCGAGCACCACCTCGCGCGTCATCGGCGGGTAGCAGATGCCGTCCGTCTGGCAGCCCTGCAGCTCGACCACCACGGTGGCCGGCACGGCGCGGGTGTGCTGGCGCAGCAGCGGCAGCGGCACGTCCACCGGTTCGAAATACACCTGCACGTCGCCGAAGTACTCGTCGGCATGCGCCTGCGCCGGCGGCCACCGGGGCGTGCCGGCGACGATGCCCTCGGCCTGCAAGCGCACGCTGGTGCGGTCGCGGTACACGTAGTAGCCCGGCGCCGGCGTGAAGCGCAGCAGCAGCTGGTCGGGCGTGTCGACGATGGCCTCGACGCGGAAGGCCTGGGCCTCCGGCAGCGGCAGGCCGCCGGCGGCGATGGCGGGGTTGGTGCCGCCGAGCAGGTCGATGCCGCCCGTGCCCGGCAGCAGCGCCGCGCCGGCCGCGGCCGGCAGCGCCACGCGCAGGGTCTTGGTGTGCGGCGGGTAGCAGATGCCGACGTCGGCGCAGCCCTGGTACTTCACCTTCAGCTCGAGCGAGGGCACGCCGTCGGCGGCGGCACCGGTGAGCACCGCGGTCACTTCATCGCGGTAGGTCTCGACGTCGCCGAAGAATTCGTCGGTGTAGGCAATGCCGTCCGGCAGTTCGAGCGGGTTGACCTTGAAGCCGCCCGAGACCACCTCCACGCCCATGCGGTGCCGGTAGAGGTAATAGCCCTCGGCGATGCGCCAGTGCAGTTCGATGCGCCCGCGCTCGGTCGCCTTCGCGGTGAGCGCGAAGGCCTCGTCGATGGGCAGCAGGTCGGCCTCGTCCACGGCGCGGGCCGTGGGGGCGAGGAGTAACAGGGCCAGCAGGGCCGTGAGCCAACGGGTCATGCGGGATCTCGTGTCGGGGAGGGGCGGGCACGCCGGCGCCGCTCCAAAGACCGCCAGTATCCCCTGAAGTTCGGCCCCGGCGCGAGGCCGGGGCCGAAACGATCAGGCCCGCGCCGTGATGGCCTCGACAAAGTCCACCAGCGGCTGCTGCTCCGGGTTGGGCAGCGAGCGGAAGGCGACCAGCAGGCGTTCCTCGAGCCCGCACTGGGCGTAGAAGTTGAGCATCATCGCCGGGGTCTCATGGCCCGGCGTGTCGCCACTGAGCCAGCGGTTGCCGCGGCCGGTGGCCAGCCACTCGAAGCTGACCGAGGTGGCCATGGCGATCTTGGCCATGTTCTCGGTGGTGGGCCGGGCCCCGTCCTTGCGCTCCCACTGCGCCACCGCGCTGCGGGCAACGCCGACCATGCCGGCCAGTTCCAGCTGGGACAGCGTCGCGCCCCGGCGCGCCTGTCGGATGCGATTGAACAACTGCGTCATTGGTGTTTCCCCGAAAAATCCCGCATCGATCCGCGCCGCGCGTTTTGGCCAACCGCGTCGGTGCTTCTTCCCGGAGCCGATGCTTCCATCCCAAGGCCCCCCTGGCTGGCGGACGGGCATCGGCGATTCCGGGTTGCCGGTCTTTTCCCCTGGCCGCAAGCCCTTGATTTACCGGGGGCTTGGGACAGCGTGACCCCGGCCGGCAAGGGGTCGGGCCGATTGTAGGGTCCGGCCCACCCCCTTGAAAGCCCGCCGTCCGCACCCACCTAGGACGGGCCGCGCGGCTTCCGGTGCGCCGGACGCGCGCGTATCATTGGCACTCACCAGGGGCGAGTGCTAACAGCACCCGCCCATGTCGTTGAAATTAAAGGACTAACGAGGACACTCATGAACATCAAGCCGCTCCACGACCGCGTGGTCATCAAGCGTATGGAAGAAGAGAAGATGTCCGCCGGCGGCATCGTGATCCCGGACTCGGCCACCGAAAAGCCGATCAAGGGCGAAGTGCTGGCCGTTGGCGCCGGCAAGGCGCTCGACAACGGTTCGGTGCGCGCGCCGTCGGTGAAGGTCGGCGACAAGGTGCTGTTCGGCAAGTACGCCGGCACCGAGGTCAAGCTCGACGGCACCGAATACCTGGTGGTGAAGGAAGACGACATCCTCGCCATCCTCGGCTGATAACGCGCATCCCGCGCGACCAGTCACACCCCCCGTTCAAAGCATTCTGGAGTTTAGAAAATGGCTGCCAAGGAAATTCGTTTCGGTGAAGACGCCCGCGCCCGCATGGTCAAGGGCGTGAACATCCTCGCCAATGCCGTCAAGGCCACCCTCGGCCCGAAGGGTCGCAACGTCGTGCTCGACAAGAGCTTCGGCGCCCCCACGATCACCAAGGACGGCGTGTCCGTCGCCAAGGAGATCGAGCTGGCCGACAAGTTCGAGAACATGGGCGCCCAGATGGTGAAGGAAGTCGCTTCCAAGACCTCCGACAACGCCGGCGACGGCACCACCACCGCCACCGTGCTGGCCCAGGCCCTGATCCGCGAGGGCATGAAGGCCGTCGCCGCCGGCATGAACCCGATGGACCTCAAGCGCGGCATCGACAAGGCCGTGATCGCCGCCGTCGAGGAGCTCAAGAAGATCTCCAAGCCGTCGTCGACCTCGAAGGAAATCGCCCAGGTCGGCGCCATCTCGGCCAACTCCGACCACAACATCGGCGAGCTGATCGCCAAGGCGATGGACAAGGTCGGCAAGGAAGGCGTGATCACCGTCGAGGAGGGCTCGGGCCTGGACAACGAGCTCGACGTCGTCGAGGGCATGCAGTTCGACCGCGGCTACCTCTCGCCGTACTTCATCAACAACCAGCAGTCGATGTCGGCCGAGCTCGATGACCCGTTCATCCTGCTCTACGACAAGAAGATCTCGAACGTGCGCGAGCTGCTGCCCGTGCTCGAGGGCGTGGCCAAGGCCGGCAAGCCGCTGCTGATCGTCGCCGAGGAAGTCGAGGGCGAGGCCCTGGCCACCCTCGTCGTCAACACCATCCGCGGCATCGTGAAGGTCTGCGCCGTGAAGGCCCCGGGCTTCGGCGACCGTCGCAAGGCGATGCTGGAAGACATGGCCATCCTCACTGGTGGCACCGTGATCTCCGAGGAAGTGGGCCTGCAGCTCGAGAAGGCCACCATCAAGGACCTGGGCCGCGCCAAGAAGATCCAGGTCTCGAAGGAGAACACCACCATCATCGACGGCGCCGGCGCCGCCGACGGCATCCAGGCCCGCATCAAGCAGATCAAGGCCCAGATCGAGGAGACCTCGTCCGACTACGACCGCGAGAAGCTGCAGGAGCGCGTGGCCAAGCTGGCCGGCGGCGTTGCGGTTATCAAGGTCGGCGCCGCCACCGAGGTCGAGATGAAGGAAAAGAAGGCCCGCGTCGAGGACGCGCTGCACGCCACCCGCGCTGCCGTTGAAGAAGGCATCGTCCCGGGCGGCGGCGTCGCGCTGATCCGCGCCAAGGCCGCCATCGCCGGCCTCAAGGGTGCCAACGAGGACCAGAACCACGGCATCGTGATCGCCCTGCGCGCCATGGAGGCCCCGCTGCGCGAGATCGTGACCAACGCCGGCGAAGAGCCGTCGGTCATCCTCAACAAGGTCGTCGAGGGCAAGGGCGCGTTCGGTTACAACGCCGCCAACGGCGAGTACGGCGACATGATCGAGTTCGGCATCCTGGACCCGACCAAGGTCACCCGCACCGCGCTGCAGAACGCCGCGTCGATCGCCGGCCTGATGATCACCACCGAGGCGATGGTCGCCGAGCTGCCGAAGAAGGACGAGCCGGCCATGCCGGGCGGCGGCGGCATGGGTGGCATGGGCGGCATGGATTTCTGATCCGGCCCCTGCACTGGCAAGACGAAAAGCCCCGCTCCGGCGGGGCTTTTTCCTTTCCCAAAACCCCCTCTGAATGCCCGTCGCCACGCCTGACCTCCGGCACAGTGCGCCAGGCAGCGGCTCGCGCAGGCTCACGCCTCCCCCAACGAGCCCCCGCCATGAAGCCGATCCACGCCCTGTCCCTGGCCCTCGCGGCCGCCGCCCTGTCCGCCTGCACCCCGGCGCAGGTGAAGCTGCCCGCCGGCTTCGACGCCCGCGCCGAGGCGCACGCCGTCAGCGGGCACTCGCCGCGCCGGTTCAACCAGCCCCTCCACTTCGGCCCCTACAGCGCGCGCCGCATGCACGAGGGCGACACCTTCAGCTGGCAACTGGCCTCGCCGGGCCTGGCCTGGCGGGACAGCGAGCGGCCCTACGCCTTCACCCTGACCACCCAGGGCCAGCCGCCGGTGGAGGTGCAGTGCCTTTCCCGGCAGTCGGTGCTGCGCCACGACGATGGCGATTCAAGCCTCGAGTTCGACCTCGGCGCCTTCCAGGGCCCGGTGCTTTCCTGCGGGCTGCGCCTGGGCGGCGCCGGCCCGGTGCTGCCGCTGGAGCTGGCGGTCAAGTCGCGTGGTTTCGAAGGCCGCTTCGACTCGCCCTGGGGCCCGCTGGCGGTGCGCAGCCTGCACGGCTTCGAAGGCAGCCGCTGGACCTCGATGGAGGCCGGCGGCTTCGAGCTGCTGCGCGCGGGCGAGCCGTGGATGGTGGTGGAGACCCTCAACGCCGGCCGGGTGCTGATCGCGAACGACCTCGATGCGCGACAGCGCGTCACCCTGGCGGCGGCGGGCGCGGCGCTGCTGCTGTTCGACGGCGACCTGTCCGACTGAGGCCGCGCGCCTTCACCCCGGCGACTTGTCCGGGCCCTATGCTGCGGTCTCCACACCCGGAGACCGCCATGCGCCCGATCGTGTTCGCCCCCATGCTGTTGCTCGGCCTTGCCGCCTGCACGCAGGCCCCGTCCACCCCCGAGCCGGCGCCCCGGCCGAGCAGACGACCGAAGTGATGCTGGCCGAGCCCCCCGCAGTGGAACCCGAAGCCGCCGAATCGGCAGACGGAAACGCCGGTGCCGGTGCCGCCGATGCGCCCGCCTGGCAGGGCGTGACGTGGCAGATCATCGAAGCGGGAGGCGCCGCGGTGCCGGAAGGCTCGCCAGCCAGCATCGAGTTCAACATCGAAGGCCAGGTTACGGGCAACTCGGGCTGCAACCGCTTCACCGGCGGCTATGTCGCCGAGGGCGACGGGCTGACGTTCCAGCCCATCGCCGGCACGCGCATGATGTGCCCGCCCGAGGCGATGGCGGTGGAAACCGCGGTGTTCGCCGTGCTGCAGGGCCAGGCCCGGGTGTCGGTGGATGCCGACGGGCGCCTCGTGGTCGAAGGCGCCGGCGGCACGTTGGTGGCGGTGCCCGCCAACTGATCATCCTCCCCTCTCCCGCTTGCGGGAGAGGGGCCGGGGGAGAGGGCCCCACTGGCCGACCGCCCCCCGCCAACCCGTTGCTTGCCTTGGAACCAACGCGGGGGAGCGCGTCCATGGCACCAGGGCAAACCGCCACGTCACGCGTGGCCGGCATCGTGCTGCTGCTCGTGCTGGTGCTGGCGGGCATCGCCCGCTCGCACTGGGGCACGCGCAGCGACAGCTTCACCATCGACGAACCCTGGCATGTCGTCGCCGGCGTGTCCTACGTGCGCACCGGCGATTTCCGCCTCAACCCCGAGCATCCGCCGCTGGTGAAACTGGCGGCCGGCGCCGGCCAGTCGCGCGACTTCGTGCTGCCGCCGTTCGCGCCGCTGGTGGAAAAATCGCAGGAGCGCGACTGGGTCGAGGACGTGCTGTTCTTCAAGAACGATGCCGCGGCCGTGCAGCGCGCCACGCGTCTGTCGCTGTGGGCCTTCCACGGCGCGCTGGTGTTCGCGCTGGGCCTGCTGCTGTGGCGCGCGCTGGGCCTGGCCTGGGCCGCGGGCTCGCTGGCTTTCCTCGCGCTCGAGCCCAGCGTGGCCGCGCACCTGCCCGTGGCGATGACGGACCTGCCGCTGGCGCTCACCCTCGCCGTGGCGGTGGCCTGCGCCGGCCTGCTGCTGTCGACCTGGCAGTGGCGCTGGGTGCTGGCCGCGGGCGTGGCGCTGGGCCTGGTGCTGGGCAGCAAACATTCGGGCCTGGCCGGCGTGGCGGGCGTGGGCGCGGTGCTGGTGGTGGGCGTGCTGGCCGGCTGGCGCGAGGGCTGGGCCGAGGGCGTGCGCCGGCTAGGGCGCGTAGCCGCCGCCGGCGTGCTGGGCGTGGCGGTGCTGTGGGCGATGTACGGCTTTCGCTTCCACGCCGGGCCCGATGGCAGCGACGGCTTCAACCGCGCCATGGCCGACAAGGTGGCCGACCTCAACATCCCGCACTGGCGCCTGGCCATCGGCGTGGCCGACGAGGCGCGGCTGCTGCCGCGCGCCTACCTCTGGGGGCTGTCGGACACCGTGCGCGCCGGCGTCGAAGGCCGCGGCCAGTCGGCGCACTTCGTCTGGGGCGTGAACCACATGGGTGCCCCGCCCTGGTTCACCTGGCCGAGCATCGTGGTGGCCAAGGTGCCGCTGGGCCTGCTGGCGATGTCGCTGCTGGGCCTGTTGCTGCTGCGCTGGAAGTCGCTGCCGCCGGCGGGGCGCTGGCTGCTGGCCGCGGGGGCCGGCGCGGGCCTGGTGCACCTGGCGGCGCTGATGTCGGGGCAGGGAACCTATGGCGGCATCCGCCACGCGCTGCCGCTGGTGGTGCTGCTGGCGCTGCCGGCCGGCGCGCTGGTGGCGTTTGCCTGGCGGCAGGCCAGCGCGGCCTGGCGTGCCGCGGCGCTGGTGCCGCTGGCGGCCGCCCTGGTGATGACCTTCGGCGAGCCGCGGCTGTGGGAATACCACAACGAACTGGCCGGCGGCAGCGAAGGCGCCTATCGCCAATTCGGCAACGAGGGCCTGGACCTCGGCCAGCGCTGGCATGAAATCAAGGCCTTCCACGACGCGGTGATCGTGCCCGAGGGCGCCACGCTCTATTCCGACTACTGGTTCATGGAGGAACAGGCGATCGCGGCGCGCACCAACTACCGGCGCAAGGTCGACAGCATCGACGACACCAACATCGCCGGCGTGTACGAGGGCTATTTCATCTATCCGATGATGTCGACGCTGCCCTGGCCCGAGTGGGGCTGGGACCCGGCGGTGGGCCTGGCGGGACTCGAGCAGGTAAAGCGCCTGGGTTTCGTCGCCGTTTACAAAGGGCGGCGCGAGGATCCGCTGGGTCGTGCCGGCGATGTCTACGGCCGCGTGCTCGAACACCTCTACCGCCGCGGCGGTGGTCGCGACGAGGTGGTGGCGGCCCGCCTGCAGGAAGTGGTGGCCATCGCGCCCTTCCACGTCGGTGCGGCCATCGAACTGGGCAATGCCCAGCTGCGCCTCGGCGACCTCGACGCCGCCCGCGCCGCCTACCAGCTGCCGCTGGATCAGCAGATGATGCCGGTCGAGCCGCTGGCCAAGGCCCAGCTCGAAGCCCAGCTCGCCCGCCTCGACACCGCCACCGACCCCGCCACCGTCCCCCCGCTGCGCAATCCCTGGATGGAGTAAAGAAACGGGGTCAGGTTCACTTCCGCCGGGCGCGATCAGCGCCCCGGCATGCCGCCGGGCCCGGCCAGCGGCCCGCCGGCCTGCTGCCAGGCCTCGATGCCGCCGCGGTACCACAGCACGTTCGTGTAGCCCAGGCGCGTGGCGCGCAGCGCGGCGTTGTAGCTCATCCAGCACTGCACCGACTGGCAATAAAAGACCATTGGCCGATCCTTCCGGCCCTGCGTCAGCTGCTGCAGGTAGTTGCCGAAGTCGCGCTGCACGGCGTCGTCGAAGCTGCCGCCCTGCGAGGCGGGCACCACCGGGATGGCATTGGGCAAAGTCTGCGGACCGCCGAGCACGTCGAACACCAGCACGCCGCTGTTGGCGTCCTGCAGCAGCTGCACCAGCTCGGGCGTGGTGACCAGGCGCCCGCCGGGCAGCTGGTTGGGCGTCGGGCCGTGCAGCCCGCCGGACTTGAGCTGCGCAGTCGGCGCCACGCCCATGTCCTGGCGCTCGAACTGCACCAGGCGGGCGAGGGCATCGTTGCCCGCGGGCGGGCCGGCCTGTGGCCGAGGCGGGTATGGCCCGGGCTGCTGCGGGTATTGCGCGGGCTGCGGCGATCGCGGTTCCGCCTGCTGCGGATACTGCGGCTGTTGCGGCTGCGGCTGCGGCTGCGGCGCGCCGAAGCTGTCCTGCGCGAGTGCAGGCGCGGCCACGAGGCAGGCGAGGAAGACCAGGCGGATGCGGTTCATTCGATGCGCTCCAGGCGTTCGGCCTCGGTGTCGAGGTCGCGGTTGGGGTCGAAGTGGGGGTCGTCGCTCTGGATGTAGCTGCCGTCGGCGGCTCGCCAGGCGTTGTCGCTGAAGCCATCGAGGCGAACGGCTCCGCCCGCCGCCGGATCCTGGTAGCGCGTGGTCCCGGTGATGGCGTCGATGCTGCGGTCGTGCATGCGGTCGTTGGCCGCGTTGCGATCCTGCCAGCCGCGCATGTTCATGTCGGAGATTTCGCGGTTGGTTTCGCTGATGATCTGCCCGCGCGCGACCTGGCCACGCAGGCCGTCGCTGGCGACCTGGCGGTTGTGGCGGTCCATGCGCGCCTGCCACTGCGGGTCCACCTGCATCGTGCCGGCGATGCGCCCGAGCAACTCGATCTCGAGCCGGCCGGCGGGTGCCCGCAGGGTGGTGGTGCCCGAGGCGGTTCCACTCATGAAGCGCCGCACTTCGCCGGGCATCACGCCGGGCATGCTCATGTCGGAAAAGAGCACGACCACGGCCACCACTTCGCGCACCTCGGTGCCCTGCGCGGCGTAGGCCAGCAGCACTTCGCCGGCCTCCTTGCGCCAGGTGGTTCCGGCGGCCGCGGGCGGCGGCGGCGAGCGGACGTAGTCGGGGCGGTCGCGGTAGTCGAGCACGCGCGCACCCGGGCGTTGCCGCCGGATCCAGGTTTCCAGGTACTGGCGCGCGCTGGTGATCGGTTGGCGCGGGCAGTTGCCCTGGCTGGGCGGGAAGCCCAGGTTGTCCCAGGTCCAGGCCTCGGACGGATGGATGGTGAGCAGCTGGCTGCCATCCGGCGAGCGCGCCTGCCAGCGCAGGCTGGGCGTGGCCCCGCAGGGCGCGCTCTGGTCCCAGAGCACGCCGCCCTGCGTCTGCCAGCCGGCGGGCAACTGCACCCACTGCGCGGGCATGGGCTTTTCGAAGCCGTTCGGGTCGATGATGGCCACGCGCTGGCTGGCCAGCGCAGGTGCGGCGAGCAGGCTGGCGGCCAGCGCGAGGATCAAGGCGATTGGCTTGGTCATGGTCGTTCCCCCTTTGACCAGAAGGGCGCAGGGCGACGGCCGATCGGCTCACCGTTCGTCGGCAGATTCAGCCCGAAGAAGTCAGGGCTTCGAACAGCCAGGCCCGGGCCGCCTGCCACTGCCTTTTCACCGTGGCGGGCGAACTGGCCATGGCTTCGGCGGTTTCTTCAATGGTGAGGCCGCCGAAATAGCGCAGTTCGACTACATGCGCCTTGTCCGGGTCGAGTTGCTCGAGCCGGGCCAGGGCGGTGTCCAGGGCCAGCGCGTCCACGCCGCCGGCGTCGGGTGCGGCGAGGTCGAGTCCGGTGAGGGTCACCTGCCGGCCGCCGTCGCGCTTGGCGGCCAGGCGGCGACGGGCGTGGTCCACCAGCACCTCGCGCATCACCCGGGCGGCCATGCGCACGAAATGGGCCCGGTCCTGCCAGTCCATGCGCTCGATGCCCGAGATGCGCAGGTAGGCCTCGTTGACCAGGGCGGTGGGCTGCAGGGTGTGGTTGGCGCGCTCGCCGCGCAGCTGGCGGTCGGCGAGCGCGCGCAGCTCGGGGTAGAGCACGGCAACGAGCCGGTCGCGGGCGCTGTCGTCGCCTCCGCGCCACTGCTTGAGCAGGCTGGTGATGTCCCCGGTCATCGCCGTCGAGTCTAGCTGAGCCATTCGGGCCCTGCCTTGCGCCTTCTGCTAACGTCGGGTCGCACGGGGCGGCCGGGGGAAGGCATGACTACGTCCATCGATGTGCAGGTACTGCAGTGGTTCGAACGCACGCTGGCCCAGAAGCCGGAGCTGCGGCGCGTCTGGCTGGCCGGGCAGGACCTCGACGAAGGGGTGCGCGACCGCGTGCTGCGGCTGCTCGAGGCCGACCGCCAGGCCGGCGACTTCCTCGAGGAAACCGCCGTCGCCCCCGAAGCGGCGCCGCCCGACTTCCCCAAGGTGGGCGAGCGGCTGGGCGCCTGGGAACTGCTCAAGCCCATCGAGGCCGGCGGCATGGGCGTGGTCTACCTGGGCCGGCGCGCCGACGATGTCTACGACCAGCAGGTGGCGCTCAAACTGGTGCGCCCGGTGCACCTGCTGGCCGCGGCCGATTTCCGCCGCCAGCTGATCAGCCGCTTCGAGGACGAGCGCAACATCCTGGCGCGCATGAGCCACCCGAACGTGGCGCGCATCCTCGATGGCGGCAGCACCGCGGCGGGCATTCCCTACCTGGTGATGGAGTTCGTCGACGGCGTGCCCCTGACCGATTTCTGCAAGGCGCGCCAGCTGGACGTGCCCGCGCGGCTGGCGCTGTTTTGCAAGGTCTGCGACGGCGTGCAGGAGGCGCACCGCCACCTGATCGTCCACCGCGACCTCAAGCCGGACAACATCCTCGTGGGCGCGAATGGCGAACCGCGGCTGCTGGATTTCGGCATCGCCAAGATCCTCGAGCAGGAGCCGCTGCCCGCGGGCGGCAAGCGCAACACCTCGCTGTCGGCGATGACGCCGGCCTACGCCAGCCCCGAGCAGGTTCGCCAGCAGGCGCTGACCACCAGTTCCGACGTCTACTCGCTGGGCGTCATGCTCTACCAGCTGCTGGCGGGCGTGCGCCCCTACGAGCTGGGTGGATTGCGGCCGTCGGAAGCGGAGCACGTGGTCTGCGAGACGCTGCCCGACCCGATGAGGAAGATGCTCGACAAGGCCGTGCTGACCGACACCGAGCGCCGGCAGCGCCGTGCGCAGATCACGTCCGATGTCGAGCGCATCGTCGCCAAGGCCATGCACAAGGAAGCGGCACGCCGCTACGGCTCGGCCCAGGAGCTCGCCAACGACATCCGGCGCTACCTGGCCGGGCAGCCGGTGCTGGCGCACCCCGATTCCACCGCCTACCGCGTCGGCAAGTTCGTGCGCCGCAACCGCTGGGGCGTGATGGCGGCCTCGGCGGCGCTGGCGGCGGTGCTGGGCTCGGCCGGCGTCGCGCTCTGGCAGGCCGACCGTGCGCGCGCGGCGGCGGCCGACACCGAGCAGGTCAACGCCTTTCTTCTCGAAGTGCTGTCGTCGTCCGATCCTTACAACGCCGGCCGGGAACTTAGCCTGGGCGAAGCGGTGGACCTGGCCTCGGGCCAGGTGCCGCTGCGGTTCGCCGACCGGCCCGACCTGTCCTCGCGCATCCGCCATGCGCTGGGCTACAGCATGACCAGCCGCAACGAGCTCGAACTCGCCGAACGCGAGCTGCGCGCAGCCAACGAGGAGGCCATGCGCTCGCTCGGGCCGGACGACCCGCACACCCTTCGAGTGCAGGAGGCCATTGCCGTGTTGCGCATGGCCCAGGGCCGTGGCGAGGAAGCCGTGGCGCTCTGGCAGGACCTCCTGGCGAGGCTCGAGTCGCGCGGGATGCAGCGCGAGCCGATCTACCTGCTGGCGCTCAACAACCTCGGCAACTATTACCTTTCGAACGAGGACTACGCGCGGGCCGACCAGATATTCACCCGCGTGCGCGCGCTGCCGGCGCCGACGGTCGCGGCCGGGTTCGCGCCCTCGGACCATGCGGCGATGTTGTCCAATTTCGCCTACAGCGCGCACGGGGTGGGCGACGTGGAACGGGCGGAGGCGCTGTATGTCGAGTCGATCGCCGCGCTCGAGGCGCTGGCGCCGGAGGGCAGCCCGGAGCTGGCCATGGCGATCAACAACTTCGGCCACCTGCGCCAGGAGCAGGGTGATCTCGATGGGGCCTACGCGCTGTTCGCGCGTTCGGTGGCGATGCGCGAGCGCGCGTTTCCGCGCGGGCACGAGATGGTGGTCAACCCGATGGCCGGCCTGGCGATGATGGCGATGCGGCAAGGCAAGGCCGACGAAGCGCTGGAACTGGCGGCCAGGGCCAGCGAGATGGCCACGCGCGTCTACGACCGGCCCGAGCGCGGCGCGGCCTTCGCCCACTGGGTATTGGCCGCCACGCGCCACAAGCAGGGCGACCCGGCCGGGGCGGCCGATGCCCTGCTCCTGGCCCAGCAGGTCTTCAACGCCATCTCGCCGCCACCGGAAGACCTGGCCGAATCCATCCCCGCCCTCGCGCAACTGGTCTGCGCCGACCCCCGGGCCGCCCAAAAACCCGCCTGCACCCCATGAAGCACAAAAGAAACGGGGTCAGGTTCACTTAAAGAAAGGGGGTCAGGTTCACTTCCTGGCCCCACTCGTCTGCCGTGGCCGGTGCGCCGGGCGCACGCTGGCGAAACGCCGGGTCTTCGATTCGACCATGGCCCGGAAGTCGTCCCGGCCCCAGGCGCGCTGCTGCCGGAGGTAGAGGCGGATCGCGTCGAGCTCTTCGGCGGGAAGTGCTTCGCTGAGGAGCTCGGCGTAAGCCTTGCCGGGCTGCCTTTGTGTTGCGTCGAGCGCGCGCTGCGCCGGATGCGGCGTGAGCAGGGGTTCATCGCGAAGCCCAAGCAGTGCGGCGCAGCTCGACCAGGGGTAGCTGGCCGGGTCGCTGGTGAGCCGGGCGCGCACTGGATTGAGATCGATGTAACGGGCGCAGCGCAGCACGTAGGTTTCGCTGTCCACCAGGCAGGCCTTGTAGCGCCCCTCCCACAGCGTGCCCGTGCGCTCGTGCCGGGCATTGAACCAGGCCACGTAGCGGCGCCCCAGACGCTGCATCAGCGCGCCCACGGCGCCGGCTCGCGGCGGCGTCACCAGCAGGTGGACGTGGTTCTCCATCAGCACGTAGGCGTGCAACTGGCAGTCCGTGTGCTGCAGGGCTTCGCCCAGCGTGGCCAGGTATTCCCATCGGTCGCGGTGGTCGAGGAAGCACGGCAGGCGGTTGTTGCCGCGCTGCACGACGTGCTGGGGGATGCCGGGGAGGTCGATGCGCGGGAGACGGGCCATGGGTCCAGTCCGCCACCGGCGAGGGTGGCGGGCCATCGTCAAATCACCCGCCGGCGACTCGGAATCCTCCGGCGTTGAGGGGGAAGTGAACCTGACCCCCTTTCTTAAAGTGAACCTGACCCCGTTTCTTAGCGGCGGGTGAAGCGGCGGGTGAAGGTTTCCATGGCGGCGAAGGCGGCGGGCACGACGACCAGGCTCAGGGCGGTGGAGGTGATCAGGCCGCCGATGACGGCCACGGCCATGGGCTGGCGGAAGGCGGCGTCGGCGCCGAGGCCCAGCGCGATCGGGGTCATGCCGGCGCTCATCGCGATCGTGGTCATGATCACCGGGCGGGCGCGCTTGCGGCAGGCGTCCACCAGTGCGTCGTGCATGTTCATGCCCTTTTCGTCCTCGGCGATGACGGCGTAGTCCACCAGCAGGATCGAGTTCTTGGTGGCGATGCCGATCAGCATCAGCAGGCCGATCAGCGCCGGCAGCGACAGCATCGTGCCGGTGAGCAGCATCGCGCCGAAGGCGCCGCCGGCCGACAGCGGCACCGCCATCAGGATGATCAGCGGGTGGCTGGCGTGGTTGAACAGGAGCAGCAGCACCGCGTACACGCAGAACAGGCCCGCCGCCATCGCCAGCGCGAAGCCGGTGAAGAGCTCGACGAACACTTCCGAATCGCCCGTGTTGAGCACCTGCACGCCGGGCGGCAGCTGCTGCAGCGAGGGCAGCTGCTCGACCTCGGCCATCACCTCGCCCAGCGGCCGGCCGTTGAGCTCGGCGGTGAAGGTGATGTTGCGCTCGCGCGCGAAGCGGTTGACCACCGAGGGCCCGGCGCCGGTGCGCACTTCGGCCACGGCCGACAGCGGCACGGTGCCGCCGTGGGCGCTGGGCACGCGCAGCAGCGCCAGCAGGTCGGGGTCGGACAGGCCGTCCTCGGCCAGGCGCACGCGGATCGGGATCTGGCGGTCGGCCAGGTTGAGCTTCGACAGCCGCTGGCGGTAGTCGCCGCTGGTGGCGATGCGCGCGGCCTCGGCGATGTCGAGCGTGGACACGCCCAGGTCCGCGGCGCGGCGCGCATCGGGCACGACGATCAGCTCCGGTCGCAGCAGCGAGGCCGTCGAGCTGACCGTGCCCAGGCCCGGCATCGAGCGCAGGTCGCGCTCGAAGGCCTGCGAGGCCTGGTAGAGCCGGTCCGGGTCGCTGCCGGTGAGCACCAGCATCAGCTGCTCGCCCGGCTCGCTGGAGATGAAGCGCTGGCGCACGCCCGGCAGGGCGGTGAGCCGCTCGCGCACTTCGCGCTCGAGCTCCTTCTGCGAGCGGTCGCGATCGCCCTCGGGGCCCCAGTCGAGCACCATCACCGCCTTGCGCACGTCGGCCACGCCGCTCACCGCCGGGTCGCCCAGGTCGAGGATGCCGCCGACGGTGGCGTAGGCCTGCCGCAGCTCCGGGATGTCGGAAATCAGCGCGCGGGCGCGCTCGCTCATGTCCGCCGTCTGTTCGAGCGTGGCGCCCGGCGCGAGCTCGATGCTGAGGTTGCTGCGGCCCAGGTCCGAGCCCGGGATGAAGGTGGACGGGATCAGCGGCACCAGCGCCAGCGAACCGATGAACATCAGCAGCGCGCCCCACAGGGTCATGGCGCGGTGGGCCAGGGCCCACTCGACCAGGCCCAGGTACCAGCGCATCAGCTTCGATTCCTTCTCGACGTGCGGCTTGGGCTTGAGCTGGTAGGCCGCCATCATCGGCGTCAGCAGGCGCGCCACCATCAGCGAGAACATCACCGCGGTGGCCGCGGTCCAGCCGAACTCGAGGAAGAACTTGCCGGCGATGCCCGGCATGAAGGCCACCGGCACGAACACCGCCGCCAGCGTGGCCGAGGTGGCGATCACCGCCAGGCCGATCTCGTCGGCCGCCTCGGTGGCGGCCTGCTTGGGCGGCTTGCCCATGCCCATGTGCCGGTCGATGTTCTCGACCTCGACGATGGCGTCGTCCACCAGGATGCCCACCACCACCGCCAGCGCCAGCAGGGTCACCAGGTTGAGGCTGAAGTCGAACAGCCACATCACGCCGAAGGTGGGGATGATCGACAGCGGCAGCGCCACGGCCGAGATCCAGGTCGCGCGCCAGTCGCGCAGGAAGAA
Source organism: Arenimonas sp. SCN 70-307 (assembly GCF_001724815.1). GTDB lineage: Bacteria > Pseudomonadota > Gammaproteobacteria > Xanthomonadales > Xanthomonadaceae > Arenimonas. The sequence goes on along the minus strand of NZ_MEDO01000010.1, from coordinate 15,216 downwards.
CCACACCACCAGCACCGCCAGCAGCGCGCCTTCCCAGAGCATCATCATCGACGAGCGGTACGAGCCCTTGACCTCGTCCACGGCGGTGCTGACCAGGTTGAACTTCACGCCCGGGTGCGCGGCTTCGAGCCGCTTGATCGCGGCTTCGACGCCGGCGCCGACCTCGAGCTCGCTCGAGCCGCGCGTGCGGGTGATGCCGAAGGCCACCACCGGCTGGCCGTCGAGCAGGGCCAGGCCGCGGCGCTCCTCGTGGCCGTCCTTCACCTCGGCCAGGGCCGACAGCGGCACCTGGCTGCCGTCGGGCAGCACGATGGGGAACAGCGCCAGCTCTTCGGCGCGCTGCACCGTGCCCACCGCGCGGATGGCCTGCTCGCCGCCGGCCCAGGTGGCGCGGCCGCCGCTGCGCTCGAGCTGCGAGGCCGCCAGCTGCTGCGAGACCTGGCCGGCCGTCAGACCATAGGCCGCCAGCACGCCCGGGCGCAGGTCCACCTGCACCTCGCGGTTCACGCCGCCGGCGCGCGTCACCTGGCCCACGCCGGGCACGGTGAACATGGCCTTGGTCACTTCATCGTCGACGAACCAGCTCAGTTCGTCCTCGGTCATCGTCGGCGAGGCCACCGCGTAGGTCACCAGGGTGCCGCCCACGATCTCGAGCTTGGCCACCACCGGTTCCTGGATGTCCTGCGGAAGGTCGGTGCGGATGCGGGTGACGGCGTCGCGCACTTCGTCGAGCGCGTCGCCGAGGTCCTTGCTGAGCTTGAACTCCACGAAGGTGGTGGAGTTGCCCTCGACCACGGTCGAGATCAGCTTGTTCACCTCGGGCAGCGTGGCGATCGAGTCCTCGATGCGGCGGGTGACCTCGGTTTCGAGCTGGTTGGGCGTGGCGCCCGGCAGCGCCACGCTGACGGTGACGCCCGGGTAGGCGATGTCGGGGAAACGCGACACGGCCAGCTGCTGGAAACCCACCAGGCCGACGATGCCCAGCAGGATGAACAGCAGGATGGCCGGCAGCGGCCGGTTGATGGACCAGGCGGAGAAGTTGATCGCCATGGCTCAGCCGCCGGCCGGCACGACGCGCACGCGGTCGCCGTCGGCCAGGAAGCCGGCGCCCTCCACCACGACTTTCTCGCCGCCCTCCAGGCCGTCGCGCACCTCCACCACCGCGCCGCTGCGGGCGCCCGGGGTGATGCGGCGGCGGCTGACGAGATCGTCTTCGGCCAGCACGAACACGTAGGCATGGCCGTCGCGCTCGACCACGGCGGCGGCGGGCACGGTGTTGGCCTCGCGCTCGGCCAGCAGCAGCTCGCCGGCGGCGAACATGCCGGCGCGCAGCACGCCCGGCGCCGGCAGGTCGGCGTAGACGGTGCCGGTGCGGCTGCGCGGGTCCAGCGCCGGCGACACGGCGCGCACGCTGCCTTCCACCAACGCGCCGTCCGGGCCACGCAGGCGCACCGGCGTGCCGGCGGCGACGCGCACGAACTGCGATTCGGGCAGCTCGGCGCGCCATTCCAGGCGCTGGTCGCGGATCAGGCGCAGCAGTTCGGTGCCGGCCGCCACCACCTGGCCGGGCTGCACGCTGCGCGCCGAGACGATGCCGTCGTGCGGCGCGCGCAGGGTGGCGAAGTCCATGCGCAGGCGGGCGTTTTCGGCGGCGGCGCGGGCCGTGACCTCGCCGGCGATCAGCTGCTCGGCCTCGCTGGCGGCCACCAGCTTCTCGCGCAGCAGGCGCTCGCCGCGGCGGGCGTTGGCGGCGGCCACCTCGAGGTTGGCTTCGGCCTGGCGCAGCTCCATCGCCAGCGTACGGGTGTCGAGCTGCAGCAGGGGCTGGCCCTGGCGCACCACGTCGCCCACTTCCACCGCGACCGAGGCGACGCGCTGGCCGGAGAGCTCCACGCCCAGCGATACCTCCTCCCAGGCCGCGATGGACCCCGAGGCCGGGATGCGCTCGGGCAGCGACAGTCGCGAAGCTTCCGCGACGCTGACGCTCAGCGCCGGGGCGCCGGGGGCTTCGGGGGTGTCGGTGGAACAGGCCGCGAGCGCGGCGACGAGCAGCAGGGCGGGCAGGGCCCGCGAGGTGGTGCGCAGCATGTGGGGTTTCGCCGTGGGGTGCGAGGCGGCGATTGTCCCAGAAGCGGGGCAGCGCGGCATGTGTCCCTTGGGCTAGGCTTAGCTCGTTATCAGGGGTTTTCACAGGAGCTGCACGTGACCGATACGCAAACGGCGCCCGGCGCCGCCCCGGACCTGGCCAAGCGCATCGGTGCGCTCGACACCGACTCGGCGCTCAGGCAGCTCGAGGGCCGGGCGCCCGCCGAAAAGGCGCGGCTGCTGGCCAGCCTGCCGCCGGCTCGGGCGAACGTGCTGCTGGCGGCGATGTCGGTGGGTGACCGCGCCGCGGTCATCGCCGCGGCGCCGGCCGGCACCGACTGGGCCGACGCCCAGCGCTACCCGGAGGGCTCGGTGGGCCGCCTGCTCGAGGACCCGCCGGCGGTCTTCGTTTCCGGCACGACGGTGTCGGAGGCGATCGAGGCGCTGCGCGAGGTGGTCAAGCAGCGCCTGGTCACCTACCTGTGGGTGGTCGATGGCGCGCAGAAGCTGCTGGGCGTGGTGGCCTTCCGCGACCTGCTCTACGCCGATCGCACCCGCGCGCTCGACGAAGTGATGATCCGCAGCCCGTTCTGCCTGCGCCCGCGCATGCCGCTGGTAGACGCGATGCGCGAGGTGGTGACGCGCCACTACCCGGTCTACCCGGTGTGCGAGGACGACGGCCACCTGGTGGGCCAGGTGCGCGGCCAGGTGCTGTTCGAGCAGCAGGCCTTCGAGATCTCGGCGCAGGCCGGCGCCATGGTCGGCGTCGAGAAGGAAGAACGCCTGGCCACGCCGCTGTGGCGCGCCTTCCGCTTCCGCAACCCCTGGCTGCTGGTGAACCTGCTGACGGTGTTCGTGGCGGCGGCGGTGGTCGGCTACTTCGAGGACACCATCAACCGCGTGGTCGTGCTGGCGGTGTTCCTGCCGGTGCTGGGCGGCCAGAGCGGCAACCTCGGCGCGCAGTCGCTGGCGGTGATGCTGCGCGGCATGACGCTGGGCGAGCTCAAGGGCCTGGGCATCGCCAAGATCATCACCAAGGAGGGCGTGCTGGGCCTGGTCAATGGCGTCGTGACCGGCGCACTGGCCGGCGCGGCCATGTATTGGGTGGTGGCCCGCGACGGTGGCGGCGATGCGCTGGCGTTGGGCCTGATCACGCTGGCCGCCATGGCCATCAGCTGCATGATCGCGGGCCTGGCCGGCGCCACGATCCCGCTGGCGCTCAAGCGCATGGGCGCCGACCCGGCGACGGCCTCGAGCATCTTCCTGACCACGCTCACCGACGTGGTTTCCATGGGTGCGTTCCTTGGCCTGGTGACCTGGCTGGTGCTCTGAGCCGCGGCATGTTGCACTGCAACGTGCAACGCCCCCCGCCGCCGGGCCACGATGCCCGTGCTTCCGACGTGGGGGAGGGAGCTGAAAGCCCGCAGCTGCATCGCGCTGCGGGCTTTCTTTTTTCCAGCCGCCCGCGCGCTCAGTAGTGGTAGCGAACCGCGGCAATCATCAGCACCTTGCCTTCGACCTTGTAGACCAGGCGGTGCTCGTCGTTGATGCGGCGCGACCAGTAGCCGGCCAGGGCATGGCGCAGCGGCTCGGGCTTGCCGATGCCCGCGAAAGGATCGCGCTCGATGGCCTTGATCAGCTCGTTCACCCGCCTCAGCAGCTGGCGGTCGGCCTGCTGCCAATGCAGGTAGTCCTGCCAGGCGTTGTCCGAGAACTGCTTGATCACTCCGACAGCGGCCGGACCTTGCCGCGGCCGGCTTCGAGCTGGGCCACCGATTCGAGCAGGCGCCGCGCGTTCTTCGGGCTGCGCAGCAGGTAGGCGGTTTCTTCCATCGCCTTGTAGTCCTCCAGCGACACCATCACCACCGACTGCTGGTTGCCGCGGGTGATGATGACCGGCTCGTGGTCGTTCACCACGCGGTCCATGGTGGACGCGAGGGCGGCGCGGGCGGCGGTGTAGGTCAGGGTGTCCATGGCGACTCCATATGTACAGAATACTGTACGTATTGCTCCGCCGCCGGTCAATCAGGGAACCACGGCGGCGGGCGTGCGATTTACCATCGCCCGATGGATTCGCTTGAGCAGGCCGCGCAGGCCCATGTCGACAATGCCCTGGGGCGGCTGGCGGAGCGGGCGCCGGGGGCGCTGGACGTGCCGGCGCGGCGTGCGGCGCTGGCGCGGCTGGCGATGGCCAGCGATTTCGCCATCGACACCCTGGCGCGACAGCCGGAATTGCTGGCGCGGCTCGACGGCCCGGCCGAGCCGCCGCCGGCGCTGGCGCCCGAAAGCCCGGTCGACTGGCCGGCGCAGCTGCGCCGCTGGCGTACGCGCGAATCCACGCGCCTGGTCTGGCGCGACCTGCATGGCCAAGACGACGTGGACGCCACGCTCGCCGGCGCCAGCCGCATCGCCGACCAGGCCCTGCAGTCGGGCGTCGACGCCCTGTCGGGCGTGCTGCGCCAGGCCCACGGCACCGTGCGCAACGCCGCCGGCGAGCCGCAGCAACTGGTGGTGTTCGGCCTGGGCAAGCTCGGCGGCGGCGAGCTGAACTTCAGTTCCGACGTCGACCTCGTCTACGCCTTCCCCGAACACGGCCAGTCCGACGGCGCGCGTGCGCTCGACGCCGAGGCCTGGTTCACGCGCCTGGGCCAGCGCCTGGCGCAGCTGCTGGGCGACGTCACCGCCGACGGTTTCTGCCACCGCGTCGACCTGCGCCTGCGCCCCTTCGGCAGCAGCGGCCGGCTGGCCCTGAGCTTCGGCGCGATGGAGCAGTACTACCAGCGCGAGGGCCGCGACTGGGAGCGCTACGCCTGGATCAAGGCCCGCCCCGTGGCCGGCGACATCGCCGCCGGCGAGCGCCTGCTCGAGACGCTGCGGCCCTTCGTCTACCGCCGCTACCTCGACTACAGCGCGCTCGACGGCCTGCGCGAGATGAAGGCGCTGATCGCCGCCGAAGTGCAGCGGCGCGAGCTGGCCGAAGACCTCAAGCTCGGCCCGGGCGGCATCCGCGAGGTGGAGTTCCTGGTGCAGGCCCTGCAGCTGATCCGCGCCGGGCGCGAGCCGGAACTGCGCGGCCGCTCGCTGCTGCCCGTGCTGTCGGGGCTGGCGGACGCCGGCCATGTCACGGCCGCCACCGCCGAACGCCTGGCCGCGGCCTACCGCCACCTGCGCCGGCTCGAGAACCGCGTGCAGATGCTGGCCGACCAGCAGGTGCACGCGCTGCCCGACGACCCGGTGGCGCGCCACCGCATCGCCCGCGGCCTCGGCTACCCGGGCGAACGCGAAATGTTCACCGAGCTCGATGCCCACCGCAGCGTCGTGGCCGAAGAATTCGCCGGCCTGCTCGAAGCGCGCCGCCGCCGCAAGGCGCCCGCGAACGCGCTGGTGCAGTACTGGCGCGCGCTGCCCGACGGCGGCGAGGCCGGCGTGCTGGCCGATGCCGGCTTCACCGACGCCGAAGGCCTGGACGCGCAGCTGCGCGACTTCGCCCGCACGCCGGCGGTGCGCTCGCTGTCGGCGCGCGGCCGCCAGCGCCTGGACAACGTGTTGCCCGAGCTGATGGCCGCCGCCGCGCGCTCGCAGGCGCCCGACGCGGCGCTGCCGCGCGGCCTGGCGCTGCTGCAGGCCGTGGCCCGGCGCACCAGCTACCTGGCCCTGCTCGACGAACAGCCCGCCGCGCTCGCGCGCCTGGTGGACGTGACCGCGCGCAGCGCGCTGCTGTCCGAGCGCCTGGCCGCACACCCGCTGCTGCTCGACGAACTGCTCGACACCCGCGCCGCCGGCCCGGTGCCCGACGAGCAAGAGATCAACGATCTCGTGGACGAGGCCACCGCGCGCCTGCCCGAAGACGACGTCGAGGCGGGCCTGAACGCGCTCAACGAACTGCGCCAGGCCATCGGCTTCCGCCTGGCGCTGGCCACGATGGGCCTGCGCCTGCCGCCGGTGCAGGCGGCCTCGCGCCTGGCGACGCTGGCCGAAGGTTTGCTGGGCGTGCTGCTGCAGCTGGCCGAGCGCGACCTGGCGCGCCAGCACGGCCGCATCCCCGGCGCGGGCCTGGCGGTGCTGGGCTACGGCAGCCTGGGCGGGCGCGAGCTGGGCTTCGGCTCCGACCTCGACCTGGTGTTCCTGCACGACGCCCCCGCCGATGCCGTCTCCGACGGGGCGCGCCCGCTCGATGCCAACCGCTGGTTCGGGCGGCTGGCGCAGCGCCTGGTCAGCCTGCTGGGCACGGTCACCAGCGCCGGCAAGCTTTACGAAGTGGACGTACGCCTGCGCCCCGACGGCGCCAAGGGCATGCTGGTGTCGAGCGTGGAAAGTTTTGCCGACTACCAGCGCCAGCGCGCCTGGACCTGGGAGCGGCAGGCGCTGGTGCGCGCGCGGCCGATCGCTGGCGCGGCGCCGGTGCGCGCGGCTTTCGAGCGCATCCGCGACGAAACCCTGCGCGCGCCGCGCGAACCCGAGGCGCTGCGCGAGGACGTGCGGGCGATGCGCCGGCGCATGCGCACCGAGCTCGACCGCAGCGGCCCGGGTCGCTTCGACCTCAAGCAGGGCGAGGGCGGGCTGGTGGACCTGGAATTCCTGGTGCAGGCGCTGGTGCTGCAGCACGCGGCGGCGCACCCGGCGCTGTGCACGCCGCGCGACACGCCGGCGCTGCTTCGCGCGCTCGACCACGCCGGCGTGCTGCCGCCCGGCCACCTGCAGCCCCTGCTCGAGGCCCACGCGCTGATGCTCGACCTCGGCCTGGACTGCACCCTCGACCAGCGCCCCCGCATCGTGCCCCCCGACGACGCCCTCGACGCCGCCCGCGCCGCGGTCCGTGCTGCGTGCGTCGCTTGTGGGGTCTCGTTTTTGAACGCGGATCAGATCGGATGAAGAACGGATAAGAGCGAATAGAGCCAAATCAAAATGGGGTCAGAGCACATTTGTGTTTGAAACGGGCAGTTCAAGCGCAAATGTGCTCCGACCCCATTTTCTTCCTTGCTCTTATCCGTTTTTCATCCGATCTGATCCGCGTTGAATCGCGAACTCACCCCAGGCGCTCGCGAACGAGCGCGGCGATGCGCGGCGTTTCGCGCAGGGGTTCGGCGGGGGCGTCTTCGGGGAGTTTGCCGAGCGGGCGGATGCGGCCGCGGGCGAGCAGGGTGTCGAGGTAGCGGCGCACGCGGCCGCTCGCGCGTTCCGGTTCGGGCACGTACACCGGCGCCGTGGTGGCGCAGGCTTCCGAGAGCATGTTCACCGAGTCGGGCGACACCACCAGGCGGTCGGCCCAGCCCAGCGCGCCGGCGTAGGGATTGTCGCCGTCTTCGCTGCCGAACCAGCGGCTGCCCGGCGTGTCGGCCCAGTAGCGGCGCGCCAGCGTGGCCAGGCTGGCCGGCGTGCGGCGCGAGCCGATCACCACCAGGCTGCCGCCCTCCATCGCCAGCCAGTGCTCGAGCTTGGCGGCCAGCACCTCGAAGGCGCCGCGGTCGAAGCGCACCGCCGGCGTCGGCCCGCCCAGCAGCAGCACCGTGCGCGGGCCCGGCAGTTCGCCCAGCGCGCGGAAGGTCGCGCGGCCCTGCGCGAGCCAGGCGTCATCCACCGGATTGAGGCTGCCGGTGAGCGTGATCACGTTGGGCCCGCGCAGGCCGTCGTGTTCGGGCGCCACCACGAGGTCCCAGTGCCGCGTGTCGATGCGCGGGTGCAGCACCTGCACCACCCGGCTGCCGCGCTCGCGCAGCAGGCGCGTGGCCAGCGCCGCGCGACGACCCGCGCCGAGCGCCCAAGCGGGCGGCTGCGCCAGCGACGCGGCGAAGGCCTCGCCGAACGCGCGTTCGGCGCCCGCCAGCCGCCGCGGCGCCAGCCACGACCACGGCGCTTGTGCGTGCAGTTCGATCTCGCGCGGCGCAGGCGCCAGCGCTTCGGCCAGCGCCAGCACCTGGCGGCGATGGCCGGCGGCGCCGTCGTGCAGCGCCCAGGGCGGGTTGGGGAAGTCGGGCATGGCCAAAGCCTAGCCCGGAAAGCGGCGCCGCCGCGAGGCCGCGGCGGCGCCGGGCGGCTCAGTCGCCGGTGACGCGGGTGCCGACGTTGATCGAGGCCGCGTCCACCATGCGCGCGTTGCCGCGGATGGTCATGCGCAGGGTGATGGGCTTGCGGAAGAACTGCCTGGCCTGGGCCGCCGTCAGGCCGTAGGCATCGACCAGGGCGCGCCGGCTGACCATGCCGCCGATGCAGGCGCGGGTCTGCGTGTACTGCTTGACGAAGTTGTCGCCCGGCTCGAGGTAGCCGGAGTCGACGAGGTTGCCGATGCCGATCTCGATGGCGCCGTTGTACGGGTCGCCGGTGTTCGGGTCGTTCAGGCCCTGCAGCACCTCGCTCTCGATGCGGTAGCTGGCCAGCAGCTGGAAGCGGTACTGCTGCCGCGCGCCGGTGTTGTTGGCGTACACCACGGACGTCACCGGCGTCTGGCTGTGGCACAGCAGCGACTCGGCGCTCTTGCCCGGCAGCGTGATCGCGGCCACGTCGGGCACCACGAAAGTGGTGAAGCCCGGCGCAGGGTTGAGCTGCACGCAGTTCGGGTCGGCCGGCTCGCCCGGAGGCGGGGTGCAGTCGGTGGACAGGAAGGCGAAGCCCGACATCAGGCCCAGCCACTTCACGCCGCGGCCGAAGCTGTCGGCGTCGCCGACTTCCTCGACCGTGGGCGCCGCCGCCGTGGAGACGCCGCCGCGGGCCGCGGCCAGCTGGGCCTGGCGGGCCTTGGCCAGGCTCTCGGCCGCGGGCGGGGACTGGAACTCGTCGGCCAGGGCGCTGCCCGCGGCCAGGCTGGCCGCGAAGGCCAGGAACAGGGTGGATCGGAACATGTGGATCTTCTCCAATCGGATGGCCGCCCCCGGAGCCGGGTGGCGGGAGCGCGCGGCCGGGGGGCCGGGGCTCAAACACCCTCACGCAGCACGAACCCCCGGTCGGGCCACGGCAGCGAACCGGCGCAACGATACGTTCCGTACCTTCGCATTGGTTGCACGTTTGGGACGACTAAACTGCCGGTTCGTCCACCGGAGACACCACCCATGAAGTCCCTGCCCCTGCTGCTCGCCGGCCTGCTGGCCGTCGCCACCGCCCCGGCCTTCGCTGCCGAGAAGTACAACATCGACCCGACCCACACCCAGGTCGAGTTCACCTACAGCCACTTCGGCTTCTCCAACATCACCGGCCGCTTCGACACCGTCGAGTCCGAGTTCAACTACGACGTGGCCGACCCGACCAAGAGCACCGTCAGCGTCACCATCCCGGTCAGCAGCATCTCCACCGGCGTGGCCAAGCTCGACGAGCACCTGCTGGGCGCCGACTTCTTCGACGCCGCGCAGTTCCCCACCGCCACCTTCACCAGCACCGGCGTCACCGTGGCCGGCGAGGGCAAGCTGGCCGTGGCCGGCAACCTCACCATCCACGGCGTGACCAAGCCAGTGGTGATGGACGTGACCATCAACAAGGTCGGCGAGCACCCGATGACCAAGAAGCCGGCCGTCGGCTTCGACGCCAGCTTCGACATCAAGCGCAGCGAGTTCGGCGTCGGCGGCTACGCCCCGGCCGTGAGCGACGAAGTGCGCATCGAGATCACCGTCGAGGCCCAGAAGGCCGGCTGATCCCCGCGAAAACCTGGCGTTCCCCGGGGGCGGAGGTGGTTTCCAAAGGAAACCACCTCCGACCCCTTTTCTTTACCCTTGCTTGCGCCGTAGGCAAATATACTTGCCATAGATTGATTTAAGTGCAACTATATTTTTCATGCCGCGCCTCACCCCACCCACGCACCCCCGCCACGCCCGCCAGCTCGCAGCACTGGGGGAGCGCCTGCGTGCAGCCCGCCTTCGCCGCAAGCTGACCCAAGCCATGGTGGCCGAGCGGGTGGGCGTAACGCTGCCTACCATCCGCAAGCTTGAATCCGGCGACCCCAGCAGCAGCCTGGCTACGGTTATCCGCGTGCTGCAGGTGCTGGGCCTGGCCCAGGACATCGACGCGCTCGCCGCCGGCGATGAGCTGGGCCGCGCGCTGCAGGACAGCGAGCTCAAGCGCCCACGGCGGCGGAGCAAGTCGCCTGGGGGCGAGGACCGGTCGTGAACAGCGTGGAGGTCGTGCTCGAAGACGCCCGCCTGGCGAACGGCCGCGCGTTGGTGGGGCGCCTGTATCGGGACGCATCGCGTCGCGGCGACATCCTCCGGTTTGAATATGACCTTGCGTGGCTCGAGCACCGGAACGCCTTCGAGATCGACCCCTCGCTGCCACTGCGCGAGGGTCCGTTCCATGCCGCTGATCCCGCCCAGCCACCCAGCGTGCTTCAGGACTGCTCACCCGACCGCTGGGGCCGGCTGCTGATGGACCGCCGCGAGGCGATGGACGCCCGCGAGCAGGCGCGACCCCGCCGCAACCTGCGTGCCTGGGACTACCTGCTCGGCGTGGATGACGGCACCCGGATGGGCGCCCTGCGGCTTCGCGACCCCGGCACCGGCCAGTGCCTGGCCTGCGCCCAGCCAAGTGCGCCTCCCTCGACGTCCTTGCGTGAACTCGAAGCCGCGGCGCGACTGGTGGAGCAGGGCGCAGGCGAAAAGGTCGACAAACAGGTGCGCCAGCTGCTCGTGCCCGGCGGCTCGCTGGGCGGTGCGCGCCCCAAGGCCAGTTTCGTCGACGAGCAGGGCGAGTTGTGGCTGGCCAAGTTTCCCTCCACGGAAGACCGCCACGACGTAGGGCTGTGGGAGTACGTCGCGTGGAAGCTCGCCACCGATGCCGGCATCCAGATGCCGGAAGCGAAGCTGCTCGAGCTCTCGGCGCGCGGGCATACTTTCGCAGTCAAACGTTTTGATCGCGTGCCGGCCGGTCGGCGCATGTTCGCCTCTGCCAAAACGCTGCTGGACATGGAAAGCGAAGGCGCGAGTTACCTGGACATCGCGTCGGTGGTCGAGAACCAGGGGGCCAGCGGTGCCGTGGCGGACGGACTGGAGCAGCTGTTCCGGCGTGCCGTATTCAATGTCGTCGTGGGCAATCGCGACGACCACCTGCGCAACCATGGCTTCCTGCGCGAGCCGACTGGTTGGGTGCTCTCGCCGGCCTTCGACGTCAATCCCAACCCGGACAAGGACGTGCACGTCCTCGCGCTCGACGACGCCGACCCGACGCCGGACACGCGGGTTCTGATCGCGCAGCATGCGTTTTTCCGATTGTCGGTGGAGCGGGCTGAGCGCCTGGTCGAGGAGATCCGCCAGGCCGTCGCGCCGTGGGAGCGCGTCGCGCGGGGATTGGGCGCCAGCGGTGCCGAGTTGTCGTTGATGGGGGCGGTGATCAGCATCGCGCGTTGAAGTGCTTCACGCGCTTCGGCGCTCCCTCTTTCCTCGTTCCGGCTGTCGTGGTTGAACGGGCCTGGGCGCGAAATTTTCTCACAGCGTCTACTATTGCTGTCATGGCTGAGCCATGACATTGCAGCCGTAGGCTCTGGAGGCGAATTGAGTTAGTGATTCTTTCCCCGATTTCCCGTGTCAGCGAAATTGACACGGGGGGGGCGGAGCATGCCCCAATCCCTGCAACCGCCCGCATCGTGCCAGGCAATCCGGCACGCGTGGGCCCGCAGGGAATCCAGGGGAATTCGCATGCGTTCTTGTTGTTGCTTTGGTGGTGCCCGTGGCGCGCTGGCCGCCGCGATCTTGGCGCTGGCCTGCCTGCCCGGGCTGGCCTCGGCCCAGTTGGGCTACAACGAAGAAGATGCCAAGCGCATCAAGTCGGCCGAGGTCCTGGGTGCCCTGGGCGATGATCTGTTCGGCGAGCAGGTGAACTTCTACACGGGCGCCACCAGCTTCCGGCATACCGACCTCTCGATTCCCGGCAACCACGGCCTGGCGGTGCAGATCGCCCGCTCGTTTTCGCCCGAGGACCCCGAGACCGCCCACAACCCCGTGGGCAAGGCTTTCGGCGACTGGGAGCTGGAGCTGCCCTACATCGGCGGCGTGTTCCTGCAGAACGTGGGCTGGGCGGTGGATACGGCGACGCCCCAGAACCGCTGCAGCTCGCCGACCACGGTGATCAACCTGGCGCCCAAAGGCTACAACGGGTTCACCGCTGGCATGTACTGGCAGGGCTACGACGTGGTGATCCCGGGCCAGGGCGCGAACTCGTTGCTGCTCAAGTTTGCCAACGACCCGAACACGCCGACCACTGGCGGGCCGTGGCGCTGGACGACGCGTGACCGGGTGCAGATCAGCTGCCTGCCGAGCCTGCAGATCAACGGCGGCACGGGCGCGGGCTATACCGGCGAGGGCTTCCTGGCGGTGACGCCGGACGGCACGAAATACTGGTTCGACCAGATGGTGGTGAGCCAGGCGGAGGAAATCGAGCGCCGGACAACCCCTAATCCGATTACTGGCCAGAGCCAGGTGATTAAAGAGCAGCGCAAGGAAATCCGCCTCTACGCCAGCCGCATCGAAGACGCCCACGGCAACTGGGTCACCTTTACCCGCACCGCCGGGCGCCTGACCAACATCGCATCCAGCGACGGCCGCAACCTGTGGCTGGGCTACAACGCCGCGGGGCGGATTACCTCGGTCACTGATGGCGTTCGCTCAGTGTTCTACACCTATTTGGGCGGTGGCCAGCTGGGCACGGTGACCTACCCGGACAACTCGAAGTGGACCTTCGCGCTGGCCACGGTGGCGCCGCAGCACTACTCGACCGAGCCGCTAGATCCGTACTACGGCAACTGGGACCCGAACTCGCCCGAGTGCGGCTGGAAGCGGCGACTCGCCAACGACGAGCGGGTGGGCACCATCACCCACCCCTCGGGCGCCACCGGCACCTTTACCTTCCGCTACCAGCGCCACATCCGCGCCAGCGTCCCGAACAGCCACTGCAGCTACGACATGCTGCTCACGCCCACCGGCATGCCTTCGTCCATGGGCAACCCGATCGAGGAAGACTGGAAGTTCCAGAGCTGGACGCCGCGCACCTTCGACGTGATCGCACTCAAGCGCAAGCAGATCAGCGGCCCCGGCCTGGCACCCATGCAGTGGGACTACGCCTACGGCGCGCCGCCGGTGGCGCAGATGGACTATGGCCCGCATACCCGCCACGTCACGGTCAGCAAGCCCGACGGCAGCCAGCTGCGCCTGACCTTCGGCAACCGCTACATGATCAACGACGGCCAGTTGCAGCAGGAGGAAGTGATCGAAGGTGGCCAGGTCCTGCAGACCAAGACGCTGAGCTACGTCACCAGCCTGGCCGGCCAGCCGTTCCCGGACGAAGTGGGCATCGACTCGCGCTGGAGCGGCGACAACCTGACCAGCTCGCGCAACCGGCCGCTTGTGCAAACCGCCACCGTTCGGCAGGGCGTGACGTTCACTTCGCTGGTGGAGCAGTTCGATGCCCGGGTGCGGCCGGTCCAGCACCGGCGATTCAGCTCGCTGGGCTACTCGCGCCGGGACGTGACGACTTACCACGACCACCTGGGCAAGTGGATCCTGGGACAGGTGGCCCAGACCTGGAATGAAGAGTCGGGCCAGATCCTCTCGCGCACCGAGTTCGACCCCGTTACGGCTGCCCCGCTGCGCTTTTACGGCCCCGGCAAGGCCAGCAGCCCCACGGCCACGCCCGCCACCGCGCCGCAGCTGCTGCAGACGGTCACCTACCGGGCCGACGGCACCGTGGCCACGCTCAAGGACGCGCTGGACAATACGACCCAGCTCAACGACTGGTTCCGGGGCATTCCGCGCGGCATCGTCTTTGCCGACGGCACGACCCGGGCCGCCACGCTCGACAGCATCGGCCGGGTCACCTCGACCACCAACGAGCTGGGCGACGCGACGACGTACGCCTACGATGCCGGCGGCCGCCTGGCGCAAATCACCTGGCCCACCGGCGACGTGGTGGCCTGGGCACCGACCCAGATCAGCTACGCGCAGGTGGCCACCACCGAGTATGGCCTGGGCCCCGGCCACTGGCGCCGCACCGAGAGCCGCGGCAACTACCGCAAGTTCACTTACTACGACGCGCTCTGGCGCCCGGTGGTGGAGCAAGAGCACGACACCGCCAACATCGCCGGCACCCAGCGATTCAGCCGCAAGGCCTATGACGTGGCCGGCCGGGTGAGCTTCGAAGCCTACCCAGGCACGACGGCCACGCTGACCACGGGCGTGCGCAGTTTTTACGATGCGCTCGGCCGCCCCACGCGCACCGAGCAGGACTCCGAGCTGGGCGCCTTGGTGACCCAGTACGCCTACCTGCCGGACTTCGTCACCCGTGTAACCAACCCGCGTGGCTACGCCACCGAGACCCGCTTCCAGGCCTTCGAGGCGCCGGCCACCGACAGCCCGGTGAAGATCATCGCCGCCCTGGGCCGGCCCGAGCAGCAGACCACCGACATCGTCAAGAACGTGCTGGGCCAAACCCTGTCGCTGACCCGTTCGGGCAGCTACGGCGGGACGCCGATGGCACTGACTCGCCACTACGTCTATGACGACCGGATGCGACTGTGCAAGCGGGTGGAGCCAGAGACGGGCGCGGCGCTGTTTGAGTACGACGCCGGCGGCAACGTGGCATGGACGGCGGAAGGACAGGCCCTGACTTCGACGAGCGCGTGCAGCAACGCTTCGGTGCCGAGCAGCGAGCGCGTGACGCGCAGCTACGATGCCCGAAACCGCCTGGTGCTGGTGGATTACCCGGACGCCACGCCGGACGTGGCCACCACCTACACCGCCGACGGCAAGGTCGCCACCCTCAGCCGGGCACCGACCCTGCTGAGCTACACCTACAACAAGCGCGGTCTGCTCAGCAGCGAGCGTCTGCAGTTTGGCGCCATCAACTGGCTAAGCAGCCACAGCTACACCACGCTGGGCCACCTGGGCGCCACCACCTATCCCAGCGGGCACCAGGTGGCCTACGCCCCCAACGCCCTGGGCCAGGCCACCCAGGCCGGCACCTACGCCACCGGGGCCACGTACCACCCCAACGGCGCCCTGGCCGAGTTCACCTACGGCAACGGCATCGTGCACACCATGAGCCGCAACCTGCGCCAGCTGCCCGAGCGCAGCCGCAGCGCGCTGGGCGCCAACGTGGTGCTGGACGACAGCTACGACTACGACGCCAACGGCAACGTGGCGGCCATCTCCGACGGCCTGGCCG
>NZ_MEDO01000009.1 GCF_001724815.1 Arenimonas sp. SCN 70-307 | reverse complement strand
GCCCATTTTTACGTCTCCCCTGGCGAAAGAATCACTGATCCGGCCAAACCGCCGGACCCAGCCGCCAGCCAGAAGGCGAGTTTTTCAACGGAATAGGCCGAATGCGGAAGTCGACGTCACCAGGCGATAACAGTTGCCGCCGCCCCGGCAGGCTGCCTCCGTCAACACCAGAATCGCTGGTCAGCTCCTTCCGACGCAGAGGTCGAAAGCGACCAGCGCCCGCAACCACCCAGCAAGAAGAGCTAGGGACTGTCCATTGAGCTTGGTCGACTTCGGTGCCCAGTGGTGGTCACTCTTGGTCCAGCGCCTCCGCATTGAACACACAATGAACTCAAGCACTGCGTGACGCTGCAAGTGTGACGAGCAGAATTCGCTTGAGAACGAGTCCAACGTAGCGATCGGCAGTCGATGGTGCCAACTCGTTGGGAGGCTCCGCCTCCGCCCCGGCTGCCGGCGCTGGAGCAGGACGAAGGATCCGCATGACTTCGACTCCTCCTTGGACGGGCTCGCGGACGACCCGGTCCAGGCTGACTCCGGCCTCGCTCATCAGCTCGCGTAGCTCCTTGGCGTGACGGGGCGGCAAGCAGATGCGATCACCCTGCGCGGGTTGCAGATACTCGTACAGGGCTGCTGCAACGGCAGCAATGCGGTCCCGACGACCGTCGTCGTCCCCGTCGTACCAGACCCACAGCACCTCAAGCTCACGGCCCTTGCCAACCCGCCGAACCACTCGGCGGGGGTGACCCGGCGCACAAGCCCTGCCACGCTCTTCAATGAGTTTCCGGCCCAGCCGGGCCTCCATCGGATGGAAGATCAGGCGGAACGCGTCCGCTCCCTCTACCGCGGCACCTCGCACCAGAAGCACCTTCTCCAGTGACCCCACTCGGGCGACGTCATCCAGCACCTCACCCAAGCCTTGCGCCGTCCAGCGGTCCCGCCCGGCGGTCGCCGCCTCCTTGCTGACCGGGGCTTGCGAGCCTGACGCGCCAACCGGTGCAGCAGGAACTTCCCGTACGTCAACAGCAACGTCCAGCCACGCCAGAAGACGGTCGCGTCCAGGGCGCTTCTTGATGGCCCAATCCAGGGTGTGCAGGCTCACGCCAAGCAACGGTGCCAGGGTCTGGCGGTTGGCATAGCTTGCGGTCAGGAAGGCATCGGAGTGTGACCTGAGAAGCCAGGCCACGTGGTGATAAGAGGTCAGCGTGGTCAGCGGATTGGCGTGCCCCAGGGCAACCACCCGACCGAGCAGGTCGCGCGGCAACGCGACGCCTGCCTGGGTGGGCGCTGGATCCAGCCGTAGCGAGTCTGCCAGCGTCTCGCAGTCAGCGTCGGTGAGGAACACCGGGGTGATGGCTTCCATGGCCACGAGGTGGCGCAGCGCATGCAGCCGCCCATGACGGCGCCCGGTCACTTGGCGAACCGCCTTCAGGCAAGCCTGGGCTACGTCGATACGGGCCTTGGCATCGGATGGGTCATCCACGGGCGTGAAGACATAGGCGGTCTCCAGGCTCGTCTTTCGCAGGCGGGCCCGCTCCGTCTCGACCCACTTCGCCAGGTTTAGGCCGCCAACCACCGTCGCCTCGGCCGGTAGCTCGATGATCCGCCGGCCACGCACCGTCTTGAGGCGGCGGGAGTTGTTGGGGCGGATCCGAACGCGCAGGCGACCACCCAACTCGGCGATATCCCTGAATTGCAGGCCGAGCCCTTCTCCCCGGCGCAGGCCTCCTAGCCCGAACAGCGGCATGACCTGCAGTGCCTGCCGCATCGTTCTCACCTCATGGGCAGTTCGTCCCGTCTCGACCTCTCTCGTCTCGGCTTCCAACTGCGCCATGATGGCCGCACGTTCCGCGGGGAGAACCAAGCGCGCATCCGCCAGGGCTTCCGGGTCGTCTCCCAAGTGGAGCTTCACGCCCGACAGATCGATATCAGGCAGTCCGAAGTGCTCCTGGCAATGGGTGTGGAACAGAAGCAGCGCCGCCGCCGTTCGCTTGCGCAGGTCGGTGTCGCGTGCCTTCTTGCTTTCGATGGTGGCGAGATAGGCGTCTTCGAGCTCCGCCTCATCCACGTCCGTCAGCGCGGATTGACCGAAGACCTCAACCAGCGGGCCGCCGATCCGGGTCAGATAATCTTTGACGGTGGAAAATGCGGGCGCGTCCTTCTTGGGTGTGCCCTTGACCATCAGGTCGGCGATCCAGCTCGCCAGCATCCTGACGATGGGCTGCAAGCGCCGCTCAGGCTGATCGACCCGAAGCTGCGCCTCGATCTCGGAGACCACGATGCCCCAATTTCGGGAGGCCGCCGCCTCACCGGAAGCAATCCTCTGATTGGTCTCTGGCATCGCCGTGTCTTTCGTTGTACTCGGGAACAGGGCGCACAGCGCCTTGTACTGGGTGCGGGCATTGCCCAGGCGCTTTCGAGTGTCCACGGCATCTTGCCGTTCCGACGCTCCAGGGCTCTCCTCTTCCCAGTCGCGGATCACCGTACCTGCCGGATCCCCGTCAAGCAGCGCCAACTGCTCGCGGATGTGCGCCGGGGTGGATCCGCCGCTGAGGGCATTGGCTCGACGTGCGCCGGGGGACAGCTCGTATCGATGTGCGACCGCAGCGGTCTGGCACAGGCGCTCAAGCAGACAATTCGATATGGCCCCTTTACCCCGCTGCTTGCCTACCAACGCCCACGCCGGCAGGAGATCGGCGACCCTCGCCTCTACCTCGTTCCACGGCGGCATTTCGTCCTTGCCCCGCTTCCAACTCAGCCGGGCCAGCACGGTCGCCGCAATACCGCGCAGTCCGAGAACTTGGTGCGGCTGGTCCCCCCAGGGGACAAGCACCGCGTCCTGCAGGGTAGCCGAGCGCTGCAGCCGGTTTCGTCGCTGGAGCGCGCCCTGGACCTGCTCAGGACTCTCGCAATAGCCAAACAGCACCATCGCCAGCGCGGTGCAGGCACAGGCCGAGGCCATGTCATCCCACCGATCCTGCGGCTTCTGCGTGGACAAGGTCGCCAGGTGTTCGCGGAGTGCCTGGATCTGACGCACCGCCTCCATCATCCCGGGAATGAAGGCGTTGTCGAGCGGACGGCGCAGGTTGAATACCTTGCCCGGCGTTTCCGAAATCTGGCGGGTCCGGTGGTTGACCACCCGGGCGACGTCGCAGACCGCGTTTGCACGGGCGATGGCAAGCGCGAGATCGTCGCCTGCCTTCTCGTAGACCTCGTCCCGGATGCGCTCGAAGTCAGCCCGCGTGAGGCCGTGGCGCTCGAGTCCGCTCCGCCGATCCTCAAAGCGCGAAACGATCCCTGCGCTGACCAGTTCGGGATGGGTCAGCGCCGCCTGCTTTGCATCGTCCCGGTACTCGCGCAGCTTGGCCTTCATGGCGGTGCGCCAGAGCTTGGCCTCGGCCCGCTGGGCGGCCCCGTGCTTCTTGATGGCTTGGTTCCACTCCCGGAGCGGGGTCAGCATTCTCGGTTCGACGGGTCGGGTCGTCGGCAGGCCCTGGACGACCTGCCAGCCTTGGGCGCGGGCGAGCTCATCCCAGCCGGGCGCAATCACCTCCACGTATTGTCTGGGCACGGTGGGGCTGGCCCCGGAGTACGGATAGCCGACGGCCTCGAGATGGCCCAGCTGGATGTTCACCAGCTCCGGTGAGACCCCCTGCTCCACGGCATGGGTTCGCATCCAGTGGCGGCCCCAGTTCATCGGCAAGACCTGCCACTCCGGCCGCATCAATGACTTGAGCGCGGTGAGGTCCAGCGGTAGCAGCTGGCCGTCGTCAGACAAGCCCACGAGCAGTGGCGCCTTGCCCTTGAGGATCTTGGAGACCTTGGCCTCGGCCTCGGCCTTGGCTTTGGTTCCGGCCCCCGCCAGGTGTTCTGCCAGCCCGCCCAGGTGGTCGAGGTAGGCCTTGAGCTGCCGGGAGACCGTGGCGGGGAGCGCCACCAGACGGGGATCGTGGGCCGCGTCATGGACCTTGTCCCGGAAAAGGGCTGCGCCAGCGTCTTCCCCGATGAGGAAGTCCGACACCGTCAGCTTCAACAGCGCCTCGGTCGGGCGATGCGTCGCGACTGCCATCAGCATGCCGGCGAGGTGGCCGACCATGGTGTGGTGGACCTCGACCAGCCGACCTTCCTCGATCAGCCGGGTCAGGCCGTAGTGGAAAGTTCGCGATGCAGAGCGCGCCATCGCCTGGACCTGGCGCTTGCCAGCCAGCAACCGGGAGCCGACCCGGTCGTCCGAGAGCGGGTACTCCGGCAGGCTCTCCGCCGTCCCAAGCAGCACCTGCTGGAAGGACCAGTGACTCTGCGCCAGGGAGCGGGCCCTCGGAGCGTAGTAGGACAAGGGGGCGATGGACTGACCGAGGGTATCCGCGCAGATCAGCTCAGTCGTGGCGGTGTCGCGGCACAGCTCGAAGAGGTGGGTGGAGAAGGAGGAGCGCAGCTGGCCGATGGTGAAGGCCATCCCTTCTTCCTCGCTGATCCCGCGAGCCGCCTGCCGAAGGCGGGATTCAATCTCCTCGACAGGTAGCGAAACCAGCTCCCTGAGTGCATCGGCGTTCTCTACGAGGGCATCCCGGAAGGCAGGCGCAAGCAACAGCCAGAAATCCTCCCGGGTCTCCTCAAGGTACTTGGCCTGCTCGCCCGAAGGACGGAACTGGCTGGGCTCGTATCCCGGACCAGGCACCTGCCAGAAGCAGGAGAGCCGGAACGCTCCCTCCTTCAGCAGCAGGTCCATGCGATCGGCGTCATGGGCGGCCTTGGCATTCGCGAGGATGGACAGTGCCTTGAAGCTTCGAGGCGTGCGTCCGGCCAGCGCCTGCACCAGCAACCCGGTGGTACCGCCCCGGCGGGCGGAATCCAGCGTCCCGTCCTTCAACAAGGCGAGGGTCCGGCCCACCACCCGGATGTAGTCCGGCAACGGCAGGACGTCCGGGTGATTGGGCAGGAGCAGGTAGTTTGTGTTCCAGATGGCTTGCCGGACCTGGTACCGGAGGAGGTCGCTGGCATCTTCGTGCGCCGGCGCCTCGGGCAGAGGCGAAGTCAGGACCGAGGGCCTGACTTCCTCGAAGGGCTCGCCTGGGATAGGCTCCGGCGCGTTTTCCGGGCGCGGTCCCTGACCGCGTCGGATGGAGCGTTGGAGCTTATCGACGAGCTCGTCCTCGTCCGTTGCCCCGGAGCTCTTGCCCCCTGACCGCGGGGGCCGCGGTGCCGTAGGTTCTGCCGGCGACCCTGATGGCGGCGCCGGGCTCGCTGGGCCAGTCGGCGGCGGCGAAGGCGGCGGCCCGGGGGGTGCGATAGGCCCGGGTGATCCCGGACCTGGCGGTGCGGCCACGGGACTTGGGCCAGGGGCAGAGCGGCGGCCGCCGCGAAGAGTCGGTTCATAGTGGCGAACCCATGCTTCGGCCAAACCTTCGCCCTGGCCCCGCTTAATCCCCTCAGCCAGATCCGCGAACGATTGGCATGAGCTTGCGCTGCCGACCTTGGCCAATAAGCGTTGACTTACCCCGCCTCCGTCCTTGATTGCCCGGATAGCCTCAGCCAGCTCGTTGATGGCCGTGATACGCGGATCGCCCTCCTCCAACCAGCGCCAGCGACAACCAGCCCAGATCGCCCGCAGGGCCTCGACTCCTGGGGTCAGTGCCAGCCCCGGAACAGGCATAAGGGTTCCGGTGAGCAGGAAGGGGCCGCCGAAGTCGGTTCGCAGTCGCTTGGCAGTCAGCTCGCGAGGACCGATGCGCTCATCCAGCAGCATCCCGATGCGGCGAAGTCGGACCGTGAAGTCGGACCCGCCAAACAGCTCCTCTACCCATGGAGCTGTCCCAAGAAGTCGGCCAAGCGCTTTGGTGACGTCCGGCGCACAGTCCGCCCGAGGGATCGGGAAGCACTGAAAGAGCGTGGCCAGCCACGCCTCATCCTCAGGCCGCAGCTCACCGAGCTTGCGGTGCAAGTCAGCAGGCAGGGTCGGTGGAGTCTCGGGAACGGAAGCCATCGGCAGGGTGGCACGCGCGTGCTAGGGTCATGCCGCCAAGATAGCTGGGTCACACCATCTGCGCCAGTAGCTTTTTCAGGGCACTCAAGACTGCTTCAATTGCAGTCGCCCCAGCCGTTGCATCTGAAAGCAAGCTATTAATAAGCTTATTGTAGGTTCTGTTATAAAACGTGGTAGCTTTTTAGGTAGCATTCCGAGCAATCTCTCATAATGCTGTCCACCCATAGCCACCATTAAAGAACCCGCCGGTTGGCGGGTTTTTTGTGCTCAGACGCCGACTGAAATCAGTGCCCGACAGCGGCTCTTCGACGCAGGTACTCCCGCGTCTCCGCGTCGGTGGACGTCACCAGGCAGCCCTTCATCCCTCGCGTCATTAGCGTTCGGTAAGTGTTGCGGATGATTCGGTCGACGCGGCCCATGGCCTCAGGCTGCTCCTTCACCAACTTCTTCCATCCCCGGATGGACCGGTCCATCTTCGATCGGCATTCGGGCCGGGTGACGAAGCGGCCGTCGCGCACCACCAGATCGGGACCGAGGATCACGCCGACGTAGTCCACCTCCAGGCCCTGGCAGGTGTGTATGCAACCCACCTCCTGCACCGACTCCTTCGCCACGATCCACAAGCTGCCGTCTCGGTCGAGATTCCACTGGCGGCGGTAGCCCTGCTCCGGGATCTCGATATCCCAGGCCTTCGGGTCCTTCTTGCTCTTCCAGTCCCAGCAGTAGCCCGCCACCACGCGGGCGCGGTTGGCCGTGGCATTGAGCGCGATGATGTGCTCGTGAAGTTCGGTGGCGGTGTCGACCACTTCGAAGCGGAATTCTCCCGGGTCAAGCGTCGGGTTGGCCGTTTCGCGGACGCCCAGCGTGTGGTCCAGCCACGCCAGATAGGCGTCGGAGCCGCCGCAGCGGAACTGCGAGGGCAGGTCCAACCGCGTCAGGCCGATGCCAAGCCTGTTCGCCCAGCCGACGATCTCGCCGGACTCGCCGATGTCGGAAAGCGTGACGACCTGCGCATCGTCCACGAAGAACACCGAGCAGCGTGCCGCCTGCATCAGTTCCTTGACCTGATGCTCGCCGAGGTTGCCGTAAAGACCGGATTTCTCGTTCAGCCGGTGCGCCTCGTCGACCACCAGCACGTCATAGAAATCAGGCGAGACTTCGAAAAAGGAACCGGAGCTCCCGAACAATCCGTCGATGACGGCCAAGGGCCGATGCCCGCGCAGCTTCTGCTTGTAAACAGCGCGCGGCGCCGCGTTCTTGGAAACATACTTCGCGAGCTTCCGGCGTCGCGTTAGCTCGGCCACCAGGTTGATCGCCACCACCGACTTGCCCGTGCCCGGCCCGCCCTCCACCAGAAGCACCTGCTTGGGCCCAGCCACGGACTGCTCCGACAGCGCAAGGGCCGTTTCGTAGGCCACTTTCTGCTCGTCGAGCAGCACGAATTCGCGGTTGCCGTCGAGCATGCCGGCCACGGCATCGGCCAGTTGCTTCGACGGTCGGATGCGGCCGTGCTCGATCCGGTACAGCAACTCGGCCCGGTCGCCGCGGTGGATATGCCGTCGGATGAAGGCGCGCAGCTTCTCCTGTTCCTCCAGCCCGTGCAGGAACAGCGGGGCGCGCGCGAGGTACTCCGAATAGCGCGCGTCGTCGATCTTCCCGTCGCGCCGGTAGTTGTGCAGGTAGGCGCAGGGGCGCAGGTGGATGTCGCCCTCGTACACGGCTTCGTTGAAGCCCTGCAGTGCCTCGGCGTAAGACCAGGCCTGGTAGCAGGGATGTGTGCCCTCGCGCTCGGCGCCGCCCCCGCGGTTAGCGATGACGATGCCGTCCTTCTCGCTCACCCTGCAGTCCGACCACTGCTTGAGCTCCACCACAACCAAGTGCGGCGTGTCGTCCAGGTCGTGGCCGGTCAGCAGCAGGTCGATGCGCTTGGAGCTCTGCGGGATCTGGTACTCAATGCCCACGCCCATCTCGTCGGGCAACGCCGGGTCGCGCAGCACCTTGGCCATCTCCACCAGCGAGGCCTTCCACGAGCGGAACTCGGCGTCTGGCGCGTAGTGGCCGGTGGCCTTGAGGTAGGCCTCGGCCACGCGGTCCTCGATGAACCCGTCGGAGTCCTTCAGGAAGCTGGCGCGCGTGCCGCTGTAGATGATCATCCGCCGTCGTGCCCCACCATCCCCCATGACCAGCGCACACGGTAACCCCGAGAGGGTACCTGCCGCGAGTACTCCGGTGAATCGCGAGAAAAAGTCGTAACACCCCGTCTCGCCTCGGCCTGGACAGTGGGTTGGGCAACCGAGCATCCTGGTTCCCTGTGAGCGAATCTTGGAGAAACCTGCCGTGACGGAGCTGAATCCCGGGCTTTACGAACAGCTGGTCACGCACGCCCTCTCCGAACGCCTTCGCTCGGTCGGCGAGCGATTGGTCGTTGACTCCGGGCCGATACACGCGGACGAAGCCGCCGACCGCATCTCGCTCCACTTGGCACGCCTCCTGCGACAGGCCATTAGCGCCCTGGACACCAAGAAGCGCGCTTCTGTCGGCGCAGCGCTGGCACGCGAGGTGATTGCATTGCTCGAAAGCCACCCGGGCCTAGGCGTCGACGCGGGGGATCGCCCCGTCGAGCCCGCCTTGGTGCTTCGGGCACTTCTGGGCCGCCTGCCTGACGGAACGCCGGCAGACCTGCCACTACCCGCCACGCCCCTTCTGGATACCACGCTGCTCACCAACGCCCCAGGCGAGCCGCGGGTCGGCCACCAGCTACGAACGGAGTTCCCCTCGGCCAACCGGATCGACATCCTGATGGCGTTCGTGCGCCAGACGGGCATTCGTCCGCTGCTCGACCTGATGCGTCGCCACGTCGAACAGGGCAAGCGCCTCAGGCTCCTGACCACGACCTACACCGGGTCCACCGAGCTTTCGGCGCTCCAGGCCCTACAAGAGCTTGGCGCCGAGGTGCGGGTATCCTATGACAATAGCGGCACGCGGCTGCATGCGAAAGCCTGGTTGTTCCACCGCGCGTCCGGCTACTCGACGGCATTCATTGGCTCGTCAAACCTGACCCACCAGGCGCAAGTGACGGGCTTGGAGTGGAATGTTCGGGTAGCCGGGGCGCGGAACCCGGACGTGATCGACAAGTTCTCCGCCGTCTTCGAGAGCTACTGGTCCCAGGACGATTTCCGGCCATTCGACGCCACCGAGTTCCAGGCTTTGTCCGGGAGCGAAGCCGACAGGGGGCCACGGATCTTCCTGAGCCCCATTGAAATTCGCCCGGAACCCTTCCAGTCCAGGTTACTGGAATTGATCGCCCTGGCCCGGATGCGCGGCCAGCACAGGAACCTGCTCGTCTCGGCCACGGGCACGGGCAAGACCGTCATGGCGGCGCTCGACTACCAGCGCCTGCGGTCGCAGATGTCCCGGTCCCGGCTCCTGTTCGTGGCCCACCGGAAGGAGATCCTCGACCAGAGTCTAGCGACCTTCCGGCACGCCCTGCGCGACCCAGCCTTTGGCGAACTGTGGGTTGGCGGGCAACGCCCCCGGCAGTTCGAGCATGTATTCGCCTCGATCCAGTCCATTTCAGCTACCGGCCTCGGTTCACTGGCGCAAGACCATTTCGACGTGGTCATCATCGACGAGTTCCACCATGCCGCTGCCGACAGCTACAAAGCATTGCTTGAACACCTAACACCAAGGCAACTGCTTGGCCTGACAGCGACCCCAGAGCGAGGGGACAGCGAGCCCATCCTCCACTGGTTCAATGGCAGGATCGCGGCCGAACTCAGGCTGTGGGATGCCATTGAGCAGCAACGGCTCAGCCCCTTTGCCTACTACGGAATCAGCGACGGAACGGACCTGACGAGGCTGAGCTGGCGACGTGGTCGCGGCTACGACGCCAGCGAACTCGAGAACGTCCTGACAGCCGACGACGCGCTGGCAAGGCTCGTTATCCGACAAGTCGTTGGCACGGTGCCCGACGCATCGTCGATGCGCGCCATCGGCTTCTGCGTCTCGGTCAAACATGCGCAGTTCATGGCCAAACACTTCAGTGCGGCGGGGATTCCGTCGATCGCCGTTACTGGAGAGACACCAGCGGATGTCCGGGAAGCGACCCTTAAGGCCCTTGCGAGGGGCGAGCTGAGGGCTGTGTTCACCGTCGATCTGTTCAACGAGGGCGTCGACATTCCGACCGTGGACACACTTTTCCTGCTGCGCCCTACGGATAGCCCGACGCTGTTCCTTCAGCAGTTGGGTCGCGGCCTGAGGCTGAGCGCGGGCAAGTCCGTCTGCACCGTCCTAGATTTCGTCGGGCGCCACCGGAAGGAATTCCAGTTCCATCGTCGCCTGGGCGCTTTGTTGGGCGGCAGCCGCTCCAGCCTGGCCCGCCAGGTAGAACAGGGGTTTCCATTCCTGCCCAGCGGCTGCCACATGCAGCTCGATTCGGTGGCAACCCAGGAGGTGCTTCGCAATCTTCGGGAGAGCCTACCGGCTACCTTCCCCGCACGCGCATCCGAACTCCGCCGCGTTGCCGAGGAGTTCAACCGGCCGACACTGTCACGCTTCCTGGCCGAATCTGGACTTCCGCTGGAGGAAATCTATTCCGGCAAGCACTGCTGGTCAGACCTCCAGGCCGCAGGCGGTCTTGCGACACTTCCTGAGGGTCCCCACGAGGCCGTTATCCGGCGAGGGATCGGTCGCCTCCTACACGTCGACGACCCGATGCGGATCGAGACATGGATGCGCTGGCTTTCTAGTGGCATGGATGCGCCGGCGTCGCTGAGGGAACGGCGATTGATTCTGATGCTCCTCACCACACTCTTGGACACGGTTCCGGTGGCCGATCAATACCTGGATGGCGCGGCTAAAGTCCTTAAGCAGCACCCTCAGGTCATCGCAGAAATTAAGGAGTTGCTGGACGTCCTGATGGAGCGGATCGACCATATCCAGCACGCCGTCGGAGATCGGCCGGAAGTTCCGCTCATGCTGCACGCGCGTTACACACGACGCGAGATCCTTGCGGCGCTTGGACCGGGCGACTCCATTGAACTTCCGGCCTGGCGGGAGGGCGTCAGGTGGTTCCCGGAGGAAAGGTCCGATGTGCTTGTCTTCACGCTCGACAAGTCAGGAATCCAGTTCTCGCCAACGACGCGCTACCGCGACTACGCCATCAGCCCCCGCATCATCCACTGGGAAAGCCAGTCAACCACCCGGGAGGACAGCGAGACCGGGCGTCGCTACCAGCGCCATGCCGAACTGGGTAGCTCGATCTTGATGTTTGCCAGGACCACTGCCGACGAGCGCGCGTTCTGGTTCCTTGGCCCGGGCAAGTACCTGTCCCACAACGGCGAGCGACCAATGGCTATCCACTGGGAGCTGGAGGAGCCGCTGTCGGGTGACATGTTCGCGCAGTTTGCAGCCGCAGTTTCCTGACCAAGCATCAACGGGGTCATAGAAGCCATATGTAGCACCGCCAGCGATTGTGCGTCGGCTGCTAACCTTTGGAGCGGACAGCATGCTGCCACAAGAAGGCGAGTGAACTGGCTTGGGCGCTCCTGATAACCTCACCCCATGCCGAAGACTGCCGAGCTACGCGAGCGCTTCAAGGCCATCCCGCAGGAGGCCACCACCGACGCCTGGCGCGTCCGCATCCACCGCGCCCTGAGCTGGCTGGCGCGGGCGGACGCCGAGCCCGACGACCCGGATGCCCGTTTCATCTTCCTCTGGATCGCCCTCAACGCCGCCTACGCCCGCGAGATCGGCCTGGCTGAAACCGAGCGCGACCGGCTGCGCGAGTTCCTCGCACGTCTGGTCGCCCTCGACCAGGCCGGCCGGCTGCACGCCACGCTGTTCGGCCAGTTCACCGGCCCCATCCGCACCCTCATCGAAAACAAGCACGTCTACCAACCCTTCTGGTCCGCCCAGCAAGCCTGGGACCAGACCGACGCCTGGCGAAAGAGCTTCGACGCCAGCAAAGGCGTGGCCCTGCAGGCCCTGATGGAGAAGGACACCACCAAGGTGCTGTCGATCGTGTTCGACCGGCTGTACGTGCTGCGCAACCAGCTGGTGCATGGTGGTGCGACGTGGAACAGCGGGGTGAACCGGCAGCAGGTGAAGGACGGGGTGGCTATCCTCGGCACTCTGTTGCCGATGGTTCTGGATTTGATGCTGTCGCATCCAGGCCAAGACCATGGCGAGATTCTCTATCCGGTTTTGGTCTGATCGAAGCAGATCAAGTCGAAGATCGCCAACAGCTCGCTTAAGTCATCCAAGTCAAGAGATTTACTTTGAGCGCATTAACCTCGTTGCCCATGTTGTCAGCATTGAAGGCCTTCTTTACGGAGTTCATCACCGGGTCGTTGTTTTCTCCACGAGGCCTGCCAGCGTCCTCATGAAAACGCAGGATCGCCTCCAGGAACATACCCTCCGCAGAATGGGCTAGCTCCGTCGCCTCACTATTTTTCATGGGGAGCAGAAGAACACTCATCTGCGAGAACTGCGCAATGACCTTAGTGAGGTGATCATGCTCGTCAATGGGCTTCGCCGCCTTGTGAGTAGGCCAAAGTCGGTTCCTAACTCGGCTGTCACTCGGGGAGTAGATGAAGTCACTTCCACTCAATGAATTGCAGATGTGATCCTTTGCTCTCATGCTGAAGCTGCTTGACCCTCGCTGGGACTTGCCGACATAGAGCGGCCACGCATCTAGACTTTCCTTTGGCCGCCAGTACCAGATGTAAATCCCCTTGCACCCCCAGATGCCGTGGTCTTCTTCAATGCGAAGACTTCTTAGTATTGCTGCGCGCAATTCCCGGCGATTGAACCGAGGCCCCTCTCCCGGCTGCGATTTGGATAAGAACTGCTCACGGTAAACCTGATCAGTTAGATCGCCAGCCCACTTACTTACCCTGTCCGTCTTGCTTGAACCCATGAGCCGTTATCCTCCTCCACTTAACTTGCCGTTTTTCACCAGGACTATCCGGCCCGTGACAAGACACGACAGAAGCATGGAACGTCCAGCTATTCGAAGCACTTTTGCAACCGACTTCAGCATAGGAAGTTCTGCGACATCATGTGTCGCATCTACACGGACACTGGCGCTCCAAGGAGCCCACCCATGTCCGACGAACTCTACCTCCCCCTCACCGCCGAAGGCGACGATCCCGAGCCCCTTCTCAAGCGCCGCCGCCCGTCCAAGGACATCCGCGTCTTGTGGCTCCTGCGCATGCTGGTACCGCTCAAGGGCCACCAGTGGCTGCTGCAGTACGACGACTTCTATGGCTGCGACCGGGTGGCCGAGCTGGTCGGCCTGCCGCCCACGGTCACCAAGGCCGAGCACTCGGACCGCCGGGCTGCGCTGCACAAAGCCTGGAAGGACGCCGAGGCCCGGGCCGGCCAGTTCCGGCTGCGGCAGCCGTTCGCCCGCAACCTGGAGAAGGTCTCGGCCCTATTCGGATTCTCGCCCGTCGAAAAGCAGGTCCTGAGCCTGGCGTTCACGGCCGCTTTCGACCCGGTCATCGAGCCCATCATCAGCGAGATCCCGGGTCTGTCCCATCGCGTAGCCGAACCCTGGGCGATCATCCTCGGGCTGCCCAAGGGCGCAACGCGCCGCGCGCTGGCGGTGGGCAGCCGCCTGGGGCGCGCCGACCTGTTCCAGATGGATTCGCCGCTCATGCAGGCGGTCAGCGCCGTGCAGGTCAACCGCCCCGAGCTGGCGGGCGTCTACGGCGACAGCGACTGGCGTCCCGAGCGACTGCTCAAGGGCCTAGGCCGACAGGCCCCGCCGCCCGAGCTCGGCCTGGCGGACTACCCGCATCTCGCGGCCGACGTGGAGGTGATGGTCGACTACCTCAGGCAGTCACTGGCCAAGCGCCGCAAGGGCGTAAACATCCTGCTCCACGGCATGCCGGGCTCGGGCAAGACCCAGTTGGCCCGGGTGCTGGGCAAGGCGCTCGGGGCGGCCACCTTCGAGGTCGCCACGACCACCTCCGACGGCGACGCATCCACCGGCTCGCGTCGTTTCTCCATGCTCACCACGCTCCACGGCCTGTTGGCCGGGCGCCGGGCGCTGCTGGTTTTCGACGAGATCGACCAGGTGTTCGCCGATGGCAACTGGTTCACGGGCGTGCGCACCACGGCCGAGAGGATGCGTGGCTGGCTGATCGACCAGCTGGAGAACAACCCGGTGCCGACGATCTGGATCGGCAACGACGTCCTTTCGCTCGACCCGGCGTTCGCACGCCGCTTCGACATCGTGCTCGAGATGAACGCCCCGCCCCGGGCCCAGCGCACCGAGATGATCCGGCGGCACGCGGGCCAGTGGCTCGACGAGGACCGGGTCCGCAAGCTGGCACAGGTCGAGACCCTGAGCCCGGCCACCCTGCGCCGGGCCGCGCGGGTCGTTTCCGGCACGGGCATGCGCGCTGAAAGGGGCGCCCAGGCAATGGAGCGGCTGGTCGACCAGTCGCTGCGCGTCCAGTCGCGCAACCCGCGCAGGAACCCGATCCCGCCGCTGATGACGTGCGATTACGACCCGTCCCTGAGCCACGCGTCCGCGAACCTGGAAACCATCGCCGAGGGTTTGGCGCGAACGGGCGAGGGGCGACTCTGCCTCTACGGGCCGCCCGGCACCGGCAAGTCCGCGTTCGGCCACTGGCTGGGCGAGCGCCTGGGCCGCCCGGTATTGCTGCGCCGGGCCTCGGACCTGCTGGGTCCCTTCGTGGGCCAGACCGAGGAGAACATTGCCGAGGCCTTCCGCAGCGCCCATCAGGATGGCGCGATCCTGCAGATCGACGAAGTGGACGGGTTCCTCGGCGACCGCCAGCGCGCACGCACGAGTTGGGAAGCTTCGCTCGTCAACGAGATGCTGACCCAGATGGAATCCTTCAGGGGCGTCTTCGTGGCCTCCACCAACCTGATGCAGGGGCTGGATCCGGCGGCGATGCGGCGCTTCGATGCCAAGGTGCTGTTTGACTACCTGCGCGATGAGCAGGCATGGCGGCTGCTCGTTCGGCTCTGCGAGCAGTGTGGCTTGCCCTCGCCCGACGGACAGGCTGTCATCCGCGGACGCCTCGCGGCCACCAGGATGCTGACCCCGGGGGATTTCGCCGCCGTCGCCCGCCGCCACCGCTTCGAGCCCTTCGCCGACGTGGCCGACGCGGTGGCCGCCCTCGAGGCGGAGTGCCGCCTCAAGCCCGGCGTCGCGACACGACGGATTGGCTTCGTCTAGGCTGGTGGGCAACTGGCCTTCCCCGGACGCCGCGATGCCGTCGACCCAGCAGACCCTGTTCCGCCAGTGGCTGATGCTCCAGGCCCTGCCCCGCGCCCCGCTGCGCACCACCGCGGCCGACATCGCCGACCGCCTCGCTGGCGAAGGCCACCGCATCAGCAAGCGCTCGGTCGAACGCGACCTGCAGGCGCTGTCCGAAGTGTTTCCGATCGAGTGCGACGACCGCAGCAAGCCCTACGGCTGGTCCTGGATGCGCAACGCGCCGTCCTTCAGCCTGCCGGGCATGTCGCCGCTGCAGGCCCTGGTGCTCAAGACGGCCGAGGTGCACCTCAAGGGCCTGCTGCCGGCCAGCCAGCTGGCGGAGCTCAAGCCCCTGTTCCAGCAGGCGAGCCAGACCCTCGGCACCAAGCCCAATCGCGAAGGCCTGGCCGCGTGGCCCCGCACCATCGCCGTGGTGCCGGCCACCCTGCCCCTCATTCCACCCGAGATCGACCCGGACGTGCTGCGCACCATCCATCAGGCGCTGATCGACCATCGCCAGGTCCGCATCACCTACCAGCCCCGGGCCACGAAGCAGACCAAGTCCTACGCCATCCACCCCATCGGGCTCATCCAGCGGGGTTCGGTGTCTTACCTGGCCTGCACGGTGGAGGACTTCGAGGATCCGCGACTTCTGGCCATGCATCGCATCCGCAAGGCAGAGGCACTGGATGCTGCCGCGAGGAAGCAGCCGCCCGAAGTCATGGAGGCGGCGAAGGCGATGGTGACCTCCGGCTTCAGCGATCGCGGGCCGATCAAGCTGGTGATGCGGATGGCCTCGGATGCCATCGCGCACATCGAAGAAAACCGTCTATCGGCGGACCAGACCATTTCGGAGACCGAAGATCCGAAGTGGATGCTAGTGAAAGCAAAAGTCAACGATACCGAGCAGCTGAGATGGTGGCTCTATGGCTACGCCGATCGAATTGTAATCGTCAGGCCGCTGGCTCTTCGCCGCACTTTTGCCAGCTCTTTACTCGATGCATGCGGTTTGTATTCAATTGAACAACGCTAAGGGGCTTTGATCATGCGAGTTGTCAAGCATATCGATGAAATTGACGTCTTCTCCATAGAAGCAAGATTCATTGAGGATCGTGCGCACAGGCTTTCGTTGTACATTCCTTTCAGGATCCCCCAGGGAAAGAAGGTTCTTTGCATCGTGGGCCAGAACCCAAGCGAGGCCGACGAGACCAGGGCGGACAACACCATTCGATTCCTGGAGAAGCTTGTTGTCTCCAAAAAGTTGCCATATCGGGCTATTCGTATGCTCAACCTGTTTACGCGAGTTGATACGAGGAAGGAAGAATCACGAGTTGATTCACGAGTAGCGTCATGGAGGGATCCAATCCTGGAGGCTGCCAGGTCGAATGACGACTTCTTGATGGTGTTTGGGAAGCTAAGTCGACAAGGAAACTACGACTTTCCAGCGAGAGCGCGCGAACTCAAAGCGCTACTTGCTCAGGAAGGAGTCACCAACATTCAAAAGTTGGGATTACATCCACCAGTGGCCTATGCGCCGCATCCCAGGAATCGAAGAATAGGGTACTGGAATCTGGAGATAGCCCTCGAACGGTACGACTTTGAGGATCTCGACGCCTGAGCTCAGAAGAAGGCGGTTGACTCTAAACTGCCCCTCCCTCCACCTGCACCACCGCCCTCATCGTATTCACATGGATCCCCACCACCTTCGCCAGCGGATCCTGGTACCCGCCCGCTAGATCCCAGGCCACAGGGATCCCCATCTCGCGCAGCCCCGCAAACACCCGCCAATCCCGCATCGCCAGCTGCTGCGTGGTGAGGAAGCCACCCAGTGGGTCGTCCACGTGCGGATCGGCGCCGGCCTGGTAGAGCACCAGGTCGCAGCGGGCCATGGCCTGCAGGTCGTGGTGGATGTTGTCGAGGAAGGCACGGGGGTCTGCGTCGTGGTGCCAGCGCTCGCCGGCGGTGATGTGCACGATGCCCTCGCGGCCCACGCGGTCGAGGATGTCGTCGGTGCCGTTGCCGTAGTGGTAGTCGTAATCGAGGATGCCCACGCGCAGGCCGGGGCGCTCTGCCCGCAGCGCCAGCGCGGCCACCATCAGGCCGTTGAAGGTGCAGAAGTCGGCGGCGCGGTCCCAGCCGGCGTGGTGGAAGCCCGACACGGGCGCGGCCACGGCGCCGCGCACCTCCAGCGCCCAGCGCGCGGCGGTCAGCAGCGCGCCGCTGGTCCAGGGCAGGCTGGCGGCCACTTCGGCACTGCGCGTGGCGAAGCCGTTGGGCCGGCGCAACGACAGCACGCCGTCCACGAACGCGGCGTCGTGCGCGAGGCACAGCTGCTCGCGCGTCACCGGCACCGGCGCGCGCACCTGCAGCCTCGGCCAGGCATCCAGCCAGGCGGCCATCACCGCGGCCGGCTTGGCGGCGCTGGGCGAGTAGCCCTGCGCCGGGGCGTTCATCAGTTCGCTGTAGACGACGCGCATGGCGGCTCCCCCTAAGCCCAGAGTCTCGCCGTTTCGGGTCTCAGGGAATGAGAGCAACTCGCCCCGGTTCACGCGCCTCTAACCGCCTGCCCCGAAAACTTGGCGATATCGTCACCACACAAGGAAATGTGCCATGACCCATACCGTTGGCTACCTCGTCGGCAGCCTCGCCAAGGCCTCCATCAACCGCAAGCTGGCCACCGCGCTGGCGAAGCTGGCGCCGGATTCGCTGCAGCTGCGCGAGATCCCCATCGCCGAGCTGCCGCTCTACAGCTACGACCATGACGCCGACTATCCGGCCGTGGCGCGCAAGTTCAAGGAATCCATCGAAGGCGTGGACGCGCTGCTGTTCGTCACGCCCGAATACAACCGATCCATCCCGGGCGGCCTGAAGAACGCGCTCGACTGGGCCAGCCGCCCCTGGGGCAAGAACAGCCTCACCGGCAAGCCGGGCGGCATCATCGGCACCTCGCCGGGCGCCATCGGCACCGCGCTGGCGCAGGCGCACCTGCGCAGCGTGCTGTGCTTCAGCAACGTGTCGCTGTTCAACGGCATGGAGGGCTACCTGCAGTTCAAGCCCGACCTGATCGACGACCAGGGCAATGTGTCCAACCCCGACACCGAGAAATTCCTGCGCAAGTACATGGACGCCTACGCGGCGTTCGTGAAGCAGCAGATCGCGGGCCGCGCGGCGGGCTGAGCCGCCGATTGAAAGCGCCGCCGGGGCTCAGGCCCGGGCGGCGCGTTCCGCCAGCCAGGCGGCCAGCGCCTGCGCATCGGCGCCTTCGCGGGTAAACCCGAAGGCATGCTCCGGGTCGCGCTGGCGGTCGAGCCAGATGCCCTCGCCCACCGGCGGCCGCACGGCGGCGAGCCACAGCGCGGTGTCGGCGCCTTCGTCGGCATTACGCAGCACGCGGCCAAACACCTTGCGGAAACCCGGCAGCGAGCTGCGCACGCCGTCGGTGTCCACCCAGCCCGGGTGCATCACCCAGGCCTTGGGCGCGTCGGGGCCCAGCGCGTTCCAGTGTTTCGTGAGTTCGACCTGGGCGCGCTTGTGCTGGGCGTAGGCGAGGAAGCCGTCGTGCGTCGCGGCGTCGCCGGCCTCGAGCTGCTCCAGCGCCAGCGCGGCGCCGTACATGCCGCCCGAGCTCATCGAAATGATGGCGCTGCGGGCGTCGAGCGCACCGGCCTCGCGCAGCGCGGCGTCCAGCACCCAGTGGCCCAGCAGGTTGGTGGCGAAGCTGCGCTCGGCGCCTTCGTCGGTGCGCCCGTACTCGTGCAGCATCACGCCCACGTTGTGCACCAGCACGTCCACGCGGCCCTGCGCGGCGATCTCGCCGGCGACGCGGCGCAGGTCGCGCATCAGCGACAGGTCCACCTGCACGGCTTCGATGCGGCCCGGGCCTCTCGCGTCGCGGGCCAGCGCGTAGAGCTTGGCCTTGTCGCGGGCCAGGGCCAGCACGGTGGCGCCGCGCGCGGCGGCGCCCAGGGCGATGGCGCGGCCGATGCCGCCGGTGGCGCCCGTCACCACCCAGCGCTGGCCGCTGAAGTCGGCCGCCAGCGGTGCGCGCACGCGGCGGCGGTAGCCGATGCGCGAGAACGGCAGCGCGAAACGCGCGTAGAAAACGAAGGCGCCGATGAGCTTTTTCATGGCGCCAAGATGCGACGGGGGATGCCGTTGCCAGGTGAAGACGGGCCTCAGCCCGCCAGGCCGTCCACCCGCCAGGCCAGCTCGGTGCCGGCGCGCAGGGGCACCAGGGCGGTGGCGCCCTCGCCCAGCTCGGCCGGGATCACCCAGGGCTCACGCACCAGGGTGATCGTGTCGGTGTTGCGCGGCAGGCGGTAGAAATCCGGGCCGTGGAAGCTGGCGAAGCCCTCCAGCTTGTCCAGCGCATTGTGCTGCTCGAACACCTCGGCGTAGAGCTCGATGGCGCCGTGCGCGCTGTACATGCCGGCGCAGCCGCAGCTCGACTCCTTGGCGCCGCGGGTGTGCGGGGCGCTGTCGGTGCCCAGGAAGAACTTGGGGCTGCCGCTGGTGGCGGCGGCCACCAGGGCCACGCGGTGCTCCTCGCGCTTGAGCACGGGCAGGCAGTAATGGTGCGGGCGGATGCCGCCCTGGAAGATGGCGTTGCGGTTCATCAGCAGGTGGTGCGGCGTGATGGTGGCCGCCACGTTGGCCGGCGCCGCCGCCACGAACTCGGCGGCCTGCCGCGTGGTGATGTGCTCGAGCACGATGCGCAGCTTCGGGTAGCGCTGCACCAGCGGGCGCAGCAGGGTTTCGATGAACACGGCCTCGCGGTCGAACACGTCCACGTGCGCGTCGGTCACCTCGCCGTGCACCAGCAGCGGCAGGTCGTGCTGCTCCATGGCGGCGAGCGCGGCGTGGCAGTTGTCGATGTGCTTCACGCCGGAATCGGAATTGGTGGTGGCGCCGGCCGGGTACCACTTCACCGCGTGCACGTAGCCGCTGGCCTTGGCCTCGGCGATGTCGGCCGGGCTGGTGCGCTCGGTGAGGTAGAGCGTCATCAGCGGCTCGAAGGCCAGGCCCTTGGGAAGCGCCGCCAGGATGCGCTCGCGGTAGGCGCCGGCCAGCGTCGCGTTCACCACCGGCGGCACCAGGTTGGGCATGACGATGGCGCGGGCGAAGCGGTGCGCGGTATCGGGCAGCACGCGCGCCAGCATCTCGCCGTCGCGCAGGTGCAGGTGCCAGTCGTCGGGGCGGGTGATCGTGAGGCGGGTGGTCATGGCGGCGGCTTCAGGGGTCCCGGAACAGGCGTCATTGTCGCCGATTGCTGCAATCGGCATCGACAATCGCTGGTTTGCCTACCCAATGAAAAGCTAAGCCTGAGTTACTAAAATCAATTCACGGCGAACCATTCGCTTGCATTTGGTTTTGCAAATCACTATTTTACTAACTATGGCTGAGCAAAATCGTCAAAAGCTGAACCGCCTGCTGGCCGAGCTCGGGGACGCCGACTTCGTATCGGCACGCTGGCTGCGCGGCCACGGCTATTCCACGGCGCTGGTCGCGGGGTACGTGAGGAGTGGCTGGCTGCGCTCTCCGGCCCGCGGCGTGTACATGGCGGCGGCCGGCGTAGCCACCTGGGAGGGTGCACTGCACTCCTTGCAGCAGCGCGAGCAACTGCGGCTCCATGCCGGGGCCCGATTCGCTCTCGCACTACACGGGCACGAGCACTACCTGCGGATGCAGGGCGTACGCGAAGCCACGCTTTACGGTCCGGATCGCCTTCCGGGGTGGGCCTCCGTCCTGGCCGTGGACGTTCGCTTCCTGCACGGTGGCCTGGGCCCATTCCCGCCCGTTGGATTCGGCTTTTCGGCAGATGCCCCTGACGATCGGTTGAGCGAGGAAGGGCTGGAGCGCCTGGTGGTCTCCTCGACTACGGAATGGGTCGTCGTCGCGAGCGCCGAGCGCGCAATGCTCGAGTTGTGCCACGAAGCGCGCGACGCTGCCGACGTGCATGAGGCCCATGCGACGATGCAGGGGATGAGTGGACTTAGACCGTCGGAGTTGAGCGGATTGCTCAGGCGGTGCCAAAGCATCAAGGCGAAGCGCCTGTTCCTTGCCCTGGCCAATCGCGCCAACCACGCATGGCTTGAGCGACTCGACACGAGTGGCGTTGATCTCGGACGGGGAAAGCGGGCGTTCTTCCCTGGCGGGCGGCTGGACGCGCGCTATCAGATAACCTTGCCTGCGGATCTGGAGTCCTCGCTTGGATAAGCGCTACGCGGATCGCGTTGCCCTGCTGGTGGCGATCCTTCCGCACCTTGCCCGGGAGCCTGACTTCGCGCTCAAGGGCGGCACGGCAATCAACCTCTTTGAGCATGACCTGCCCCGCCTGTCCGTCGACATCGACCTGGGCTGGCTACGCGCGCAATCATTCGAAGAAGACGCCGCGCTGATCCGCGAAGCCTTGGGCAGGCTGGCGGATACGCTGGCCAAGCCACCCTTGAAACTTGATGTCGTGCTTTCACGCCCGGCCGGGGCCGGCACGCTGCATCGCATCGTTGCCAGCCGTCGGGGCGCACAGGTGCAGATAGAGACGTCGCCCGTCATGCGCGGCACTGTCCACCCGACGCGCACCATGGTGCTTCAGCCTTCCATCGAGAAGCAGTTTGGCTTCGCGAGCACGCGGGTATTCCACTTCGCCGACCTGTATGCCGGGAAGATGGCCGCTGCGCTGTCGCGGCAACATCCCCGTGACCTGTTCGATGTTCGGTTGCTGCTTGGAACCCATGGCATCAGCGATGAGCTGTGGCGAACTTTCCTCGTCTACCTGACGGCCAGCCCAAAGCCTGCAGCTGAGTTGCTCGACCCTGCAGCCCCGGTCGACTTCGACAGGGTATTTGCCGCGCAGTTCGAGGGCATGACCCGGGAGGCCGTCACGCCTGAGGACCTGCTGGAGGCCAGGGCAAGGCTCCTGGCTGAAATCAGGCGCCGGCTGGATGGCCCATCACGTGATTTCCTGCTCTCCGTGGAGCAGGAGCGTGCCGATTTCGCACTGATTGGTTTGCCTCAGGCGGCATTGCTGCCGGGAGTCAGATGGAAGCTCCAGAACCTCGAGAGACGTGACGAAAACAAGCGGAGCGCCGACCTGTCCAAATTGATCGCCGTGCTCAAGCAAGCCGGTCGCTGAGGTTGGTCGCCGCCCGTTGCCGCCCTAGTTCTCCAGCCAAGGCCGCAGCCGCTCCTCGTCCAGGTGCCCCACCTTCACCAGAATCCGCGCCCCCTCGCGGGTGAACGGCGCGTGCCGCGACAGGTGCGGGCTGCGCAGCCAGCTGCCGGCCGGATAGCGGCCATGCTCGTCCTCGAACACCCCGCTCAGCACCAGGATTTCCTCGCCGCCGAAATGCGTATGCGGCTGGAACACGGTGCCCGGCGCCCAGTCCACCAGCGCCGTGTGCTCGGTGCCGAAGGAATGCAGCGGCATCACCCGCAGCCCCGGCACCAGGCCGGGGCGCCACTCGCCGCGGGCGGTGTCGATGGCCACGGTGGCGTCGTCGCCGGGGGCGAACTGGCGCAGCTTCACGAACAGGGTGCAGCCCGGCACGCTGCGCGGCGCGTGGCGCGAGCCGTCGGGGTTGCGCAGGTAGCTGCCCGGGCCGAAGTCGCCGCGCTCGTCGCTGAAGACGCCGTCGAGCACCAGGATTTCCTCGCCCATCGGGTGAGTGTGTTCGGGGAAGGCCGAGCCCGCGGCGTAGCGCACTAGGCTGGTGGCGCGGGCCTGCTCGCCGCCGATGCGATCCAGCAGGCGGCGATCCACGCCCGGGGAGGGCGAGGGCTGCCAGGGGCTGTCGTCGGGGCGGATGACGACGCGCTGTGAGAAATCGGCGTTGAGGCGCATGTCGTGAGTATGCGATGGGGGTTGTGGACGGGGCGTGGCCCTCTCCCCCGGCCCCTCTCCCGCAAGGGGAGAGGGGAGCAAGGCTCGCGATGTGAGCCCCTCTCCCCTTGCGGGAGAGGGGTTGGGGAGAGGGGATCGGCCTCAGCCGCTGAACTCGAATGCGCCCCAGCCCACTCGCCGCAGGCCCTGCACGTACTCCCGCGTGTGGCCCGGGAAGATGGCCACCACCTTGCCGTCGTCCATGCGGTACCAGCTGCGGCACTGCGCCCACACCGAGCGGCCCAGGCGCGCCTGCAGCGCCGCGTTGTGCCCGCGCATGGCCTCTTCGCGCACCTCGATGGCCTGGTGGCCGCCCTCTTCCACGGCGCGCATGCACTCGATGGCGTGGCGCACCGCCGGCTCGATGAAGAGCAGCGTGGAGGTGTGGCCGGTGGCGGTGTTCGGCCCCAGCATCAGGTAGAGGTTCGGGAAGCCGGCCACGTGGATGCCGTGGAAGGCCTCGGGGCCGTCCTTCCAGGCCTCGGCCAGGGTGCGGCCGTCGCGGCCGCGCACCTGCAGCGACTGCAGCGGGTGCACGGTGTCGAAGCCAGTGGCGCAGACCAGGGCATCCAGCGGAATGTCCTGGCCGTCGGCCGTGCGGATTCCGGTGGGCGTGAGGCGCTCGATGCCATCGGTCACCAGCCGCACGTTCGGCTGCACCAGCGTCGGGTAGTAATCGCTGGAATAGATGATGCGCTTGCAGCCCAGCGGGTAGCTGGGCTCGAGCTTCGCGCGCAGCGCCGGGTCGGGCAGCTGCACGCGGCGGTGGCGCGCCGCCCACCAGAGCATGAAGCGGCGCATCAGCGTCCCGTCCTGGAAACCGCGGCGGCCGAGCTCGAGGAACCACACCCAGCCATGGCGCACCGCCCAGGCATAAGGCGGCAGGCGCGCGAGCAGGCCGTCGAACCAGAAGTAGCGGCGCTCGAGGCGCGGCAGGATCCAGTTCGGCGTGCGCTGGAACACCTGCAGGCTGGCGGCCTCGCGCGCGATGGGCGGCACCAGCTGCACGGCGGTCGAGCCGGTGCCGATCACGCCCACGCGCTTGCCGGCCAGCGGCGCGTTGGCATCCCAGCGCGCGGAGTGGAGCTTGAAGCCCTGGAATTGGTCCAGGCCCGGGATGTCGGGCCAGCGCGGCTGGCTCAGCGGGCCGGTGCTGCAGATGAAGTGGCGCGCCACCAGCGTGTCGCCACTATTCGTTTGCAGGTGCCACAGGCCGGAGGCTTCGTCGAAATGCGCTTCGGTCAGGCGCGTGCCCAGGCGCAGGCGTGCGCTGAGGCCGCGTTTGTCGGCCAGCGCCTGCTGGTATTCGTGGATTTCGGGCGCGTTGGCGAAGCGCTGCCGCCAGCGCGGGTTGGGCGCGAAGGAAAAACTGTAGGCCGGCGCGGGCACGTCCACCTGTGCGCCCGGGTAGCGGTTGTCCCACCAGGTGCCGCCGAGGCCTTCGGATTGCTCGAGCATGACGAAGTCGTGCAGGCCGGCCTTCTGCAGCTGGATGGCGGCGCAGAGGCCGGACATGCCGGCGCCCAGGATCACGACGTCGTGGGTGGGGCGGCCCCCTCTCCCCAACCCCTCTCCCACGAAGGGAGAGGGGCTTACAGTGCTTTGCTCCCCTCTCCCCTTGTGGGAGAGGGGCCGGGGGAGAGGGCCCGCGCGATCGAGCGCGCGCGACACGAACCAGCCAATGCGCGCCACCGCCGCATCCGCCGCCGCCAGTTGCCCGGCATGCAGCTGGAACACATGCCAGACGCCCTCGCTGAAGTCGCGCACCACGTCGACACCGGACGCCTGCAGTTTCTCCACCAGCGCCTCGCACTGCGGCCGCAGCAGGTCGTCGCTGCCGAACTGCACCAGCGTGGGCGGCAGGCCGCGCAGGTCGGCCAGCAGCGGCGAGACCTTGGGGTTGGCGAGATCGTGGCCGGCGTAGGCGCGGTGGTTGCTGCGGGCCCAAGTCGGATTCAGTATCGCCTCGCCCTTGGGCGGTGCCAGCGCCGTCTCTTCGCGAAGATCACCCAGCGGGGCCAGCAGCACGAGCGCCGCCGGCGCCGGCAGGTTCTGTTCGCGCAGCTCCAGCGCCAGCGCGAGCGCCAGGCCACCACCGGCGGAGTCGCCCGCCACCACGACCGGGCCGCGCGCGGCGAGCTCGCGGTAAACCGCCAGCGCATCGTGCAGCGCGGCGGGGAATGGATGCTCGGGCGCAAGGCGGTAATCGGCCACGTGCACCGGCACGCCGCACTGCCGCGCCAGCCAGGCCCCCAGCGTGCGATGCGTGCGTGGCGAACCGGTGGTGTAGCCGCCGCCGTGCAGGTAGAGCACGGCGCCCTCGCGCACGGCCGGGGCGCGCGGGTCGCGCCAGGTTTCGCAGGCGATGCCGCCCAGGGTTTGATCTTCGCGCGTGATGCCCTGGGGGAACACGCCGATGGCGGAAAGGGCCTGCATCCAGCGTCGCTGGAAGGGATAGCCAAAGCGCGGGGTGAGGACGGGCTTGAGGAGGAGGCGCAGGGTGGTGCGCAGGAGGAAGGCGGGGGCGTGCATGGGGGGAGGATAGCGAAAAGCGGCCCTCTCCCCCGGCCCCTCTCCCGCAAGCGGGAGAGGGGAGACAAGCGCGCTTTGAGCCCCTCTCCCGCTTGCGGGAGAGGGGTTGGGGAGAGGGGTATGCTCTTCGCATGAGCCCACACGCCACCTACCCACCCCCGCCCGCCATGATGGCCGCCTTCGCCGACGCCGTTTACCGCGTCTACGACCAGGGCCAGCGCATCGACCTGCAGCTCGGCCAGCCCAATCCCGCCATGGCCGCGGTGCTCGCGCGCCACGGCGCCACGCACGGCGGCCTGGTCACCGGCGAGAACCCGTTCGGGCAGACGCAGTCGGCGCAGGAGAATGCTGCCGCGAACGCCGCGCTCGCCGAAGCCATCGACGCGCTCGGCCTGCCGCGCCTGCCCTCCGACGGCGGCAGCGAAGACGGCAGCTGGAACGAGCCGGGGTTCCTGGTCATCGGCGGCGAGGGCCAGCCGGTGGATGCGCTGGCGCGTCGCTTCCGCCAGGCCGCCTGGGTACGCATCGAGGCCGATGGCAGCGCCCATCTCGCGGCCTGCGCGTATCCGCTGGCCAGCAGCGGGCTCACGCCGTGCTGGCCCCCGCACGTGCTCGCGGACGACGCGGGCTAGAACCGCCAGCTCGCGCCCAGCAGCGGGCCGGCCAGGCGCGCGTCGAGACGCGTGCCGCCGTCACGGTAGTCGAGGCTCAGCACGCGCACGCCGCCGCTGAAGACCCAGCGCTCGCCGGGCTGGTAGTTGAGCGTGGCGAGCCACTGGTAGGTGCTATCCGAACCCGAGCCGCCGACGCCGGCATCGACGTAACCCAGCAGCGACCACTTCGGCGACAGCGCGATGTTCGCGCGCGCGGCCACCAGCGGGTCGGTGAAGGTGAGGCCCGGCGAGCGCGACACGCCCACGAGCGGCACGTCCACCTGGGCATCGATGTCCCAGCGGCGCAGGCCGGCGAGCAGGTCGATCGTGAAGCGCTCCTCGTCCATCACCCGCCAGCCCGCGGCCAGCGTCAGCGAGCTTTGCTCCAGCTTGCCCTCGGCCGGGACACCGGGCGGCACCCGGCCCTCCTTCGACGAAGACGAGGTGCTGAAGTCGGCCAGCAGCACCAGCCGGTCGCGGCGCGCGAAGCCCGAGATGAAGAAGGCGCCGTCGCTGTCCTCCAGCACCTCGCTGAAGGACTTGTTGATGCTGACGGTGGGCGCGCCGGTGAAGGGCGTGAGCGTGCCGCCCAGGGCCGAGCCCCAGAGGTAGGGCGTCACCTGTCCCGTCCACTCGCCCTCGTCGGCGTGGGCGGGCGCGGCGAGCGCGAGGGCGAGCAGCAGCGGCGTGGTTTTCATTTCGGCTCCTTGATGAGGGCGCCGTCCTTCATGATGACGACGAAATTCCTCGTCGGGTCGGCGACCAGTTCGAGATTGGCCAGCGGGTCGCCGTCGACCAGGATCAGGTCGGCCAGCGCGCCTTCGCGCACCACGCCCAGCTCGCCCTGGTAGGGCGATCGCGGGCCGGAAAGCGCCAGCAGCTGGGCGTTGTCGTGGGTGGCGAGCTTG
This sequence comes from Arenimonas sp. SCN 70-307, assembly GCF_001724815.1. Taxonomy (GTDB): domain Bacteria; phylum Pseudomonadota; class Gammaproteobacteria; order Xanthomonadales; family Xanthomonadaceae; genus Arenimonas. The sequence continues at coordinate 49,258 of NZ_MEDO01000009.1, read as the reverse complement.
AGGATTTCGGCCGGCGTGAACCAGGGCCTGAGCCGGAGCAGGTAGGCGGTCTGCTCCTTGTTCACCGCCGGATCGAACAGGATGTCGGTACCCCAGGCCAGCTTCACGCCGGCGGCCTTCGCCCGGGCCCAGACGTGCTGCTGCGCATCGATCACCGGCTTGCGCTTGGCGCGGCGCGAGGGCGCCATGGTTTCCGAATCCTCCTGCAGCATCTGCAGGCTCAGCCACACGCCCTTCTCGGCCATCAGCGCCAGGGTCTCGTCGTCGAGCAGCTGGCCATGCTCGATGCACTTCACGCCGGCTTCGATGGCGCGGCGCACCGACCTGGCGTGGTAGGCGTGCACGGTGACGTAGGTGTTCCAGTCGTCGGCGGCCTCGACAGCGGCGCGCATTTCGTCGAGCGTGTACTGGGTGACGTCGAGCGGGTCGTAGTCCGAGCTGGTGCCGCCGCCGGCCATGATCTTGATCTGGCTGGCGCCGAAGCGCAGGTTCTCGCGCGTGGCGGTGAGCACGTCGTCGCGTCCGTCGACGATCCAGGTGGCGCCCAGCTGCTCGGCGCGCGAGAGCTTGCCGGTGAAGCGGCGCGGGCCTTCGTGCGGCGCGCGCAGGTCGCCGTGGCCGGAGGTCTGGCTCAGGTGCGCGCCCGAGGGCCAGATGCGCGGGCCCTTCACCTTGCCGGCGTCGATGGCGGCCTTGAGCGGGAAGACCGGCCCGCCCATGTCGCGCACGCTGGTGACGCCGCGCAGCAGCATCTGCTCTGCGCCCACGGCGGCGGCGCGGCCCGCCGACTCGGGCGTGAGTTCGGGCGACTGCAGCGTGGCCATGTCCATGGCGCTGAAGGTCATGTGCACGTGCACGTCGATCAGGCCGGGCATCAGGGTGCGGCCCCGGCCGTCGATGACGCGCGCGCCCTCGGTGGATACCGTCGGGCCGATGGCCTCGATGCGGTTACCGCTCACGCGCACGTTGGTGGGCTCGCTCAGCGCCGGCCCGACGCCATCGAACACGCGTACGCCCTGGAACACGATGGCGTCCTGCGCCGCCGCCGGCGCACCGGCCAGGACGGCCCCCAGGACCAGCGACGACGCGAGCTTCCCGGTCGACTTCATGTGTTGCTCCCCTGCTCCCTTGTCATCGGGAACGCGCTGGCATCCGCGGCGCGGACGCCCTTGCCGCAGTCTCACCCGGGGATGTGAAGCCGGCGTGGAGCCGGCACGGGCTCAGACCCGGCCGGTCACCGGGATCAGGGCGCCGGTGATGGCCGCGGCCTCGTCCGAAAGCAGGAAGGCGATGGTGGCCGCCAGCTGCGCTGGCTGTACCCAGCGGCCGACATCGGCGTCGGGCATGTCGGCGCGGTTGGCCGGCGTGTCGATGATGCTGGGCAGCAGCGCGTTGACGGTGATGCCGCGGTCCTTGAGTTCCTCGGCCAGCGCCTCGGTCAGGCGCATCACGCCGGCCTTCGAGGCGGCGTAGGCGCCCATGCCCGCGCCCGCCTTCACCGCGCCGTTGGCGCCGATGTTGACGATGCGGCCGCCGTCCGGCAGGTGCGGCAGCGCGGCCTGGGTGGCGGCGACGGCCGTGCGCAGGTTCATCTGGTAGAGCTTGTCCCAGGTGGCGAGCGCGCCGCCCTGCACTTTCTCCCAGGCGAAGCCGCCGGCGATGTTCACCAGGCCGTGCAGGCCGCCGTGGGCGCGGGCGATGGCGTCGAAGGCGGCCTTCGCCGCGGCGCCGTCGCCGAGGTCGACGCCGCCGTGCACGTGGGCGGCGCCCAGCGAGGCCGGGTCGCGCGGCGCGGCGGCCACGTCGATGGCGACGACGGTGGCGCCCTGCGCGAGCAGCCGCTGGACCACCGCGCTGCCGAGGAAGCCGAAGGCGCCCGTGACGGCGATGGTCTTTCCGGAAAGGGACATGGCGGGCTCCTGCAGTGTGTTGCGCGGAGTTTAACCGAGCGCGCGTGTGCGCCGGTTCACGCCGGCGCTGCGCCCAGACGGTTCCCAAGATCGGCGGGGGCCGAGAAGATTCGGGTTCGCCCCGAGCGTTCCCGTTCATCGAGAAAGCCCTTTGACGCCAATTCGAGGAGGTCGGCACGTGCGGTTGCGAAGGCAACCGCATGGCTCGCGCGATGGGACTCGATGGTGTAACGAAAGCCAGGGTGGCGCAGCGCGTGGGCCAACAAGGCCCGCTGTCGGTGGTTCAGTTTTTGCTCCGCGCGCATGCGCCGGTCGATCTGCTCGAGCTGCTTCGTCTTCTCGTCGAGGTACGCCCGCAGCGAATCGATCGCCTTTTCAAGGGCACGAAGCTGGTGGATGACGAAATAGGTGACGTCGTTCCCGTCGGTCTCGGTATGCAGGAAGGCCCGCTTGTACTGGCCCTGGGCTTGCTTGAGAACACGGGAGATCGACAGGAATTCAGCCAGTTCATAGCCCTGGTTGAGCATGCCCCAGTAGAAAAGTGCCCGCGCCGTGCGGCCATTGCCATCCACGAACGGGTGGTCGTATGCCAGCATGAAGTGCAGCAGGATCGCGCGCACCACGGGATGCACGTAACCGAGGTGGTGGGCCTGGCCGTTGGCGAAATCGCACAGCCGCTGAAGGCGCTCCGGCAGCTCGAAGGCATCTGGCGGCTCATGCAGCACGGCGCCATCGATGTTGTCCATGACCTTGACGCGCGGTTCCCCCGGAAGCTGCAGCCTACCGGCGTCCTCGGGGCTTTCCAGCGTGTGCAGGGTGAGTATGCGCTGGATCTCGCGAACTACCGCCGGGGTCAGTGTTTCCCGGTCCTGGCTACGGATGAACTCCATGGCTCGGTAGTTGTTGAATATCATCTGTTCGCTCGGGGTCCGCGGCGCGCGTCCCGAGCGCAGCATTTCCGATGCGACCTGTCGGGTGGTCGAGGCACCTTCCATCTGGCTCGAAGTGATGGCCTCTTCGATCAGACCGCTGACCAGATAGCGATCGCGCATCTCGCTGGTGGCCAACCCGCTGAGGGCGTCACGCCTGCCACCCAGGGCCATGTCGATCCGGTGCAACAGCTCCACGATGCAGTCGGTCATACCGAACTGGAACGGATTGCCGTGACGGTCAGTGAATGGCAGGGGCCGCAGTGCGCCCGTGCGCCGGAGCTTCAGGGCGAACCACCAGTCGGAAGAGGTGGCGCCGGCCGGCGGTGGCCGGTGCCGCAGTTCGTCCCAGTGCATGTAGCGCATGTCGTCGAGGCCCGCCTGGAGCGCGAACGCACGGGCAAACGCCGCCGGGTCGGTCCGGGCAAGGTCGGCTAGGCTGGGCGGGGACTCAGGGATGGCCACGGCAGTTATCAATTTAGGGAAAATCGATAATATCAGCCGCCACAATATTATCAATATGAGAATAATTGATACATAATTGCCGGTCCCGGACGATTCACGCCGGCGGGCTGTCGGCGGGCACGCGCACCGCGCCTTCCATCAGCACGCGGGCGCTGCGGCTCATGATGGCCTTGCGCACGACCCACTGGCCGCCCTCGTGGGCGGCCTCGGCGCCCACGCGCAGGGTGCCGCTGGGGTGGCCGAAGCGCACGGCCTGGCGCGGGCCGCCGCCGGCGGCCTCGTTCACCAGCGTGCCCGGGATGGCCGCGGCGGTGCCGATGGCCACGGCGCAGGTGCCCATCATGGCGTGGTGCAGCTTGCCCATGCTCAGCGCGCGCACGCACAGGTCGATGTCGGCGGCGGCGAGGCGCTTGCCGCTGCTGACGACGTGATCAACGGGCGGCGCGACGAAGGCGATCTTGGGCGTGTGCTGGCGCTTGGCCGCTTCGCCCACGTCCTTGATCAGGCCCATGCGCACGGCGCCGTGCGCGCGAAGGGTTTCGAAGCGGGCGAGCGCGGCCGGGTCGCCGTTGATGGCGTCCTGCAGCTCGGTGCCGGTGTAGCCGATGTCCCTGGCGCGCACGAAGATCGTCGGGATGCCGGAGTTGATCATCGTGGCTTCGAAGCTGCCCACGCCCGGGACCTCCAGCACGTCCACCAGGTTGCCGGTCGGGAACAGCGCGCCGCCGTCCTCGCCCTCGTCGGCCGGGTCCATGAACTCGAGCACGATCTCGGCCGCCGGGAAGGTGACGCCGTCGAGCTCGAAATCGCCGGTTTCCTGCACTTCTCCGTTGGTGATGGGCACGTGGCAGACGATGGTCTTGCCGATGTTGGCCTGCCAGATGCGCACCGGGAACACGCCGTTCTCCGGCAGCCGCGACTTGTCGATGAAGCCGTTGGCGATGGCGAAGGGGCCCACGGCGGTGCTGAGGTTGCCGCAGTTGCCGCTCCAGTCCACGAAGGCGGTGTCGATCGACACCTGGCCGTAGAGGTAGTCCACGTCGTGGCCGGGCTGCGTGCTCCTGCTGAGGATCACGCACTTGCTGGTGCTCGAGGTGGCGCCACCCATGCCGTCGGTGTGCTTGCCGTACGGATCGGGCGAACCGATGACGCGCATCAGCAGCGCATCGCGCGCCGGGCCGGGCACGCGCGCGGCTTCGGGCAGGTCCCCGAGGCGGAAGAACACGCCTTTGGAGGTGCCGCCGCGCAGGTAGGTGGCGGGGATCTTGAGCTGCGGTGCGTGGGTCATTTGGGTTCCTTGGAGCCGTGCATCCATCCGGCGACATCGCGTTGCGAATGCAGCACGCGCCACACATCGAGATGGGGTTCGCGGTCGAAGTAGAAAATCAGGTGGGGGAACGTGTGCATCGGCCAATGGCGCAGCGACTCGATCCTCAGCAGATCGGCGTACCGGCCCGATCCGATGCCTGGGTTGCTGGCGAGACGCCCGAGGGCCGTTTCGAGCTCGTCGGCGAAGGCGGTCTCCAGCGCAACGCCGCCTTGTACGCCATACCAGGCCGCGGCTTCGGAGACATCGCCCAGCGCAAGGGGGTGCCAGCGCACCCGCCTCACTTCGCGCGCGCCCTGGCCCTGGCCTGCGCACGCATCTTGTCGAAGAAATCGGCCTCCATGGGCACCGGCGGCCCGGACTCCAGGCCTTCCATCAGCAGGCCGCGCAGCTTCTCGATGTCACGCTGCTTTCGGATCAGCTCGCGCAGGTATTCGCTGCTCGAGCCGTAGGCGTGCTCGGCCACCTGGGCATCGACGAACGCCTTCAGGTCGTCGGGCAGCGAAATGTTCATGGTGGCCATGGCGGACTCCTATGGCAAAGATTGCCATCGAAGTTTACGCCGGCCCCCGGGCCCCGGCAATGCACCAAAGACCCGTCCTGCCGTCAGTGGATTCAGGCGACCTTCGCCGACTCCAGGAAGTCCTGGGCGAAGCGCTGCAGCACGCCGCCGGCTTCGTAGATCGAGACTTCCTCGTCGGAGTCCAGGCGGCAGCGCACGGGTACTTCCAGGCGCTCGCCGTTGCGGCGGTTCACCACCAGGGTCAGCGTGGCGCGGGGGGCGCGCTCGCCGAGTACGTCGTAGGTCTCGGTGCCGTCCAGGCCCAGGGTCTTGCGAGTGGTGCCGGGCAGGAACTCCAGCGGCAGCACGCCCATGCCGATCAGGTTGGTGCGGTGGATGCGCTCGAAGCCCTCGGCGACGATGGCCTCCACGCCGGCCAGGCGCACGCCCTTGGCGGCCCAGTCGCGGCTCGAACCCTGGCCGTAGTCGGCGCCGGCGATGATGATCAGCGGCTGGCCGCGGTCCATGTAGGTTTCGATCGCCTCCCACATGCGCATCACCTTGCCTTCCGGCTCCACGCGCGCCAGCGAGCCCTTCCTCACCGCGCCGTCCACCACCGCCATCTCGTTGAGCAGCGTGGGGTTGGCGAAGGTGGCGCGCTGCGCGGTCAGGTGGTCGCCGCGATGCGTGGCGTAGGAATTGAAGTCCTCTTCGGGCAGGCCCATCTTCGCCAGGTATTCGCCGGCGGCGCTGTCGGCCAGGATGGCGTTCGAGGGCGAGAGGTGGTCGGTGGTGATGTTGTCGCCCAGCAGCGCCAGCGGGCGCAGGCCCTGCAGCGTGCGCGGCTTGGCGAGCGCGCCTTCCCAGTAGGGCGGGCGGCGGATGTAGGTGCTCATCTCGCGCCAGTCGTAGAGCGGGCTCACCTTCGCGGCGCTCTCCACGGCGATCTTGAACATCGGCTCGTACACGGCGCGGAACTGCTCGGGCTTCACGGCCGCCTTCACGATCGCGTCGATTTCGGCGTCGCTCGGCCACAGGTCCTTGAGCAGGATCGGCGTGCCGTCGGCGCGGTGCCCCAGCGCGTCGCGCTCGATGTCGAAGCGGATGGTGCCGGCGATGGCATAGGCCACCACCAGCGGCGGCGAGGCCAGGAAGGCCTGCTTGGCGTAGGGATGGATGCGGCCGTCGAAGTTGCGGTTGCCGCTGAGCACGGCGGTGGCGTAGAGATCGCGATCGATGATTTCCTGCTGGATCTTCGGGTCCAGCGCGCCGCTCATGCCGTTGCAGGTGGTGCAGGCGAAGGCGACGATGCCGAAGCCCAGCTTCTCGAGCTCGGTCTTCAGGCCCGCTTCCTCGAGGTAGAGCGCCACGGCCTTCGAACCCGGCGCCAGCGAGCTCTTCACCCAGGGCTTGCGCACCAGGCCCAGCGCGTTCGCCTTCTTCGCCAGCAGGCCCGCCGCGATGACGTTGCGCGGGTTGGAGGTGTTGGTGCACGAGGTGATGGCGGCGATGATCACCGCGCCGTCGGGCATCAGGCCCTCGGCTTCCTGCGCGCGTGCGGCCTCCATGTTGCCGGCGATGCCCTTGGCGGCGAGGTCGGTGGTCGCCACGCGCGCGTGCGGGTTCGAGGGGCCGGCCATCGTGCGCACCACGCCCGAGAGGTCGAAGTGCAGCGTGCGCTCGTACTGCGCGGTGGCCAGGGCGTCGGCCCACAGGCCGGCGGTCTTGGCGTAGTTCTCCACCAGCGCCACCTGCTCGTCGCTGCGGCCGGTCAGGCGCAGGTAGTCGAGGGTGTTGCCGTCGATGAAGAACATGGCCGCGGTGGCGCCGTACTCGGGCGCCATGTTGGAGATCGTGGCGCGGTCGCCCAGGGTCAGGGCCGCGGCGCCTTCACCGCGGAACTCGAGGTACGCGCCCACCACCTTCTGCTTGCGCAGGAACTCGGTGAGCGAGAGCACGATGTCGGTGGCGGTGATGCCCGGCTGCGGCCTGCCGGTCAGCTCGACGCCGATGATGTCGGGCAGGCGCATCCACGAGGCGCGGCCCAGCATCACGTTCTCGGCCTCGAGGCCGCCCACGCCGATGGCGATCACGCCCAGCGCGTCCACGTGCGGCGTGTGGCTGTCGGTGCCCACGCAGGTGTCGGGGAAGGCAACGCCGTCCTGGACGTAGATGACCGGCGACATCTTCTCCAGGTTGATCTGGTGCATGATGCCGTTGCCCGGCGGGATCACGTCCACGTTCTTGAACGCCAGCTTCGTCCAGTCGATGAAGTGGAAGCGGTCGGCGTTGCGGCGGTCCTCGATGGCGCGGTTCTTGGCGAAGGCATCCGGGTCGTAGCCGCCGCATTCGACCGCAAGCGAGTGGTCCACGATCAGCTGCACCGGCACCACCGGGTTCACCTGGGCCGGGTCGCCGCCCTGGTCGGCGATGGCGTCGCGCAGGCCGGCCAGGTCCACCAGCGCCGTCTGGCCCAGGATGTCGTGGCAGACCACGCGGGCCGGGAACCAGGGGAAGTCCATGTCGCGCCGGCGCTCGATGAGCTGGCGCAGCGAGTCGTCGAGCGTGGCCGGATCGCAGCGGCGCACCAGGTTCTCGGCCAGCACGCGCGAGGTGTAGGGCAGCCCGTCCCAGGCGCCCGGCTGCAGGGCCTCGACCGCCTCGCGGGCGTCGAACCAGTGCAGGGAGGTGCCGGGAAGCGGCTTGCGGTGCTTGGCGTTCATGGGCGGGCTCGGGGAACGGGTGAGCCGCCAATTATAAGGCCGGGCTTCACTCCCCGGCGTGGTGGAAGTGCCGCTTGAACGGCACCTCGCCCACCTTCGCCTCGCCCAGCTCCTGGGCATACCGATGCCCGGCGTACACCGCGTGGGCGATCAGCCCCGGCGCCTCGGCATCGCCGATGCGGGTGACGCTTGAAACACCGGCATCGGCCCAGTCGGCCTCGCGGGCCAGCAGCGCGTGGTAAAGCGCATCCTCCGGCAGCCGCGAGGTGACGCTCACCAGTGCGTCCACGTGCAGCAGCTGCGTCTGCCCGCTCCAGGCGTCCTCGAGCACCAGTTCGTGCCCGTCGAGCGCGCGCAGCACCTGCGACACCCGCGCCTGCACGCCCAGCGAAGCCAGGCGCTTGCGCACGTGCCGGTACTCGAGCGTGAACTGGCCCCAGGGCGCCACCACGTCCTCGGGCGTGACGAAGTGCACCTGCCGCCCGGCCCGCGCCAGCGCCTCGGCCAGCACGGTGGCGTGGTAGCCGCCGTCGTCGTCGTACACGGCCACGCTGCCTTCGGGCAGCGGGCCGTCCATCAGGTCGTCGGGCGTGAACACATTGGCGGCGTCGGCCAGGCCGGCGAGGCCCGCGCCGTGCGTGCGCCCCGCGCCATCGCGCCGCCAGCGGGCACCGGTGGCGACGACGACATGTGCGGCGCCGAAGTCGAGCACGTCCTGCGCCGACAGCCTCGAGTCCAGGTACACCGCCACGTTGCGCAGTTTGTTGATCTGACCCACGCGCCAGTCGCGCACCCGCCCCCACTCGGCCAGGCCGGGCAGCTTCGCCTCGCGCGCCACGCGGCCGCCCAAGGCTTTCGAAGCCTCGGCCAGCGCCACCTCGAAGCCGCGCTGGCCCAGCGCCCGCGCCGCCTCCAGGCCGGCCGGGCCGCCGCCGACCACCAGCACCTTCTCTGGCTTGCGCGCCGGCGCGATGCGCTCCGGGTGCCAGCCCTTGCGCCACTCCTCGCCCATCGACGGGTTCTGGGTGCAGCGGATGGGCGAGACGGTGTTGTCGCCCGACACGCAGACATTGCAGCCGATGCACTCGCGGATGTCGTCGAGCCGGCCTTCTTCGATCTTGCGCGGCAGGAACGGGTCGGCAATCGACGGCCGCGCCGCGCCGATGATGTCGAGCACGCCGCGGCGGATCTGCGACACCATCGTGTCGGGCGACGTGAACCGCCCCACGCCCACCACCGGCTTGCTCGTGGCGCGCTTGACGAAGTTGACGAAGGGCTCCTGCGCCGCCTCGCCGCCGAAGCGCGAGGGCAGCGAGTCGTTGTACCAGGCGCTGACGTTCACGTCCCACAGGTCCGGCAGCTCGGCCAGCATGGCCACGATGTCGCGCGCCTCGGCCAGCTCCACGCCCTCCGGGCCCAGCATCTCCTCGGTGGCGAAGCGCAGGGCCACGCCGCAGCGGTGGCCCACGGCGTCCTTCGTGTCCTCGACCAGCTCGCGCAGCAGGCGCACGCGGTTCTCCAGCGAGCCGCCGTATTCATCCGTGCGCTGGTTGCGGCGCCGCTGCAGGAAGTGCATGGCCAGCGACAAGTCGTGCGCCGCGTACACGTACACGATGTCCATGCCCGCCTTCATGCCGCGCACGGCCGCCTCTCGGTGCCAGCGCCGGTATTCGCGGATGTCGGCCTTGTCCATCGCCCGCGCCTGCTGCGGATAGCCGTACTTGGTGGGCTGGTGCGAGGGCGCCAGCAGGACCTCGCGCGAGAACAGGTTCGAGGCTGCCGGGCCGTTGTGGGTCAGCTCCACCGCCGCCAGCGCGCCGTGCGCATGCACCTTCTCGCACATCAGCGCCAGCGCCGGGATGTCGCGGTCGTCCCACAGCCGCGCCTCGACATAGGGCGTGAGGTCGGAGCTGGGGTGGATCTCGCACTCCTCGGTGGACACCACCGCCCAGCCGCCCTCGGCCTTCACCTCGCGCATCGCGGCGTGCGCCAGCGGCATGGCGTGGCCCATGCCGTTGCAGTGCGGCACCTGGAAGAAGCGGTTCTTCGCCACCACCGGGCCGATGCGCACCGGCTCGAACAGGATGTCGTGGCGCGGGTCGCGCATCAGCGGGCCTCGTCGTCGGCGTAGGCCGCGCGCAGCTGCTGGTGGTAGTGCCACAGCGCCGACTCGCGCTTGGGGCACAGCCGCCCCGCCTCGTAGCTGCCCGAGTCGAGCCCGCGCTGCACGGCCTCGCAGATGGCGATGTCCTCGGCCTGCACCTCGTCGCTGAACTCGCGGTCGGCTTGCGCCAGCGCCTCGCCGTCGGGTCCCGGCGCATAGAAGTAATCGAACTCCACCCGGCAGCGCCCCGGCCCCAGCGGCAGCACGCGGTTGGTCTGCAGGCGGCCGGGCAGGATGTTGAGCATCACGTTCGGATAGACGAACCAGTAGAACGCCTCGCCTTCGCCGTAGGCGTTGGCGCCGCCGGCGTCGCGCAGCGGCGAATGCTGCAGCGACTTCCACGGATGCAGCTCGGTGTCGTAGGCGCGGTAGTCGAGCACCTTCGACAGGCCCGGGTGCACGTGCGGCAGGTGGTAGCCCTCGAGGAAGTTGTCCACGTACACCTTCCAGTCGCAGGCCAGGTCGTAGTGGTCACGGCGGGCGAAACGCAGCGCGGACAGGTCGATGGGCGCGATGCGTCCGGCGATGCCGCCATACACCTCTTCGAAGGCCGGCGTCGCCTCGTCGGCGCAGACAAAGACCAGGCCCTGCCACTGCGCCACGCGCAGCGAAGGCAGGCGGATGGTGGACACGTCGAAGTCCTTCGCGTCCTGCATCTCCGGCGCCGAGCGCAGCTGGCCCTCGAGCGTGTAGCTCCAACCGTGGTACTTGCAGTGCAGCGCGCGGGCGCCCTTGCCATTGCACAAGGCCAGCGGGCCTGCGCGGTGGCGGCAGACGTTGGCGAAGGCGCGCAGTTCGCCGTCGGCGCCACGCACCACGATGACCGGCAGCCTGCCGACGGTGTCGACGACGTGGTCGCCGGCGGCCTCGAGCTGGTCGGCGCGCGCCACCAGCTGCCAGCTGCGGCCGAATATGGCGCGCAGGTCGCGCGCGTGCGCCGCCTCGCCCGCGTAGTAGCGGGCGGGCAGCGCGGTGGCCAGTTCAAGCGGGGCGGTTTCGAGGGCGGACGGCATGGGGCGAGTTTATCGCCCCGGCCGCCCGCCGCATCCCCGCGCGGGGCTCAGGCCGCGCTGTCGCGCACGGCCGGGCCGGCGGCCAGGAAGGCGGCCATCGCGCCCAGGCGCGGCTCCGGCGCGGGCTCGTCCTCGCGCTCGGCGCTGCGCGAGGCGGCGCGCAGCATCAGGGCCTGGGCGTTGTCGCCGTCGGCCGGCGCCTCGGCCAGGCCGAAGGCGAGCTGCACGCCCTGCCCCGCCAGGCCCGCGGCCAGCCGGCGCCAGCCCGGCAGCAGGGAGCTGCGAACCGCTTCGGCCGACAGGCCCTCGGCCAGCACCATCAGCTGGGCCGGCGAGGTGCGGGCGAGCACTAGGCCGCTGGACTGCAGCGGCGCCAGCACCGCCGCCGCCGTGGCCACGCGATCCTTGGCTTCCTCGCCGCGGGCATCGAGCACGCGGATGCTGGCCACGCTCGACACCGGCTGGCGACGCAGCGCCTCGACCAGCTGCTGGCCGAAGCGGGCGCGGTTGACCAGGCCGGTCTCGCGGTCCACGAAGGCCAGCTCGTTCAGGCGCTCGGCCTCGGCGCGGGCGGCGCGCTTGGCCTGCACCACGGCACGGGCGTCGGAGAGGGCGAAGAACAGCGCGAAGCCCAGGCCCAGCAGGCTGGCCAGCACGGTCGGCGTGGCGATGGCGTCGCCGGCGAGCAGGTTGCCCGGGGCGCAGAAGGCGTTCGGGTCGAACTGCACCGCGGCCATGCCGCTGTAGTGCATGCCGGCCACGGCCAGGCCCATCACCGCGGCGGCGGCGGTGCGCAGGCCCACGTCGCGCCAGCTGCGCACGGTGCGCAGGCGGGCCACGATGACCAGCGCGGCCGCCGAGGCGCCCACGGCGATCAGCACCGAAGCGATGAACCACGGCAGGTCGTAGCCCAGGCCCGGATCCATGCGCATGGCGCCCATGCCGGCGTAATGCATGATGCAGACTCCCGCGCCCATGGCCAGCGCGCCCAGCGTGACGGTGCCGGCACTCAGCGGGCCGCGGCTGACCAGGTGCAGGGCCAGGCCCGACACGGCCACCGCCGCCAGCCACGAGCCCACGGTGATCCAGAGGTCGTAGCTGACCGGGATGGGCAGCGTGAAGGCGGCCATGCCCACGAAGTGCATGGACCAGATGCCGCTGCCCATGGCCACGGCGCCGGCGGTGAGCCAGCGGCCGCGCTGGTCGCGGCGCGCGAAGATGCGGCCGGCGAATTCGATGGCCACGTAGCTGGCCAGTGCGGCGATCAGGATGGACAAGACCACCAGTGTCGGATCGTAAGTACCCTGCATTTCGGACGCCCCCGTTCGATTGAGGGCGCGACCTTGGGCATCGGCGCATCAAGGCGCGGTGAGGCCGCAGGGCGCGGCGTGAAGGCGATGTGTGGCCCTCGCCCGAAACCGGCGTTGCAGCGCGTTCGCGCACGATGCAAGCAAACGCATCGTCCTGCCAGGCGCAACACCGCGCGTGGCCTCAGGGCGTGGGCGCGTCGCCGAGGCGGGCCGACAGGTGGGCCGCCAGGCCACCGGCGCGGGCCATCCGCCGCGAAAGCGCGGCCAGCGTGCTGGCCGCCGGCGCCCACAGTTCGACCGAGCGCTTGGCGCGCGACAGGCCGGTGTAGAGCAGCTGGCGCGAGAGGATGCGGTGCTCGGGATCGGGCGGCAGCAGCACCGCCACGTGGCCGTACTCGCTGCCCTGGGCCTTGTGGATGGTGATGGCGAAGGCCGGCGCATGCGCGGGCAGCGCCGCCGGCGGCAGCGCGCGCACGCCCTCGCCGCCGGCCGCGGCGAACCACACCCGCAGGCGGCCATCGGCGTCGCGCAGGCACAGGCCGACGTCGCCGTTGAACAGGCGCGCGCCGTAGTCGTTGCGCGTCACCATCACCACGCGGCCCGGGTACCAGGCGGCATCGGCCGGCACGCCCCAGGTCTGGTGCAGGCGGCGCTCGATGGCCTCGTTGGCGGCTTCGGCGCCGAAGGGGCCGTCGCGCAGCGCGCACAGCAGCTGGCGGTCGGCGAGTGCGCGCAGCGCGGCGGTGGCCGCCTGTGCGGCGGCGTCGGGGTCGTCGGGCAGCGCGGTCGGCGGTCCGTCGGCGGAAATCGCCAGGCTCCAGTCGCGCAGGCGGCGCGCGAGCGCAGCGGCGTCTTCCACCGCGTGCGCCTTCGCCACGCCTTCGGAACCGGCCAGCGCCGCCTCGAACGCGGCCGGGTCGCCGGCGCGCACGGATTCGTTCAGGCGCACCAGCGGCGCCACCGAGCGGAAGCTGTGGCGCAGGCGCACCAGGGCGGCCGCATCGCGGGCCTCGAGCACGGCCACCAGGTCCATCAGCACCGAGCCGGCGCCGACCGGGTCGAGCTGGTCGGCGTCGCCCACCAGCACGAGCGTGGCGCCGGGGCGCAGCGCGGCCAGCAGGGCGCGCAGCTGGTGCAGGTCGAGCATCGAGGCTTCGTCCACCACCACCACGCCGGCGGCGATCGGATCGTCGGCGCCGCGGGCGTAGCGGTTGCGGCTGGGCGACCAGCCGAGCAGGCGGTGCACGGTGAGCGCGTTGGCGGTGGGCAGGGCGTCGAGGTGCTGCGCCCAGGCCGGCGGCAGCAAGCCGCGCAGGCGCTCGCCTTCGTCGCGCAGCGATTGCACCAGGCGCTGCGCGGCCTTGCCGGTGGGCGCGGCCACGGCGATGCCGTCGCGGGCGGCGATGCCGTCGCGCAGCAGGCGCAGCAGCATGCGCAGCACGGTGGTGGTCTTGCCGGTGCCGGGGCCGCCGGTGAGCACCAGCAGGCGGCGCCCGCCGACGGCGCGAACGGCGGCGCGCTGCGGGCCGTCGGTGGCCGGGTCGCCGCCGGGGAAGAGTCCGGCCAGTTCGGCCTCGTCGATGCCCAGCGGCGTGCTTTCGGCGAGCAGCGCGGCGAGCGCGCCGGCCACTTCGCCTTCGTGCAGGAAATTGCGCCACAGGTAGAAGCGGCTCTGCGCGTCGAGCACGAAGGGCGTACGCGTGCGGCCATCGCCCACCAGCGGCTGCGTCCGCAGCGCGCCGGCTTCTTCCGCAGGCAGCGGCGGCAGCGCGGTGTCGCCGTGCAGTTCGGCCACCGCGGCGCGCGCGGCCAGCGCGGCCAGCGGCTCGCTGCCGCCGTGGCCCAGCACCCAGCGCGCCAGCGCGCGGGCCAGGGCGCGTTCGGGCAGGCGGCCCTGGATGTCGATGCGCGGCTGCAGGCGGTAGTCGACGTGGCTCATGCCGCCACCTCCGCGCTCGCGAACACGGCATCGACCGCGCGCACCAGCGCCGGGTCGAAGGCCTGGGTCCAGACGCCGGCGCCGGGCGCGTGGCCGGCGGCGCGCACGAACAGGTAGATCGCCTCGCCCAGGTGCGTTTCGGGCGAATACCCGGCCAGGCGCTGGCCGAGGTAGCGATGCACGGCCACGGTGTAGAGCAGCGCCTGCAGGCGGTAGTGGTGCTGGTCCATGGCCTGCACCAGCGCGGCGCCCTGGTAGTCGGCCAGGCGCTCGCCCAGCCAGTTGCCCTTGTAGTCGAGCACGTGCACGCGGCCGGCGTGTTCGAACACGAGGTCGATCTTGCCGGTCATCAGGCCGCGCAGCTCGCCGAAGGCCAGCGGCGGCACCAGGCCGGCCTCGCCGTGCGCGGCGCAGGCCTGGCGTAGGGCGTCGAGGCGCGCGCCGTCGAGCTTGAAGTGGAAGGCCATCTCGGCGCGCTGCGCGCTTTGCGCGACCTCGCCCAGGCGCAGGCCCGGCAGCAGTTCGGCCTGCAGCGCGGCGTCGAGCTGCGCGGCCAGGCGCGGCACCAGCGCCTCGAGCGGCTCGCCGGCGGCGCGCACGCCGTGCTGCGCCAGCTGGCGCGACAGCAGCGCGGTCTGCTGCGCCAGCGGCTTGCCGTGCTCACGCGTCTCGAAGGCCAGGTGCACGGCGTTGCCGAAAGCCGGGCCGCGCACCGCCGCCAGCGCCAGCAGCGCCGGATGCGGGGCATCGTGGGTATCGGTGAGCGGCTCGGGCGCCAGCGCCGCGGCCTCGTCGTCAGCCGGCGCTTCTTCCTCGGCGCTGCGGCGGGCGCCGCCGACCAGGGCCGTGAAGCTCAGGCGCTGGCGCAGGCGCGCGGGCGGCGGCATCGGCAGCGCCTCGCGCTGCGCACCCTTCTCGCTGTCGCGCGGCAGCGGGGCAGCCTCGGCGGGCCAGCCCTCGCACCACTGCGTGCCCGGCAGCGCCGGCGTGGTGGCCGGCACGCCCAGGCATTCGAGCATCGCATCGAGCGGCGAGCGCTCGGGGTCGGTGCGCGGCGCCGACGATTGCTTGTCCTTGGGCCGGTCCGGCGGCAGCACGTAGACATGGCAGGCGTGGATGGCGCGGGTGAGCGCGACATAGAGCACGCGGAAGCGTTCGTCCTGCGCTTCGTGCTTGGCCAGCTCGCGCGCGGCGGGGTCGAAGCGCGCCTCACGGCCGGGCTGGCCCTCCGCGGGCAGCAGCCAGGGCGCGCGGCCCTGGACATCGACCCAGGCGTGGGCCCACATCAGCGGCAGGAACACGACCGGGAACTCCAGGCCCTTGGCGCGGTGCAGGGTCATCAGCTGCACGCGGCGCGCGTCGGATTCGATGCGCAGCTGGCGCTCCTCGCTGTCGGGCGCCTCGCCGTCCTCGTCCAGGCGCTGTTCGGCCAGCCAGGCCAGCAGCGCGTGCGGGCCCAGGCCAGCTTCGGCCTGCTGCTGCAGCAGCTCGCCCAGGTGGCGCAGGTCGGTGAGGTCGCGCTCGCCGCCGGCATGCGCCAGCAGGCGCGGCGCCGCAGCTTCGGCCAGCGCCAGCACCACGGCCAGCACGCCCTCGCGCCGCCAGAGCGCGCGCAGCGGCTGCAGGCGCTCGCCGATGGCGTCGCCGGCGTCCTCGCCCGCGGCCAGCGCCGCCACCTGCGCCAGCGTGCCGCCCCACAGCCGCGTGAGCACGGCGGCGCGCAGCACGCCTTCGTCCTCGGGGCTGGCCAGGGCCTGCAGCAGCACCTGCAGCTCGAAGGCCCAATCGCTGTCGAACACGCTGGCGCGCGCGCCGCCGACGCAGGGCACGTTCAGGCGCAGCAGTTCGGCGCGCAGGGCGCTGATGTCGTTGTTGGTGGGCAGCAGCACGGCGATGTCGCCCGGCGCGAGGCGCTCGCGCACGATGTCCTTCCCGCGCTGGCGGTCGATGGTTTGCGCGGGGTCGGCCAGCAGCGCGGCGATCTGCGCGGCGCAGGCCTTGAGCGCCTCGCGCTTGCGCTCGGGCTGCGAGGCGGGCGGATTGCGCCACAGGTGCAGGGCCAGGGGCGCGGCCACGGGCTGGCCGCCGACGAGATACGGCGTGTTGGCCTGCCGGCCGCTGGCCTTGACCGTCTCGTAGCAGATGGCTTCGTCGCCACGCGCGTTCAGCGGCTTGCCGGCCGCGGCATACAGCTCGTTCACTGCCTCGACCAATGCCGGCGAGGAGCGGTGGTTGGTGTCCAGCGACAGCCGGTGCCCCGCGTGCTGGCGCGCGCGCAGGTAGGCGTGCACGTCGCCGCCGCGGAAGCCGTAGATGGCCTGCTTGGGGTCGCCGATCATCACCAGCCGCCCGCGTGGCTGGCCTTCGGCGTCGCGATAGAGGCGGTCGAGGATGCCGTACTGCTGGTCGTCGGTGTCCTGGAACTCATCCACCAGCGCCACCGGCCAGTCGGCGAACAGCGCGTCGGCCAGCGCCGGCCGCGTGGCCACGGCGGCGTGGGCCTGGCGGATCATTTCGTCGAAGGTGGTCTGCCCGCGCGCGGCCAGGCGCTGGTCGCGCCAGGCGGTGACGCGGGCGAGTTGTTCGATCCAGAACGCGCGCTGCGGCCGGGTGGCCACCAGCTCGACCTGCGCGAAAAGCTGCAGCGCCTGCACGATGGCCGGATGGCCACGGAACTCCGCCACGCGTTCGGCGATCACCTGGTCTTCGATGTCGAAGGCACGCAGGTTTTTGGCGCTGGCGTCGGTCAGTTTGTCGAATTCGCCGCGCAGCATTTCCGCCAGTGCGTACAGCGCATTTCGCAGCGCCGACTTGCGCGGCTGGAACAGCCCGCGCGACTCGAGCAGCTCCACAAGCGACGTGCTCCACCCCGCAGGCACGCTGGCGCGCAGCTCGTCGAGGTCCGGGCCCAGCTCGATGCGCACGCCCGGCCGCAGCAGCGCGCGCAGCTTCGCGCTGAAGGTCGAGAGCTTCATGTCCGGCTCGCCCGCGCGCTTGAGTGCGTCGTCGTCGGACTGGCGCAGCACGCGCCAGGCGTCGCGCGCGAGTTCGTCGAGCAGCGCGGCGCCGGAGGTGGGCTCGGCCGGTTCGGTGCCGTGGCCGCTCTCGAGCGGGTGCTCGGCCAGGATACCCTGGCACAGGCCGTGCAGCGTGCGGATGGGCGCGCGGTCGAAGTCGGCCAGGGCCAGGCGCAGGCGGCGCAGGTCTTCGGCGTGGGTGGCGTCGTCGCCCATCCAGCGCGCGAGCAGCCAGGCCTCGTCTTCGCCCTTCGCGGCCTCCGGCGCCGGGCGCGCCGCCGCCAGCGCCAGCGCCTGGTGAAGCCGCTGGCGCAGGCGCTCGCGCAGCTCCTGCGCGGCGGCGTCGGTGAAGGTGGTGACGACGATTTTCCCGACCGCCAGCGGCTCGGCCGGCTCGAGCAGCAGCCGCCACCACAGCACGCCAATGGTCCAGGTCTTGCCGGTGCCGGCGCTGGCCTCGACCAGGGCCCGGCCGCCGGGGCCGAGCGGGAGATCACGCCAGTGCGCGACGGTGACGGGGCCGCTCACGCCGCGCCCTCCTCGTCGGGGTCCATCGCCATCTTCAGGGCCAGTCCGAGGTCGGCCAGCGCGACGCGCCAGGCCTCGTTCTCGTCGGGTTCGATGCCGCGACCCAGCAGGCGCGTGTAGCCCGGCGCGTAGCGTCGCTCGCGCGGCCAGGCGTCGTCGGCGTCCTTGTCGTTGGCCAGGGCCCAGCTGGTGCGCGGGAAGTAGGGCCACGGATCGGTGGCCGGGCGCGCGGCGGCGGCGAGAACGAAGCCGAGCTTGCCTTCGAGCGTGGCGAGCATCGTCTCGCGCGTGGACGCATCGGCCGCGAGCAAGCGCTCGTCCCAGGCCGCCAGCGCGTCCTGCCAGGGCGTAGCCGCGGGCTTGCCGCCCTTGCCGGCCTTGCCCACCAGCGCCAGTACGCGCACGCGGCGATGGGCGTTCTCCGGCGCCAGGCGGCACAGCGCCCAGGCCAGGAACAGCGGCAGGCGCTGGCGGAAATCCAGCGCCGATTCCTTGTCCACGTTCGGGAAGATGCCGGTGGCGAACAGCCAGCCCTCGCCGCCGCGCACGTTGTCGAGCTCGCCGAGCAGCTGGAAGCCGGCCACTTCGCGCGCGATGTCCGGCTGCACCGGCGGCGCGAGCACGGGCTCGAGCAGCGCCCTCGCGTCGTCGCGCGCACGCGCCACTTCGACCAAGCCCTTCGCGGCCTCAAGCTCCGCTTCCCACGCTTGCTCGCCAAACGCGCCCGGCGGCAGCACGCCGCCCAGCACCAGGTGCTCGGGCGCCGACGCGTTGAATTCGTAACCCTGCTCGGACAGCGCCGCCTCGCACAGCGCGCGCACCTGGCGATCGAACACCTCCAGCTTCGCGTCCAGCGGCTCGTCGGCCGAGAGCCGGCGCTCGGACAGCGCATCGAGGCGCACGCCGAGCCCGTCGGCCAGCAGGGTGCGCGAAGGGTCGCGGCACCAGGCCAGCACGCGCCTGAGCGACAGCTCGCCGCCGTCGTGGCCGCCGCCAGGCAGCGGCGTGAGCAGCGCGGGCGCGTCCGGCGCGCCGCCCACCATCGCCGCGAAGGCGGGATTGGAACTGCGCAGCGCCGGATCGGCGCCGAAGTACGCCGCATCGAAGGGCTGCAGCGGATGGTCCACGCGCCAGGGCGGCGTCGCGCCGGCTTCGGTGGCGTTCGGCAGCGCCGCCACCAGCTCGGCCAGCGGCGCGGCCGGGTTGCGCGGCGAACCATCGCGCGCGTCGTAACCCAGCCACGACAGGTGCAGGCGCTCGCGCGCGGCCATCACGGTTTCCAGGAACAGGTAGCGGTCGTCGCTGCGGGTGTCGCGATCGCCCAGGCGGCGCAGGCCTTCGCGGCGGATCGGGTCGAGGCCGGCGTCCGGGTCCTGGCGCGGGTAGTCGCCTTCATTGAGGCCCAGCACGGCGACGAAGCGGAAGGGAATGGCGCGCTGCGGCACCATGCCGCACACCGTCATGCCGCCGGCCAGGAAGCGCTGGCGCTCGGGCACGGCGGCCAGGCGCTCTTCGACCCAGGCGCGCACGATGGCGAAATCGAGCGGCGGGTCGAGGCCGGCCTCGGCGGGCTCGGTGGCGAGCGCACGCAGCGCCGCGCGCAGGGTGTCGAGGGCATCACGCGCGCCGGCATCGGCGGGATCGGCCTGGAACAGCGCGTCGAGCAGCGACTCCAGGCGCGCGGCCCAGGCGCTGGCCGGGCGCGGGCGCGCGGCGTCGGCGCGCAGCTGGGCGATCTGCGACAGTGCGTGGTCGAGCGCGCCCAGCACCGCGCCGGCACCGGCCACGCCGGGCACGGGCGCGATGCGTTCGCCGCCGACCTGCAGCACGCTGGCCGCGTCGTCCTCGCCGTGCACGTGGCTGGCCACGAGCCGGTCCATCGCCCACGACAGCGTGTGCTCTTCGATCCCCGGCACGCCCAGCGCCGCGCGCGCGGCCGGGTCGAAGCCCCAGGCGGCGCGCGCGCCGACCAGCGCCTGCTCCAGGCGCATCAGGCCGTCTTCGTCCAGGCCCAGGCGGCGGGCGATGTCGGGTTGCGCGAGCAGATCGAGCAGCTCCGGCGCCGTGCCGCGCGAGACCACGAAGCCCAGCAGCTGGCGGAACGCGGCCAGCAGCGGCTGCGCGCGGCCGGTCGGCACGTCGGCCAGGTGGTAGGGCAGCGGCACGGACGGATCGCCGGGCGCGCCGAACACCGCCGGCAGCAGCGGCAGGTAGGCGCGGATGTCGGGCGCCATCACGACGATGTCGCCGGGCAGCAGGGTCGGGTCGTCGCGGCGGGCCTGCAGCAGCGCGTCGCGCAGCGCCTCGAGTTCGCGCAGGCGGGTGTGGCAGGCGTGCACGCGCAGCGAGGCGTCTTCGCGGCGCGCGGCGTACGTGCGTGGGTCCGTGGCCAGCAGCGCCGGGTCGAGGCGGCGCAGGCTTTCCTGCAGGCGCTCGAGCAGGTCCGCCGGCTCGCGGTCGTGGTCTTGCTCGTCGCGGTAGTGGCGCATGTCCACGGCGGCGTCGAGCGCCTGCACCTGCAGCATGAAGTGCTGGCCCAGCCGGCCCCAGGCCGCCAGCAGCGGATGCGCCTGCCCGAGGAAGGTGTCTTCGGCGCTGCGCGAGTGCGGGTCGTCGGCAAGCTCGCGCAGGCGCGCGCGCTCGGTCTTCAGGCCACCCCAGAATTCGCGGCAGGGATCGGGCACGTAGAACACCACCGGCCGGTGCGCGGCCAGCGCATGCAGCACGCGCAGCTCGGCCGGTGCGAGGTGGCTGAGGCCGAACACATGCAGCGGCTCGCGCGCACCGATGTCGGGCTGGCCGCCGGTGAGCGCCTGCTCGAGCCCGGCCAGGCGCTCGCCGCGGTGCGGCAGGCCCACGGCCTGGCGCAGGGCGCGCCACAGCGCCGGGTGGAAGCCGGCCTGGTCGAAGCCGGGCCGGCCGCGGGCCCAGTCGCGCAGCCAGTCCGGGCGGTAGGCCATGTACTGCGAGTAGATGCGGGCCAGGCGGTCGGCCAGCTGGAAGCGGCGGCGGCCGGTGTCGTCGCCCTCCAGGGCGGCGCGCAGGGTGGCGTCGTCGCTGCGCTCGAGCAGGGCGAACAGGCGCCAGCGCAGGTGTTCCCGGCGCCAGGCCGCGGGCGAGGTGGCGCCCTGCCCCAGCACCTGGCCGGCGAGGCGGTCGAGGAAACCCGAAGGCAGCAGGATGTCGAGGTTGGCGACGATGCCGCCGGCGCCGCGCCGCGCGGCCAGCGCGCCGGCCAGCCACTGGCGCATGCCCGGGTGCGCGGCCACCACCGTCTGCGGCGCCAGCAGGCCCTCGGGGGGCTGGAGCACCAGCAAATGGTCGAGCGGCACCAGCAGCGCCTCCAGGCGGCTGGCCCGGAACACCGTGATCCCCTCGCTGGCGCGCTGCTTCCAGTCCCCGCTCATCCCCTACAGCCTAGCCGATGACGGTGGCCAGCTTGCCGCGAGGATGTCTCAGGCGGCGAGACCGGCGCCGGGCGCGGCCGCCCGGTAGAATGGCGGCCATGGACATCTTCAAGTCATTCACCCTGGAGGCCGCGCACCGGCTGCCGAACGTGCCCGAGGGGCACAAGTGCGCGCGCGTGCACGGCCACAGTTTCCGGGTCGAACTGCACGTCTCGGGCGAGGTCGGCGCGCACACCGGCTGGGTGATGGACTTCGGCGACATCAAGGCGGCCTTCAAGCCGCTCTACGACCAGCTCGACCACCACTACCTCAACGACATCGACGGCCTGGACAACCCGACCAGCGAGAACCTCGCGATCTGGATCTGGGACAAGCTCAAGCCGGCGCTGCCGCTGCTGAGCGCGGTGGTGGTGCATGAGACCTGCACTTCGGGCTGCCGGTATACCGGGCCGGGCTGAAAAGCTTCGGGGCTGAAGCCCCTCCTGCAGGGATTCGGGATGTCGCCGGCTATTTGGCGGGTACGCCGGTGAGTTCGGCGCTCAGGGCCAGCAGCTTCGCCTGGGCCTCCGGATCCTGGCCCTGCGGGTCCATGGTGTCGCGCGGTTCGCCCTTCTCGAGGTAGAACGCGCCGGGTTCGAGCGTCGGCGCGCGCGCCAGGCCCATCACGTGCGCCACGCCATCGGCGATCTTGCTGCGCGGCTCCAGGCCCATGCCGATCACCATGGTGGTGTCCATCATCGTGGCCGGGTGCAGGGAGATCATGGTGATGCCGTCGGCCAGGAACGAGGGCGCCAGCGCCTTGGTCATGGTGGCCTGGGCCTGCTTGCTCTGGCCGTAGCCGCGGCGGGCGGCGCCGGGCTGCTCGAGCATCACGTCGTCGAAGTCAATGGGCGCGGAGCTGCCCGAGGAGACATTGATGATGCGCGAGGGCGCGGCCGCCTTCAGGGCCGGCCGCAGCTCGTGCACGAGGATCCAGCCGGCGAGGTAGTTGATGGCGAACTGCAGCTCGTGGCCGTCGCGGCTGGTGCGGCGCTGTCCGTCGCGGAAGGCCACGCCGGCGTTGTTCACCAGCAGGTCGAGCTTCGGGGTGTCGCGGGCCACGGTGGCGGCGAAGTCGCGCACCTCCTGCAGGGAGGCGAAGTCGGCGGCGATGAAACGCGCCGAACCCTTGCCCGAGGCGTTGATCTCGTCCACCAGGGCCTGGCCGCGCTCGGCGTTGCGGCCATGCACGATCACGTGGGCGCCTTCGGCGGCGAACTCGCGCGCCAGCTCCCGGCCCAGGCCGTCGGTGGAGCCGGTGACCAGGACGGTCTTGCCCTCGTAGGACACCGGCGCCTGCGCGGAAGCCAAGGCCGGGAGGAGGAACAGCACCACGGACAGCAGGCGGATCAGCGAGCTACGCATCGCACGGACTCCAGCGGGTGGGCTGGGGCCAGCCTAGGCCCGCGCGGGGGCGGGGGCAAGTCCGCCCTCAGAGGCAGAGGGCGGTGACCGCTTCCTGCAGGCTCTTGCGCAGCACTTCGCGGTCCTGGCCCGGGTCGCGCACGTAGCAGAGGATCAGGCCATCGACCAGGCAGCGCATCACCACTGTGCGGCGACGCAGGGCATCGGCGTCCAGCGGCTTGCCAGCGACCTCGGCGCTGCGGCGCACGAGCGATTCGAAGTCCTCCCAGATCTGCGGCTCCTGCGACATGACCACCGCGGCGATGTCCGCATCGCGGGTGGCCTCGGCCGAGACCTCCAGGAACATCGCGGCATCGAAGCCGCCTTCGCAGGGACCGCTGGTGCCGGACTCGCGCCAGGCGTCGATCTTTTCGAGCAGCCTCTCCACCAGCTCCGAACAGGTGGCGATGCCGGCCAGGGCCTCGCGGCGCTCTTCGCGCTGCTCTTCGGTGATGGCCTGGATGATCGCCGCCTTGTTGGTGAAGTAGCGGTAGATCAGGCCCTGGCTCATGCCCGCCTCGCGGGCGATGGCCGACATGCCGGTGCCGTGGAAGCCACCCTCGGAGAAACACTTGCGCGCCGCCTCCAGGATGCGGGCGCGCTGGCTTTCCTGGCGCGCCCTGGCCTTGGCGCCGCCGCCGGTCGGCATCGGGCTCATGCCGGGCGCTCCTTGCGCGCGAACAGTCGCCGCACCGCCACGAAGAACAGCGGGATGAAGAAGATGCCCAGGAAGGTGCCGAACAGCATGCCGCCGATGACGCCGGTGCCGATGGCACGCTGCGCGCCCGAGCCGGCGCCGGAGGCGATGGCCAGCGGCAGCACGCCGAAGCCGAAGGCGATCGAGGTCATCAGGATCGGGCGCAGGCGGTCGCGGATGGCCGCCAGCGTGCCTTCCACCAGGTCCATGCCCTTTCCGACGTTGGCCTTGGCGAACTCGATGATCAGCACGGCGTTCTTGCTCGACAGGCCCACCGTGGTCAGCAGGCCGACCTGGAAGTAGACGTCGCGCGAGAGGTCGCGGAACCAGGTGAACAGCACCGCGCCCAGGATGCCCAGCGGCACCACCAGCAGCACCGAGGTCGGGATGGTCCAGCTCTCGTACAGCGCGGCCAGGCACAGGAACACGATCAGCAGCGACAGCGCGTACAGCAGCGGCGTCTGCGCATCGGCCACGCGCTCCTGGTAGGAGGCGCCGCTCCACTGAAGGGCGAAGCCGCGCGGCAGCTCGCCGGCCAGGCGCTCCATCTCGGCCATGGCGTCGCCCGAGGACACGCCCGCCGCCGGCTGGCCGGTGATGTTCACCGCCGGCATGCCGTTGTAGCGCTCCAGGCGCGGCGAGCCGTACTCCCAGCGCGTGCTGGCGAAGGCGGTGAAGGGCACCATCTCGCCGTCGGCATTGCGCACGTACCACTTGCCGAAGTCCTCCGGCACCATGCGGTAGGGCGCGTCGGCCTGCACGTAGACGCGCTTGACGCGGCCGCGGTCGATGAAGTCGTCGATGTAGCGCCCGCCCCAGGCCACGGACAGCGTGGAATTGATGTCGGCGATCGACAGCCCGGCCGCCGCGGCGCGCGCGGTGTCCACCTCGATGCGGAACTGCGGCTGGTCTTCCTGGCCGTTCGGGCGCACGCCCTGCAGCAGCGGGCTCTGCGCGGCCGCGCCCAGCAGCTGGTTGCGCGCCGCCATCAGGGCCTCGTGGCCCTGGCCGGTCACGTCCTGCAGGTAGAGGTTGAAGCCGCCCGAGGTGCCCAGCTCCATCACCGGCGGCGGCGGGAAGGCGAACACCATGGCGTCCTTGATCTGCGAGAACGCACCGTAGGCGCGGCCGATGATGGCGTCGACGGTCGACTCGGGCGTGGTGCGCTCGTCCCACTCCTTGAGCTTGACGAACACCATGGCGTTGTTCTGGCCGCTGCCGCCGAAGCTGAAGCCCTGCACGGCGAACACCGACTCGATGTGCTCCGATTCGTTCTGCAGGTAGTGGTCCTCGACCAGCTGCATCGCCGCGGCGGTGCGCTCCTGGGTGGCGCCCACCGGCGTCTGCACCACGGTGAAGAGCACGCCCTGGTCCTCGTCGGGCAGGAAGGCCGAGGGCACGCTCGAGTACACCCAGGCCATGGCCGCCGCCAGCGCCACGTACACGGCCAGGAAGCGGCCGGTGCGGCCGATCATCCGGCGCACCACGCCCTGGTAGCCGCGGTTGCCCTGCTCGAACTTGCGGTTGAACCAGCCGAAGAAGCCCTTCTGGCCGTGGTGCTCGCCCTTCCTGAGCGGCTTGAGCATGGTGGCGCACAGCGCCGGCGTGAGGATGATGGCCACCAGCACCGACAGGCCCATCGCCGAGACGATGGTGGCGGTGAACTGGCGGTAGATGACGCCGGTGGAGCCCTCGAGGAAGGCCATCGGCACGAACACCGCCGACAGCACCAGGCCGATGCCCACCAGGGCGCCGGTGATCTGGTCCATCGACTTGCGCGTGGCCTCGAGCGGGCTCAGGCCTTCCTCGCTCATCACGCGCTCGACGTTCTCGACCACGACGATGGCGTCGTCCACCAGCAGGCCGATGGCCAGCACCATGGCGAACATGGTGAGCATGTTGATCGAGAACCCCAGCGCCAGCAGGATCGCCAGCGTGCCCAGCAGCACCACCGGCACGGCGATGGTGGGGATGAGGGTGGCGCGGAAGTTCTGCAGGAACAGGAAGATCACCAGGAACACCAGCACCACCGCCTCGATCAGGGTCTTGACGACCTCGTTGATCGACACGCGCACGAAGGGCGTGGAGTCGAAGGGCGTGACCACCCGCAGGCCCGGCGGGAAGGTCGGCCGCAGCTGCTCCATCAGCGCCTGCACGCCGTCGGCGGTTTCGAGGGCATTGGCGCCGCTGGTCATCATCACGGCCACGCCGCTGGCGGGCTTGCCGTTGTAGCGGCTGATGACCGAGTAGCCCTCGGAGCCCAGCTCCACCCGGGCCACGTCGCCCAGGCGCAGCACCGAACCGTCGGCGCCCGAGCGCAGCACGATCTCGCGGAACTGCTCCGGCGTCTGCAGGCGCTCGTTGCCGGTGATGGTGGCGTTGATCTGCTGGCCGTCGATGGCCGGCGTGCCGCCGAGCTGGCCCACCGCCACCTGGGCGTTCTGGGCCTGGATGGCCGCGACGATGTCGTTGGGCGCCAGCCGGTAGGCGTTGAGCTTGCCCGGGTCGAGCCAGATGCGCATGGCGTACTTGCCGCCGAACACCTGCACGCCGCCCACGCCCGGCACGCGGCTGAGCGGGTCGACGATGGTCGAGGACACGTAGTCGCTGATGTCGTTGCGGTCCATCGAGCCGTCTTCGCTCACGAAGCCCAGCACGAGCAGGAAGCCCGCGCTGGCCTTGTTCACGTTCAGGCCCTGCTGCTGCACGATCTGCGGCAGCAGCGCCGAGGCGACTTGCAGCTTGTTCTGCACCTGCACCTGGGCGATGTCCGGGTCGGTGCCCGAGTCGAAGGTGAGCGTGACGGTGACCGAGCCGTTGGAGTCGGAGGTCGAGGACATGTAGTCCAGGCCGTCCAGGCCGGTCATGGCCTGCTCGATGATCTGGGTCACCGAGTTCTCCACCGCCTGCGCGGAGGCGCCGGGGTAGCTGGCGTTGATGGTGACCGAGGGCGGCGCGATCGTCGGGTAGCGCGAGATCGGCAGCTGGGTCAGCGCTAGCACGCCGGCCAGCATGATGATGATGGCGATCACCCAGGCGAAGATCGGGCGGTCGATGAAGAACCTTGCCATGCGAGGGATTCCTTACTTATTCGGCGTTGGCGCCGGCGGCCGGCGCGGCGCCGGCCTCGACCGCGCGCGCATCGGCGCCCGGCTGCACCTTCTGCAGGCCCTCGACGATGACGCGTTCGCCGGCCTGCAGGCCCGAATCCACCAGCCACTGGTCGCCGACCGTGCGGCTGGCCTGCACGGTGCGCGCCTCGACCTTGCCCTCGGCGTTGACCACCATCGCGGTGGCATGGCCCTTCGGGTCGCGGGTAATGCCCTGCTGCGGCGCCAGCACGCCGTCGTTGCGCACGCCCAGTTCGACCACGGCGCGCACGTACATGCCCGGCAGCAGCAGGTTGTCGGGGTTGGGCACGCGCACGCGCAGCGCGTAGCTGCCGGTGCCCGGGTCGACGGTGACGTCGGTGAACTCCAGCGCGCCGGCGTGCGCGTATTCGCTGCCGTCCTCGAGCACGATGCGCGCGGCGATGCCGTCCTGCTCCACGCGGCCGGCCTCGATGTCCTTGCGCAGCTGCAGCAGTTCGGCGGCCGACTGCGACAGGTCGACGTACATCGGATCGAGCTGCTGCACCGTCACCAGCGCCTGGGCCTGGTTGGCGGTGACCAGCGCGCCCTGGGTGACCGAGGACTTGCCGGCGCGGCCGGCGATCGGCGAGCTGATGCGGGTGTAGCCCAGGTTCACCTCGGCCGACTGCAGCGCGGCGCGGTAGGCGGCCACGTCGGCGGCGGCTTCGGCGGCGGCGGCGAGGGCGCGCTCGTGGTCCTGCTGGCTCACCAGCTTGGCGGCGACCAGCTCGGTCGAGCGCTGGGCGGCCAGGCGGGCCGACTCGGCCGAGGCGCGGGCGCGCGCCAGGTTGGCGGCGGCGGCGTCGCGGGCGGCGCGGTAGCTGGCGTCGTCGAGCTGGTAGAGCACCTGCCCGGCCTTCACCAGCCCGCCCTCGTCGAACAGGCGCTGCTGCACCAGGCCCGTGGCCTGCGGTCGCACCTCGGCCACCACGAAGGGCACCGTGCGGCCGGCCAGCTCGCGCACCAGCGGCACCGGCTGGGCCTTGAGCGTGACCACGGTGACCTCGGGGGCCGGCATCTGCATCGGGGCGGGCTCGCCGCCGCAGGCGGCCAGCATCAGGGCGGCGGCGACGGAGAGCGCCAGGGGGCGCCAGGAACGGGCGGGGAAGGACATGGAAAGCCTCGAAATGGGGAAGCGTTGCCGGTGCCGGAGGGCACGGGCGGGAAAGAGTGAACGGTCATTCTAGGTTTGAAGCCGCGACTGTCAAGCCAACTGATGGCCTGTTTTGGCGGGTTTCGGCCCCTTCCGGGCCGGGGCGTTCAGCCCGGAGCCAGATTCGCGGCCAGGGCCGCCGGGCCGGCGCCCGGGGAGTACGGCAGCAGGCCCAGGCAGGGCCCGGGCAGGGCCGCGCGCAGCAGGTCGAGGTAGGCCGCCGAATGCGGGCCGGGCGCTTCGACGGCGTTGCCGATCCAGCCGGCGAAGCGGCAGCCGTCGGCCGTGACGGCCCGGGCGGTGAGCCGGGCATGGTTGAGGCAGCCGAGCTTGAGGCCGACCACCATCACCACCGGCAGGTCGAGCGCGCGCACCAGGTCGGCCTGCTCCAGGCCATCGGCCAGCGGCGCCAGCCAGCCGCCCACGCCCTCGACCAGCACGCGGCCGCCGGCCAGGCCGGCCAGGGCCGCGTGCGCGGCGAGCAGCGTGGGCAATTCGACCTTCACGCCGGCCAGGGCCGACGCGATCTGCGGCGCGGTGGGCTCGGGCAGGGCGTAGGGATTCACCAGCAGGTAGTCCGGCCGCGGCGAACTGGCCGCCTGCAGCGCCAGCGCGTCTTCGTTGCGCCAGCCCTGCGGCGTGCGCTCGCAGCCGCTGGCCACCGGCTTCATCCCCACGGCGGGTCCGCCGTCGCGGCGCAGCGCGTGCAGCAGCGCGGCGCTGGCGAAGGTCTTGCCCACGCCGGTGTCGGTGCCGGTGACGAAGCAGCCGCGCTTCACGCCGCCACCCGCGGGCGCGAGCGCAGCCGGCGCGTGCCGTAGATCGGCACGATCACGCCCAGCAGCGGGTAGGTGAACATCGGCAGGCCGCTGAGCAGGTAACCCACGTGCGCGGGGGGCACCTGCATCATCACCACGCTGGCGGCGATGCTGACCAGGGCGCTGGCCAGCAGGATGGCCTGGATGACGAGGTCGGTGCGGGCGTCGTGGCGCTCGAGCTCGTCCAGGCCCAGGGCCTCGGCCCGGCGCAGGGCGTGGCGGTTGAGCATGAGCAGGGTGAAGGCCATCAGGCCGAACCCCACGCCGTAGATGACGAAGGCCCACTGCAGGTCGACCAGCGCACCGGGGCCGGTGATGACCAGCTCGGTGGGCACGAAGCCGCCGGTGGCCAGCCACAGGCCGCTCGAGACCACCATGCGCAGCGGATAGACATACACCAGCATCACCAGCACCAGGCCGAGCGAGAACACGGTGGACGTGGCGTCGTCGAGCCCGAAGCGCCGGCTCCAGCGGTTGTGCGCGCTCCAGAACAGCGCCAGCAGCACGAAGCAGAACACGAAGGTGGGCACGCGGCGCAGGGCCTCGCGCAGCTCGTCGAAGCTGGTGGGCAGGGTCTCGAAGAAAATCACCAGCAGTGTCAGCGCGAAGGCGAAGGCGGCGTCGACGAAGGTCTCCAGGCGCGTCACCTGCTGCCCGCGCAGCCGGAAGCCGTCCTCGCGCGGCAGCGTCGCCAGTTGTTCAACGGACCATTGCATGGGCATCCCCCGCGCCCCCGGGCGCGCGTGCATACAATAGCGCCCCGACCCTTCACGATGGAGCGCCGATGTTCGCGCAGTCCACCCTCAGCGGCAGCAAGGCCGAGCAATACGCCCAGCTGCTCGAGCAGGCCCGCGGCCTGATGCACGGCGAGCACGACCGCACCGCCAACGCCGCCAACCTCTCGTCGCTGGTGTTCCATGCCCTGCCCGACCTGAACTGGGTGGGCTTTTATTTCTACGACGGCAACGAACTGGTGGTCGGGCCCTTCCAGGGCCACCCGGCCTGCGTGCGCATCGCGCTCGGCCGCGGCGTCTGCGGCACCGCCGCCGCCACGCGCCAGACGCAGCGCGTGCCGGACGTGGACGCGTTCCCGGGCCACATCCCCTGCGACTCAGCCTCGCGCTCGGAGCTGGTGGTGCCGCTGTACGATGGCGACAGGCTGGTGGGCGTGTTCGACCTCGACAGCCCCCTGCTCGATCGCTTCGACGCCGACGACCAGGCTGGCCTCGAAGCCATCGCCGCTGCGTTCATACAATCGCTGCAACCGGCCTGAACCCGCCGGCAGGGGACGACGCGATGACCGAAGGCACCAAACTGCGCAACATCGGCCCGAAATCGGCCGCGTGGCTGCGCCAGACCGGCATCCGCACCCAGGAAGACCTGGAGGCCGTGGGTGCGCTCGCCGCCTACGTGCGCGTCAAGCGCGCGGGCTTCAAGCCCAGCCTGAACCTGCTCTACGCGCTCGAGGGCGCCATCGTCGGCTGCCACTGGCAGGAAATCCCCGACGAGCGCCGCAGCGAGCTGGTGCTGGCCGCGGGCGAGGAAGTGGCCAAGCTGCCGCTGCCCAAGGGCAAGCGCATGCCGGCCGCCGCGCCGGTGAAGACCGTGCACCTCGACGGCGACGACGAGGGCGCGATGGCCGGCGGCGACTTCGGCTTCGACGACCCCTCCTCGTCGCGCGACGAGGACTGAGCCGCTAGCGCACCACCGCGTACTCGCGCGCGTCCTCGCGCCAGGGCGGCGTGGCGCGGATGGTCGGCAGCACCTGCTCGACCGAATCCACCAGCTGCCACATGGCCTCGTGGCCCGGGTTCATGAAGTGCTCGGCGATCACCTGCTGCATGAAGCCCTGCAGCGGCGTGTAGAAATTACGCACGTTGAGCAGCAGGATCGGGTTGAAGTAGATGCCCAGGCGCTTGAGCGTGATCGCCTCGAACAGCTCCTCGAGCGTGCCGCAGCCGCCGGGCAGCGCCACCACCGCGTCGGAACCGGTGAGCAGCTTGTGCTTGCGCTCGCGCATGTCCTCGACCAGCTCGAGGTGGGTCAGGCCCGGGTGGCCCCACTCGAGGTCGGCCATGAACTTCGGGAGGATGCCGATGACTTCGCCGCCCTTCGACAGCGCGCCGTCGGCCAGCGAACCCATCAGGCCGGTCGAGCCGCCGCCGTAGACGACGCTGCAGCCGGCCTGCGCCAGCGATTCACCCAGCGCGCGCGCGGCGGCGTGGTATTCGGGCGCCACCCTGGCGCTGGAGGCGGCATAGACGCAGACGCGCATGGTCGGAGGCTCGGCGGGTTCAGGGCGGCCATTTTGCCACCGGCGCCGGGCCCCGCGGGGCCTCAGTCGGCGCCCGGGTTGCGGGCGCGCCAGCGCGCCAGGCGCTCGCGGTAGTCGTCCATGGCCTCGGCGTAGGCGTCGAGCACGCAGGGGCTGCAGCCGCCGTCGCAGCAATCGCCCGGCAGCGGCTTTTCGGGCTCGACCGGGCGCGGGTCGTGGTCGGGCGGCGTGGCGTTCACGCGCCCGGCCTCACTCCACCGTGACCGACTTGGCCAGGTTGCGCGGCTGGTCCACGTCGGTGCCGCGTTGCACGGCCACGTGGTAGCTCAGCAGCTGCAGCGGGATGGTGGAGATGACCGGCGCGGCGATTTCGCCGGCGGCCGGCAGCACCACCACGCGGGCGGCGTCGAGGCCGTGCGCCACGGTCTCGTCCACGAAGGCGTAGAGCTGGCCGCCGCGGGCGCGCACTTCCTCGAGGTTGGACTTGAGCTTGTCGATCAGGCGGTCGTTGGGCGCGACGGCAATGACGGGCATGTCCTCGTCCACCAGCGCCAGCGGGCCGTGCTTGAGCTCGCCGGCGGCGTAGGCCTCGGCGTGGATGTAGCTGATTTCCTTGAGCTTGAGCGCGCCTTCCATGGCCACCGGCCAGTGCGTGCCGCGGCCCAGGAACAGCGCGTGCTGCTTGTCGACGAAGTGGCCGGCCAGCTCGCGGATTTCCTCGTCGAGCTTGAGCACTTCGGCGATGTGGCCCGGCAGCTTCTCGAGCTGGCGCACGCCGTCGGCGTAGCGCGCCTCGTCCAGGCCCTTGGCCCGCGCCAGCGCCAGCGAGAACAGCGCCAGGGCGACGAGCTGGGTGGTGAAGGCCTTGGTCGAGGCCACGCCGATCTCGGGGCCGGCGCGGGTCATCAGCACCAGCTCCGACTCGCGCACGATCGACGACTCGGGCACGTTGCACACGGCCATGCGCGCCAGGTACGGGCGCTCGCGCGCCAGCTTCAGCGCCGCCAGGGTGTCGGCGGTTTCGCCCGACTGCGAGATAGTCAGGAAGAGCGTGCCCTCCTTCACCACCGGGTCGCGGTAGCGGTATTCGCTGGCGATCTCGGCCGTGCAGGGCACGCCGGCCAGCTGCTCGATCCAGTAACGCGCCACCAGGCCCGCGTGGTAACTGGTGCCGCAGGCGATGATATGCACGGCCTGGGTGTCGGCCAGCAGGCGCTCGGCATCGACGCCGAAGATCTGGGTGAGGATCTTGCCGCCGGCGATGCGGCCCTCGAGCGTATCGGCCACGGCCACCGGCTGCTCGTGGATTTCCTTGAGCATGTAGTGCGCGTACTCGCCGCGTTCGACCGCGTCGGCGCTGAAGTGCGATTCCTTCACCTCGCGTGCGGCCGGCCTGCCCTCGGCGTCGAACACGCGGATGCCATCAACGGTGACTTCGGCGACGTCGCCTTCCTCGAGGTAGATGAAGCGCTTGGTCAGCGGCAGCAGCGCATGCACGTCGGAGGCCAGGTACTGCTCGCCCTCGCCGAGGCCGGCGATCAGCGGCGCGCCGTAGCGCGCGCCCACCACCACGCCCGGCTCGCGCGCCGAAACGGCGGCGATGGCGTAGGCGCCGTGCAGGCGCTTGACGACCTGCTGCACCGCAGCCAGCAGGCCCAGGCCGGCGCGCTGGGCGCGCTCGAGCAGGTGGGCCACGACCTCGGTGTCGGTCTGCGAGGAGAACTCGAAACCCTCCGCCTGCAGTTCGGCGCGCAGCGCGGCGTGGTTCTCGATGATACCGTTGTGCACCAGGCTCACCTGGCCCGACACGTGCGGGTGGGCGTTGTGCTCGCTGGGCACGCCGTGGGTGGCCCAGCGGGTGTGGGCGATGCCGCAGGCGCCGTCCAGGCCGGTCTCGGCCTGCAGCGCCACCAGGTCGCGCACCTTGCCCTTGGCGCGCAGCCGGGCGATGCCGTCGGCGCCCACCAGGGCGACGCCGGCCGAGTCGTAGCCGCGGTACTCAAGCGCGGCCAGTCCGGCGATCAGGTGCTGGACGATGGGCCGTTGGGCGCTGATGCCGACGATTCCGCACATGGAGGATCCATTCCTTTGGGGGGTAGGCCGGGAAGTTTAAGTGATGGTTGTGGCTTTCCGCGGGCGAAGGTTTCGCAGGGGCGGCGCCGGCGTCCGGCGGGCGTCCGGACAGGCCCGGCGCGGACGCCGCGGACGGCGCGGGAATCCATTTGAATCAGGGACTTAGGTGTTGGCACGGGCTTTGCAACGTCTTTGGCAGACCCCACGCCAGGACGCCCGATGATCCGCGACACCTCCGCCCAGGACCGCAGCCTCTCCACCGCCCAGGTCCCCGCCTCGCGCCGCCCGCTGTGGCTGGCCGGCGCCGCCGTGCTGGCGCTGGTGCTGCTGGGCTGGGTGCTCAGCGGCTGGCTGGGCAGCGCCCGCGCCGTCTCCGCCGACCGCCTGCGCATCGCCGAGGCCAGCCGCGGCCTGCTCGTGCGCGACGCCAGCGCCAACGGCCGGGTGGTGGCGGCGGTGAGCCCGACGCTCTACGCCCCGGCCGGCGGCACGGTGGCGCTGAAGATCCTGGCCGGCGACACCGTCGAGGCCGGCCAGGTGCTGGCCGAAATCGACTCGCCCGAGCTGCGCAACGAACTGCAGCGCGAGCAGGCCACCCTGGCCCAGCTCGAGGCCGAGGTGGCGCGCCAGCGCATCCTGGCCCGCAAGGCCAGCCTGCTGGCCCAGCGCGAGGCCGACGACGCCGAGGTGACCCGCCTGGCCGCGCTGCGCGACCTGCAGCGCGCCGAGCGCGGCTACGAGCTGGGCGCCATCGCCCAGGTCGAGTTCCTGCGCGCCAAGGACGCCATGGCCAGCGCCGACATCCGCGCCAGGCACGCGGCCAGCGCCTCCGGGCTCGAGACCCAGGACGTGGCGCTCGCGCTCAAGACCCAGGAGCAGCTGCTCGAACGCCAGCGCCTGGTCACCGCCAACCTCGAGCGCCGCGTGGACGAGCTCAACGTGCGCGCGCCGGTGGCCGGCATCATCGGCACGCTTTCCATCGCCGACCGCGCCGTGGTGCCGGCCAACGCGCCGCTGATGACGGTGGTGGACCTGAGCCGCCTCGAGGTCGAGATCGAGATGCCCGAGTCCTATGCCGAGGACCTGGGCCTGGGCATGGGTGCCGACGTGCGCATCGGCGCCGCCACCCAGGCCGGCACCATCTCGGCCATCTCGCCCGAGGTGGTGAACAACCAGGTGCTGGTGCGCGTGCGCTTCAGCGGCGAGCAGCCGGCCGGCCTGCGCCAGAACCAGCGCGTCACCGCCCGCGTGCTGTTCGAGGAGAAGCCCGACGTGGTCAAGCTCGCCCGCGGCCCCTTCGTGGAGCAGCTGGGCGGCCGCTTCGCCTATGTCATCGAGAACGGCATCGCCGTGCGCCGTCCGATCCGCCTGGGCGCGACCAGCGTCGGCGAGGTCGAGATCCTCGAGGGCATCGCCCCGGGCGAGCGCGTGGTGATTTCCGGCACCGACACCTTCGCCGACGCCGAGCGCGTCGCCATCAACGACTGATTCCCCTTACCGCGACGAGGACACCCCGATGCTTCGCATGCAGAACCTGAGCAAGGTCTACCGCACCCACATGATCGAGACGCACGCGCTGCGCGGCTTCGACATCCACGTCAAGGAAGGCGAGTTCGTCGCCGTCACCGGGCCCTCGGGCTCGGGCAAGACCACCTTCCTCAACATCGCCGGCCTGCTCGAGGAGTTCACCGGCGGCGAGTACAAGCTCGACGGCGTGGACGTGCGTGGCCTGGACGACGCCGGCCGCTCGCGCCTGCGCAACGAGAAGCTGGGCTTCATCTTCCAGGGCTTCAACCTCATCCCCGACCTCAACCTGTTCGACAACGTCGACGTGCCGCTGCGCTACCGCGGCTTCGGCGCCGCCGAGCGCCGCCGCCGCATCGAGCAGGCGCTGGCCCAGGTGGGCCTGGCCTCGCGCATGAAGCACTACCCGGCCGAACTGTCGGGCGGCCAGCAGCAGCGCGTGGCCATCGCCCGCGCGCTGGCCGGCGAGCCGCGCCTGCTGCTGGCCGACGAGCCCACCGGCAACCTCGACTCGCAGATGGCGCGCGGCGTGATGGAGCTGCTCGAGGAAATCAACGCCGCCGGCACCACCATCCTGATGGTGACCCACGACCCGGAACTGGCGGCGCGCGCGCAGCGCAACGTGCACATCATCGACGGCCAGGTCAGCGACCTGAGCCACGAGACCGCGCGCAGCCTCGCCGCCGCCGCCCACGCCGCCACCGCCTGAAGGAGCCCGCCATGTTCCGCTACTACCTTGGCCTGGGCTTCCGCAGCCTGCGCCGCAACCCGGTGCTCACCGCGCTGATGGTGCTGACGCTGTCGGTGGGCGTGGCCGCCTCGATGACCACGCTCACCATCCTGCGCGGCATGTCCGGCGACCCGATCCCGCAGAAGTCCGACCGCCTGTTCGTGCCGCTGGTGGACAACCGCCCGGCCGGCAATGGCCCGGCGACCGACCCCGAGCCGCCGTCCCAGCTCACGCTGCGCGAC
This sequence comes from Arenimonas sp. SCN 70-307, assembly GCF_001724815.1. Lineage (GTDB taxonomy): Bacteria > Pseudomonadota > Gammaproteobacteria > Xanthomonadales > Xanthomonadaceae > Arenimonas. The sequence goes on along the minus strand of NZ_MEDO01000009.1, from coordinate 13,938 downwards.
GCGCTGGCGCTCTGGGATTCGGGCCGGGGCGAGCGCGGCACGCCGCTGTACGGCATCAGCCCGCCGATCGACTCGGGCCGCCCCGACCTGCCGCCCTTCTTCAGCGACGGCCTGGCCGTGGGCCGCGATTTCTTCGCCATGTTCGACGTGCCCTTCGTGCACGGCCAGTCCTGGACCGAGGCCGACGACCAGCGCGGCGCGCGGGTGGCGGTGATCTCCCGCGGCCTGGCCGAGCGCGTCTATGGCCCCGGCGTGAACCCGGTGGGCCAGGTCATCCGCGCCCGCGACGAGGAGTTCCAGGTGATCGGCGTGATCGCCGACTGGAACCCGCTGCCGAAGTTCTACCGCCTGATCGGCAGCCAGACCTTCGACACCAGCGAGGACATCTACATCCCGATGCGCACGGCCATCGCCGGCGAGTTCCAGGTCAACGGCAACGTCAGCTGCAACTCGACGCCGCCGGCGCCCGGCTTCCGCGGCCTGGTCGAGGGCGAGTGCAACTGGGTGCAGTACTGGGTGGAGCTGGCCGACGCCGGCGGGCGCCGCGAGTACTCGGAGTTCCTCGACGCCTACGTGGGCGAGCAGAAGGCCCTGGGCCGCTTCGAGTCCCCGCTCAACAACCGCCTCTACGACGTGCGCGAATGGCTGGACGTGCGCGAGGTGGTCAGCGACGACACCCGCACCTCGACCTGGCTGAGCTTCGGCTTCCTGCTGGTGTGCCTGGTGAACACGGTGGGCCTGCTGCTGGCCAAGTTCAGCGCGCGTCCCGGCGAGATCGGCGTGCGCCGCGCGCTGGGCGCTTCGCGCGGGCAGATCTTCCGCCAGTACCTGACCGAGGCCGGCGTCATCGGCCTGGTCGGCGCCGGCACCGGCATCGCGCTCACCGTCGGCGCGCTGGCCTTCATCCGCGACTTCAACCAGGGCATCGCCCAGCTCACCCACCTCGACCTGCCGATGATGACCGTCGCGGTCGTGCTGTCGGTGGCCTCGGCGGTGCTCGCCGGCCTGCTGCCCACCTGGCGCGCCTGCCAGGTCGTGCCCGCCCTCCAGCTCAAGAGCCAATAAGGACCGCCGCCATGGAAATCCGTCCCATCCTTTCGGCCATGCTGCGCAACAAGACCGCGCCGCTGCTGATCGCGGCGCAGGTGGCCCTGACCCTGGCCATCGTCTGCAACGCGCTCTACATCATCCAGGACCGACTGGCCACGGCCTCGCGCCCCAGCGGCGCCGACGAGGCCAACGTCTCCGAGATCCGCTTCTATCCGCACCGCCAGATCGCCGACGTGCGCGGCATGCAGCTGCGCGACCTCGAGGCCATCCGCGCCGTGCCCGGCGTGGTCGCGGCGGCCTGGACCAACCAGGTGCCGCTGGGCCGCTCCGGCTGGAGCACCAGCGTGCGGCTCGAGCCCGACGCGCAGGAATCGCCGGTCGATTCGGCCGCGCAGTACTTCACGCCCGACTCGATCATCGACACCTTCGGGCTCACCCTCGTCGAGGGCCGTGATTTCGAGCCCGGCGACGTGATCGAGACCAACCCGGCCGTGGACCGCAACCAGCCGGAGGTGGCGATCATCACCCAGGCCATGGCGCGGCAGCTGTGGCCCGACGAAACCTCGGTGCTGGGCAAGCCGCTCTACGTCGGCGGTGAAGACAACCCCCCGGTGCGCGTGATCGGCGTGGTGGAGAAGCTGCAGACGCCCTGGGGCAACCTGGGCGAACAGGCCGAGTACAGCTTCATCCTGCCGATGCGCTACCTCGACCCCTTCACCCGCTACTCGGTGCGCACCGAGCCCGGCCGCCACGCGCAGGTGATGGCCGAGGTCGAGAAGGTCCTGCTGGAGAACAGCAGCGACCGCGTCCTGCTCGGCCGCCGCACCCTGGCCGAAGCGCGCGACCAGCGTTACGCCGGCGAGCGCCTGATGGCCGGCCTGCTCATCGCCGTCACCGTGTTCCTGCTGCTGATCACCGCCTCGGGCATCGTCGGCATGGCCAGCCTGTGGGTGAACCAGCGCCGCAAGCAGATCGGCGTGCGCCGTGCGATCGGCGCGCGCAAGGCCGACATCCTGCGCTACTTCCTGGTCGAAAACCTGATGATCACCACCGGCGGCATCGCCGCCGGCATCGCCCTGGCCGTGGCGCTCAACAACTTCCTGGTGGCCGAGCTGAGCCTGCCGAGGCTGCCGGTGGCCTACCTGGGCGCGACCATGGTGGCGATGTGGGTGCTGGGCCTGCTGGCGGTGCTGGGTCCGGCCTGGCGCGCGGCCGCGGTGCCGCCGGCCATCGCCACCCGCACGGCCTGACGGTAGGCTAGGCGCATGCCCACCCCGCCCCAGGCCACCCTGCTGGTCATCGACGACAACCCGTCGGTGGCCGCCGCGCTCGAAGTGCTGTTCTCGCTGCACGACTACCGCACCCTGCGCGCGGAGTCGCCGGAGGCGGGCCTGGCCCTGCTGGCGCGCGAGCCGGTGGACCTGGTCATCCAGGACATGAACTTCACCGGCGACACCACCTCGGGCGAAGAGGGCGAGGCGCTGTTCCGCGCCATCCGTGCCGCCCACCCGGACCTGCCGGTGATCCTGCTCACGGCCTGGACGCACCTCGAGGCGGCCGTGGACCTGGTCAAGGCCGGCGCCGCCGACTACCTGGCCAAGCCCTGGGACGACCGCAAGCTGCTTTCGGCCGTGGGCAACCTGATCGAACTGGGCCAGGCCAACCGCGCGCTGGCCGAATGCGCGCGCCGCGACCAGCGCCAGCGCAGCCAGCTCGAGCAGGGCTTCGACCTGCGCGGCCTGGTCTGGGCCGACCCGGCGATGGAGCGCGTGCTGTGCCTGGCCACGCAGGTGGCGCGCGCCGACGTGCCGGTGCTGGTCACCGGCCCGAACGGCTCGGGCAAGGAGAAGATCGCCGAGATCTTGCAGGCCAATTCCTCGGTGAAGGACGGGCCCTTCGTGACGCTCAACTGCGGCGCCCTGCCCTCCGAACTGGTGGAAGCCGAACTCTTCGGCGCCGAGGCCGGCGCCTACACGGGCGCGGGCAAGGCGCGCGAGGGCAAGTTCGAGGCCGCCGACGGCGGCACGCTGTTCCTGGATGAAATCGGCAACCTGCCGCTCGAGGGCCAGGTGAAGCTGCTGCGCGTGCTCGAGACGGGCCGCTTCAGCCGCCTGGGTTCGAACCGCGAGAAGCAGGTGAAGGTGCGCGTGGTCAGCGCCACCAATGCCGACCTGCCGGCGATGATCCGCGAAGGCCGCTTCCGCGAAGACCTCTACTACCGCCTCAACCTGATCGAGATCCGCATCCCGCCGCTGGCCGAGCGCCCGCGCGACATCCTGCCGCTGGCGCGGCATTTCCTGGCGCCGGGCAAGACGCTCTCGGAGGGCGCGGTGCACGCGCTGCAGCGCCATGCCTGGCCGGGCCACGTGCGCGAGCTGAAGAACACCATCCAGCGCGCCTGCCTGCTCAGCGCCGGCCGCGAGATCCAGGCCGGCGACCTGGGCCTGGCCGTGCAGCCGGCATCGTCGGCACCCGAGCCCGAGATCGACCGCGCCAGCGTCGAGCGCGCGCTCGCCAACGCCGGCGGCGTGGTGGCGCAGGCCGCCGCCGAACTGGGCCTGAGCCGCCAGGCGCTGTACCGGCGCATGGAGCGGCTGGGCATCGCCCGGCCCTGAGCCCCGTGCCCGCGCGCCGTTCGATCGCCGGCACCCTGGCCCTGGCCAGCGCAGGCATCGCCGCGGTTTCAGTGGGCCTGGCGATGTGGCTGGCGGAAGTCTTCGACAGCCGTTTCCTTGCCGCCTGCGTCGGCATCGGCACCGGCCTGCTGCTGTCGCTGTGGCTGATGCGGCGCGCGGTACGTCCGGCGCTGTCGCTGTTCCGCGCGCTGGCCGGCACGGCGCTGAGCTATCGCGACGGCGACTTCAGCTTCGGCCTGCGCTGGCCGCACCGCGACGAACTGGGCGACCTGGTGGCGGCGCACAACGAGCTCGGCGGCGTGCTGCGCGAGCAGCGCCTGGGCCTGGTGCAGCGCGAGCTGCTGCTCGACACGATGGTGCAGAACACGCCGGTGGCGATGCTGCTGGTGGCCGAGGGCGGTCACGTGGTGTACGCCAACCTCGCCGCGCGCCGGCTGCTCAACGACGGCCGACGCATCGAGGGCCTGTCGCTGGCGGCGCTGGTCGCCGCGGCGCCGCCGGCGCTGTCGGAGGCGATGGATCGCGGTGGCGACGGCCTGTTCCAGGTGGGCGAAGGCGACGAGGAGGAGGTCTACCACCTCGCCCGCCGCGGCTTCCGGCTCAATGGCCGGCCGCACGAGCTGGTGCTGCTGCGCCAGCTCACCACGGAGCTGCGGCGGCAGGAAGTGCAGACCTGGAAGAAAGTGATCCGGGTCATCAGCCACGAGCTCAACAACTCGCTGGCGCCGGTGGCCTCGCTGGCGCACTCGGGCGCCGAGCTGGTGCGGCGCGGCCAGCACGAGCGGCTCGAATCGATCTTCGGGATGATCGAGGAGCGGGCGCGCCATCTCGAGGGTTTCATCCGCGGCTATGCGCGCTTCGCCAAGCTGCCGGCGCCGCGGCTGGAGGCGGCGGCGTGGTCGCTGCTGGTGGACCGCCTGCGCAGCCAGATTCCCTTCGGCCTCGACGGCGCGCTGCCGGAGGAGCCGCTGCGGGTGGACGTGCCGCAGTTCGAGCAGGCGCTGCTGAACCTGATCAAGAACGCGCACGAATCCGGCTCGTCGCCGGAGGAAGTGGTGCTGCGCGTGCGGCGCAGCCCGGGCCTGCTGCGCATCGACGTGCTCGACCGCGGCACCGGCATGAGCGAGGCGGTGCTGGCGAATGCGCTGGTGCCCTTCTATTCGACCAAGCGCAGCGGTACGGGCCTGGGCCTGGCGCTGGCCCGCGAGATCGCCGAGGCGCACGGCGGGCGCATTGGCCTGGCCAACCGCGAGGGGGGCGGCCTGCAGGTGTCGCTGGTGCTGCCGGTGTCGGAGTGAGGGGACGGAGGTAATTTCCGGGCGTTGTTCGCGGCGATTCTCGCCGCCTACTTCCCCCCGAAAATTACCTCCGTCCCCTGCCTTACTTCTTCTTCGGGCGCTGCCAGCCGTCGAGCGTCACCTGGCGCCCGCGCGCAACGGTGAGCTTGTCCGCCGGCGCGTCCTTGGTGATCACGCTGCCGGCGCCGATGGTGGCGCCTTCGCCGATCTCCACCGGCGCCACCAGCGAGCTGTTCGAGCCGATGAAGGCACCGTCGCCGATGGTGGTGGTGGACTTGTTCACGCCGTCGTAGTTGCAGGTGATGGTGCCGGCGCCGATGTTCACGCGGCTGCCGACCAGCGCATCGCCGAGGTAGCTCAGGTGGTTGGCCTTGCTGCCCTCGCCCAGGCTCGACTTCTTGATCTCGACGAAGTTGCCCACGTGCACGCCCTCGCCCAGCTCGGTGCCGGGGCGCAGGCGCGCGAACGGGCCCATCGTGCAGCCCGGCGCGGCGACCACGCCCTCGAGGTCGCAGTGCGCCTGCACCACGGTGCCGGCGCCGAGCTCGACATCGCGCAGCCGGCAGAAGGGGCCGATGCGCACGCCGTCGCCCAGCACCACGCGGCCCTCGAGCACGACGTTGGCGTCGATCTCCACGTCGGTGCCGGCCTCGACGCTGCCGCGCAGGTCGAAACGCGAAGGATCGGCCAGGCGCACGCCGGCGCGCATCAGCGCCTCGGCGGCGCGCAGCTGGAAGGCGCGCTCGAGCCGCGCGAGCTGCACCGGATCATTGGCGCCCTCGGCCTCGCCCGGCACGCGGCAAGGCGTTTGCGCGGCGGCGCGGCCGTCGGCGCGGGCCATGGCGAAGATGTCGGTGAGGTAGAACTCGCCCTGCGCATTGTCGTTGCGCAGCTGGCCCAGCCAGCGGCGCAGGTCGGCGGCGGGCGCGGCGATGACGCCGGTGTTCACCAGCTTCACCTTGCGCTGCGCCTCGTCGGCGTCCTTGTGCTCGACGATGGCCTGCACGTTGCCGTTGCCGTCGAGCAGGATGCGGCCGTAGCCGGTCGGGTCGGCCATCTGCTCGCTGAGCACGGCGGGCCGCTCGCGCGCGGCCTCGAGCAGTGCACGCAGGGTGTCGGCGGTGATCAGCGGCACGTCGGCGTAGAGCACCAGGACGCGGGCGTTCTCCGGCACGGCCGGCATGGCCTGCTGCACGGCGTGGCCGGTGCCCAGCTGGCGCGCCTGCTCGGCCCAGTTGAGGTCGGCTTCGCCGGCGAAGGCGGCGCGCACCTGGTCGCCGCCGTGGCCAAAGACGATGTGGATGCCGGCGGCGCCCAGCTCGCGCGCGGTGGCGATGACGTGGCCCAGCATGGGGCGACCGGCGATGCGCTGCAGCACCTTGGGGGTGCGCGACTTCATCCGCTTGCCCTCGCCGGCGGCGAGGATGACAACGTGCAGTGCCTGGCTCATCGGGGTCCTCCGTGGCGGCTAGTATCGGCCCGCCCGGCGGCTGCCGCCAGCCGGGATTTTCGCCCCCGGAAACGACAACGCCGGCACGGGGCCGGCGTTGTCGCATCGGGCGGCGGGGGCCGCCTTCAGTGCTTGAGGTTCTTGCGCAGGCGCTCGAGGGCCTGCAGCTGGGCCAGGGCCTCGGCCAGCTTGGCCTGGGCCTCGGCGATCTCCATCGCCTCGCCGCGGTTGGCCAGGATGCGCTCGGCCTCGGCCTTGGCTTCCTTGGCGCGGGCCTCGTCGAGGTCGGCGGCGCGGATGGCGGTGTCGGTGAGCACCGTCACCACCTGCGGCTGCACCTCGAGGATGCCGCCCGAGACGTAGAAGAACTGCTCGTCGCCATTGGCGAGGATCACGCGCACCTGGCCCGGCTTGAGCCGGGTGATGAGCGGGGCGTGCTTGGGCGCGATGCCCAGCTCGCCCAGCTCGCCGGTGGCGACGACCATCTGCACGTCGCCGCGGAAGATCTCTTCCTCGGCGCTGACGATGTCGCAACGGATGGTGGATGCCATGCTCAACTCCTAAAGGGGCTGCTTAGGCAGCAACACCCATCTTCTTGGCCTTCTCGAAGGCCTCGTCGATGCCGCCGACCATGTAGAAGGCCTGCTCCGGCAGGTGGTCGCACTCGCCGTCGACGATCATGCGGAAGCCGCGGATGGTCTCCTTGAGCGTGACGTACTTGCCCGGCGAGCCGGTGAACACTTCGGCCACGTGGAAGGGCTGCGAGAAGAAGCGCTCGGCCTTGCGGGCGCGCGCCACGACCTGCTTGTCCTCTTCGCTCAGCTCGTCCATGCCGAGGATGGCGATGATGTCCTTGAGCTCCTTGTACTTCTGGAGCGTGGCCTGCACCTTGCGCGCGGTGTCGTAGTGCTCGTTGCCGATGACGTTCGGGTCGAGCTGGCGCGAGGTCGAGTCGAGCGGGTCGACGGCCGGGTAGATGCCCAGCGAGGCGATGTTGCGGCTCAGCACGACGGTGGCGTCGAGGTGGGCGAAGGTGGTGGCGGGCGACGGGTCGGTCAGGTCGTCGGCGGGCACGTACACGGCCTGGATCGAGGTGATCGAGCCGGTCTTGGTCGAGGTGATGCGCTCCTGCAGCACGCCCATTTCCTCGGCCAGGGTCGGCTGGTAACCCACGGCCGACGGCATGCGGCCCAGCAGCGCCGACACTTCGGTACCGGCCAGGGTGTAGCGGTAGATGTTGTCGACGAAGAACAGGATGTCGCGGCCCTTGCCGGTGGCCGGGTCGATGTCGTCGCGGAAGTACTCGGCCATGGTCAGGCCCGTCAGCGCGACGCGCAGGCGGTTGCCCGGCGGCTCGTTCATCTGGCCGTACACCATCGCCACCTTGTCGAGGACGTTGGAGTCCTTCATCTCGTGGTAGAAGTCGTTGCCCTCGCGGGTACGCTCGCCCACGCCGGCGAACACCGACAGGCCCGCGTGCTGCTTGGCGATGTTGTTGATGAGCTCCATCATGTTCACGGTCTTGCCCACGCCGGCGCCGCCGAACAGGCCGACCTTGCCGCCCTTGGCGAACGGGCACATCAGGTCGATGACCTTGATGCCGGTCTCGAGCAGCTCGTTGGCCGAGCTCTGGTCCTCGTAGGACGGGGCGGCGCGGTGGATTTCCCACTGGTCCTTGGTGGCGACCGGGCCGGCCTCGTCGATCGGGCGGCCGAGCACGTCCATGATGCGGCCCAGGGTTTCCTTGCCGACCGGCACGGAGATGGCCTTGCCGGTGTTGACGGCGACCAGGTTGCGCTTGAGGCCGTCGGTCGAGCCGAGCGCGATGGTGCGCACGACGCCGTCGCCCAGCTGCTGCTGCACCTCGAGGGTGATCTCGGTGCCTTCGACCTTCAGCGCGTCGTACACCTTCGGCACGTCGGCGCGCGGGAACTCGACGTCGACGACGGCGCCGATGATCTGAACAACCTTGCCCTGGCTCATTGCTGTTTCCTCTGGGATGCGATGCTTTTGGGAGCGGCCTGTGCCGCGCCCGTAGTTTCTTTGGTTAAACGGCCGCGGCGCCGCCGACGATTTCGGAGATTTCCTGGGTGATCGCCGCCTGGCGCGCCTTGTTGTAGATCAGGTTCAGCGTGCCGATCAGCTTGGTCGCGTTGTCGGAGGCCGCCTTCATGGCCACCATGCGCGCCGCGTGCTCGGAGGCGAGGTTCTCGAGCACGGCCTGGTAAACCAGCGACTCGACGTAGCGGGTCATCACCTGGTCGAGCACGGTGGCCGCGTCGGGTTCGTACAGGTAGTCCCAGTCGTGCTTGCTCTCGAGCTTCTCGGGAGCCGGCAGCGGCAGCAGCTGGTCCTGCGTGTAGCGCTGGACCATGGTGTTGACGAAGTCGTTGTAGCAAAGGAAGACGCGGTCGAGGCTGCCCGCGGCGTAGCCGTCGAGCATGACCTTGATGACGCCCACCAGCGCGGTCAGCTCGGGCTTCTCGCCCAGGTGCGTGACCGAACCGACCATGTTGACCTTCAGGCGGCGGAAGAACACCGACGCCTTCTGGCCGATGCACACCACGTCGACCTCGGCGCCCTTCTCCTGCCAGCCGCGCATGTCGGCCAGGATGCGGCGGAACATCTGCGAGTTCAGGCCGCCGCAGAGGCCGCGGTCGGTGGACACGATGACGTAGCCCACGCGCTTGACCTGCTCGCGCTTGGCCATGAACGGGTGCACGTACTCGGTGTTGGCCTGGGCGATGTGGCCGATGACCTGGCGCATCAGGCGCGCGTACGGACGCGACGCCTTCATGCGGTCCTGGGCCTTGCGGATCTTCGACGCCGAGACCATCTCGAGCGCGCGCGTCACCTTGCGGGTGTTCTGCACGCTCTTGATCTTGGTCTTGATTTCCCTGCCGCCTGCCATGTTTCTTCCTTAGCTTCCTGTTGGAGGGCCTTCAGGCCCGATCGCTGCTGAAGGGCGGGCCGGGAGGCCCGCCAACAACGATCACCAGCTGCCGGTCGCCTTGAACTCGGTGATCAGCTGCTTGAACACCGCCTCGATGTCCTTGTCCCAGGCGCCGGTCTCGACGATCTTCTTCTCCAGCGCGCCCTGGGTGTTGGCCATGTGGGCGTGCAGGCCGGCTTCGAAGGCCAGGACCTTGTTCAGCGGCAGGTCGTCGAGGTAGCCCTCGTTGACGGCGTAGATCGACAGCGCCATCTGGGCGATCGACATCGGCGCGTACTGCTTCTGCTTCATCAGCTCGGTGACGCGCTGGCCGCGCTCGAGCTGCTTGCGGGTGGCTTCGTCGAGGTCCGAGGCGAACTGGGCGAACGCCGCCAGCTCGCGGTACTGCGCGAGCGAGATGCGGATGCCGCCCGAGAGCTTCTTCATGATGGTGGTCTGGGCCGCAGAGATGCCGGCGTTCACGGCCGGGCGGATGCCGGCGTTGAACAGGTCGGTCTCGAGGAAGATCTGGCCGTCGGTGATCGAGATCACGTTGGTCGGCACGAACGCGGACACGTCGCCGGCCTGGGTCTCGATGATCGGCAGCGCGGTGAGCGAGCCGGTCTGGCCCTTCACTTCGCCGTTGGTGAACTTCTCGACGTACTCGGCCGAGACGCGGGCCGCGCGCTCGAGCAGGCGCGAGTGCAGGTAGAACACGTCGCCCGGGTAGGCTTCGCGGCCCGGCGGGCGGCGCAGCAGCAGCGAGATCTGGCGGTAGGCGACGGCCTGCTTGGACAGGTCGTCGTACACGATCAGGGCGTCCTGGCCGCGGTCCATGAAGTACTCACCCATGGCGCAACCGGCGTACGGGGCGATGTACTGCATTGCCGCCGACTCGGAGGCCGAGGCCGCCACGACGGTGGTGTAGGCCATGGCGCCGTTCTCTTCGAGCTTGCGCACGATGTTGGCGATGGTGGAGTTCTTCTGGCCGATGGCGACGTAGACGCACTTAATGCCAGAGCCCTTCTGGTTGATGATCGCGTCGATGGCCAGGGCGGTCTTGCCGGTCTGGCGGTCGCCGATCACCAGCTCGCGCTGGCCGCGGCCGATCGGGATCATGCTGTCGACCGACTTGTAGCCGGTCTGCACGGGCTGGGCCACCGACTGGCGCCAGATGACGCCCGGGGCCACGCGCTCGACCGGCGAGGTCAGCTTGGCGTTCAGCGCACCCTTGCCGTCGATCGGCTCGCCCAGGGCGTTGACGACGCGGCCCAGCAGCTCGGGGCCGACCGGCACTTCGAGGATGCGGCCGGTGGTCTTGGCGGCGTCGCCTTCGCGCAGGTGCTCGTAGTCACCCAGCACCACGGCGCCGACCGAGTCGCGCTCGAGGTTCAGCGCCAGCGCGAAGGTCGCGTTCGGCAGCTCGATCATCTCGCCCTGCATCACGTCGGCCAGGCCGTGGATGCGCACGATGCCGTCGGACACGGAGGTGACGGTGCCTTCGTTGCGGGCCTCGGCCGACAGGGCGACCGATTCGATGCGGGCCTTGATCAGTTCACTGATTTCGGACGGGTTGAGCGTCTGCATGGGTATGTCCCTGGGTCGTCCGGCCGGGGCCGGCGCTTGGTTCAAAGGAAAAACGGATTCAGTTCGCCAGCGCCGCCCCGAGGCGCGCCAGCTTGGTGCGGATCGATCCATCGATGACCAGGTCGCCGGCGTCGACGACGGCACCGCCGATCAGGGCCGGGTCGACCTCGGTGGCCAGCTCGACCTCGCGCCCGAAGCGGCGCTTGAGCGACGCCTTGATGCGCTCGAGCGCATCGCCCTCCAGCGGCACGGCCGAGGTGACCTTGGCCTTGACCACGCGCTCGGCATCGGCGCGCAGCTGGTCATACAGGCCGGCGACCTCGGGCAGCAGCGACAGGCGGCCGTTGTCGGCCAGCAGCGCGATGAAGCGCTGGAAGGCCGGGTCGACGTCGCCGGGCGGCTGCACGATGGCGGCCAGCTGCGCCGACTCCACCTTCGGGTGGCCGACCAGCGCCTGGACGTCCGGGCGCGCGGCGACCTGCGCGGCGAAGCCGAGCAGGTTCGACCACTTGGGCAGCGCGCCGTGCGACTGCGCCAGCTGGAAGGCGGCGCGGGCGTACGGGCGGGCGAGGGTGATGGCTTGGCTCATGGCGTGGCCTGCGTCAGATGTCGGCGGCGAGCTCGTCGAGCAGCGCCTTGTGGGCGTTGCCGTCGATCTCCTTGCGGATCAGGCGCTCGGCACCGGCCACGGCGAGGGCGGCGACCTGGCGGCGCAGCTCTTCCTTGGCACGGGTGGCGGCGGCGTCGATCTCGGCGTCGGCCTGCAGGCGGATGCGCTTGGCTTCCACCACGGCTTCTTCCTTGGCCTGGTCGATGATCTGGGCGCGGCGGGCTTCGGCCTGGGCGATGATCTCGTTGGCCTTGGCGCGGGCTTCGCGCAGGACCTCGTTGACCTTCTCTTCGGCCTGGGCCAGGTCGCGCTTGGAACGATCGGCGGCGGCCAGGCCGTCGGCGATCTTCTGCTGGCGCTCCTCGATGGCAGCGAGCAGCGGCGGCCAGATCTTGGTCGCGATGATCCAGATCAGGCCCGCGAAGGCCAGTGCCTGGGCGATCAAGGTGAAATTGATGTTCATGACGTCGCTCTATCCGGTGGCTTGCGCGGCCCCCGAGGGGGCCGGTGCGATCCAACCCGGCTGGCGGTTGCCAGCCGGGCCCTGGCGGGCGATCAGCCCAGGCGCGACACGAACTCGCCGACCAGCGGGTTCGCGAAGGCGAACATCAGGCCGACGGCGACGGTGATGATGAACGCGGCGTCGATCAGGCCGGCGGTGATGAACATGCGGACCTGCAGGACCGGGATCAGCTCCGGCTGGCGGGCGGCCGACTCGAGGAACTTGCCGGCCATGATGGCCAGGCCCAGGCCGGCGCCGAGGGCGGCGAGACCGATCATGATGCCGATGGCCAGGATGGTCGAGGCCTGAACCTGGGCGAGAAGGGCGAGAGCTTCCATGGTGATTCTCCGAGCGGATTTACTGGTGGAAAGGAATGAAGGGTGGAACGGTTTAGTGGTGCTCTTCCATGAGGCTCAGGTAGACGATCGAGAGCATCATGAAGATGAAGGCCTGCAGCGGGATCACGAGCAGGTGGAACAGCATCCAGCCGAGGCCGAACACGCCTGCCGCGATGGCGCCGGCGATACCCACGCCGCCGAGCACCCAGATCAGGAGGAACACGATCTCGCCGCCGTACATGTTGCCGAACAGGCGCATGGCCAGCGAAACCGGCTTGCTGACGAGCTCGACGATGTTGAGCAGGATGTTGAACGGGAACATCCACGGGCCGAACGGCGCGGTGAGGAACTCATGGACGAAGCCGCCCAGGCCCTTGGCACGCAGCGCGAAGAAGATCATCAGGAAGAACACGCTGATCGACATGCCGAGCGTGGCGTTGACGTCGGCGGTCGGGACGGGCTTCCAGTACTCCACGCCCAGGGCGTGCAGCGGGATGGCGAAGAAGTCGGCCGGGATCATCTTGATGAAGTTCATCATCAGGATCCAGCAGAACAGGGTGATGGCGATCGGGGTGACGAGCTTGCTGCGGCCCGGGTAGGCGTCGCGCGCCTGCTGGTCGACGAACTCGAGCACGATCTCGACGAAGGCCTGCCACTTGCCCGGCACGCCGGAGGTGGCCTTGCGGGTGGCCAGCCAGAAGGCGAACACCATCAGCACGCCCAGCGAGACCGCCATCAGCAGGGTGTCGAGGTGCAGCTGCCAGAAGACACTGCTGTCGTCCACCGTGATGGTGAGGTTCTTGAGGTGGTGCTGGATGTAGCTCGTCGGGGTGAGTTCGGCTTCGCTGGCCATCGTGTCCAACCTAGGAATTGTTCAATTCGACCTGGCGGCCGCCACCACCGAGGCGACGACTGCCGCCACCAGGCCCGCGATCAGCGCGAGCACCGGCAGCTTCCAGATGCCTATCGCCAGCGTGAAAACCACGGCGACCAGCACCCACTTGCCAACCATCCCCAGCACCAGCCGCCCGAGGGCACCGGTTGCCGACTGGACTCCGCCGCCGACCAGCGCCCGCGCCAACAGCAGCGAGCCAAGCACGATGGCGACCGCGCCCAGGGCGGCTGCAGCGGCGGCCTTCGGACCGGACAGCAGTCCGGCGGCGCCTGCCACAACCAGCCCCGTAACCAGCTGAGCCAGCACGGTTTTTCGCGCCAGCCGGGGACCGGCTACTGGGGATCGGGACACGGGTGAATCCTGAATGCCTGGAGGACAGCCCCCGGGCGTGGGGCCAAAATTATACGCGGGCGTGTGGCTGCTTCTCAAGGGCCGGAAGCGTGAAATCCAGTGAATTTGGCCGGATTTTTTCGCTGGCCCCGCGAAGCCCACGGGCCGCGCCGGAAAAGAGAAAGCCCGGTCCTTTCGGGACCGGGCTTTCGGGGTAAAGCCCCTGGCGATGACCTACTCTTGCATGGCTTAGGCCACACTACCATTGGCGCAGCTGCGTTTCACTTCCGAGTTCGGGATGGGATCGGGT
>NZ_MEDO01000008.1 GCF_001724815.1 Arenimonas sp. SCN 70-307 | reverse complement strand
GCTTTCGAGCACTGCGCAACAGCGGCGTCCCGCACCCCGCTCTCACCCCAAACCCTAGGGCAAAAGCCAGACACAAGCGCCTTCAGGCGCGAATCTTTTCGCGCCTGAAGGCGCTCCTACAGGGGGCGGGCAGGGTCAGAAGCCGTAGCGGAGGAAGCCGCCGTCGACGGCGAGGGTTTCGCCGGTGATGTAGCTGGCGGCGGGCAGGCAGAGGAAGGCGACGGCGGCGGCGACTTCCTCGGGTTCGCCGATGCGGCCCATCGGCGTGCGGTCGAGCACCTCGTCGAGGTAGTCGGGATTGGCGAGCTTGCCCGAGGTGCGGCGGGTGCGGATGTACCAGGGCGCCACCGCGTTCACGCGCACGCCGTCCTCGGCCCATTCGCAGGCCAGGTTTTTCGTCAGCTGGTGCAGCGCCGCCTTGCTCATGCCGTAGGGCGAGCCCGTGCGCACGTGGGTCAGGCCCGAGACCGAGCCCACGTTGACGATGCTCGAGGCGGCGTGTTCGCTCAGCAGCGGGAAGGCGAAGCGGCTGAGCTCGAAGGCCGAGAACAGGTTGGTCTCGAAGATGGCGCGCCACTCGTCGTCGGCGTAGTCCATGGTCGGCTTGCTGTCGTTGGTGCCGGCGTTGTTGACCAGGACGTGCAGGCCGGTGCCCAGGTCCTCGACCCAGTCGAAGACCTCGCGGCGCTGCTCGCCGTCGGACACGTCGGCGGCGAAGGCCAGCACCTCGGCGTCGGGGAATTCGTCCTGCAGCTCGTCGCGGGTGGTGTCGAGCTGGCCCTGGTCGCGGGCCACCAGCATCACGTCGGCGCCCAGGCCCAGCAGCTCGGCGGCGATCGCCCGGCCGATGCCCACGCTCGCGCCGGTCACCAGCGCCACCTGTCCGTCCAGCCGCCAGCGGTTCGTGCCCATGGCCATCCTCCTCTCGCCTGGGCGTAGGATAGCCCTCGCCCAAGCCACGGAGCACGCCGCGATGAAATTACTGCCGCCCCTGCTGGCCTGCCTCGCCCTCGCCGCCTGCAGCGACCCGCCGCCCACGCCCGAGGCCGACCCGCCCGAACCGCAGGCGGCCGCGCCGTCCGGCGGCCAGCACACGCAACTGCGCGAGGCCATCCAGGAGCCGCTCGACAAGGCGCGCGCCGTCGAGGACGCGCAGTCCGAGCGCAACGCCGAGCGCGACCAGGCGCTCGAGGACGCCGGCGGCTGAAACGAGGACGCCCGGGCAAGCCCGGGCGTCCAGGGTGTGCTGCCGGTGGCTGCGGTCAGAAGTCGCAGAGGCAGTGCGCGACCGCGCGGTAGGGCGTGGCGGCCTTGTCGTCGAGCCAGCGCAGTTCCTTCTCCACCTGCTGCACGGTGGCGCGGTCCAGGCCCGGCATCGACGGCGCCAGCAGGCGCAGCACCGACTGGTAGCGGGCCTGGCCGCCGACATCGACCAGGAACTGCTCGAAGGGCGTGAGCGCGCGCTCGACATAGCGCACGCGGTACTTGCCTTCCTCGAGGCCGGCGCGGCCGGCGGCCGCCTGCAGGGCGTCGCGGAAGCCGCCCAGCTCGTCCACCAGGCCGCGCTCCTTGGCCTGCGCGCCCGACCAGACGCGGCCGCGGGCGTGCACGTCGATCTGCTCGGGCGTGCTCTCGCGGGCGTCGGCGACCTTGCCGATGAAGTCGGCATAACCCTTTTCGATCACCGACTGGATGATCACGCCCACGTTCGGGTCGAGCGGACGGGTCGGGTCGAAGGCGCCGGCGAGCGGCGTCGTGCCGACGCCGTCCGTGTTCACGCCGAGCTTGTCGAGCACGCGCGGGCCGGTCATGAACAGGCCGAAGATGCCGATCGAGCCGGTGATGGTCGACTCGTCGGCGTAGATCGCGTCGGCGTTCATCGAAATCCAGTAGCCGCCCGAGGCCGCCACGTTGCCCATCGACACCACCACCGGCTTGCCGGCGGCGCGGGTGAGCTCGACCTCGCGGCGGATCTGCTCGGACGGGAACACACCGCCGCCGGGCGAATCGACGCGCAGCAGCACCGCCTTGACGTTCTCGTCCTCGCGCGCTTCGCGCAGCAGGGCCGAGGTGGACTCGCCGCCCACCGTGCCCGGCGGCTGCTGGCCGTCGGTGATCTCGCCCTGGGCGACCACCACCGCCACCTGCGGGCGCTTGTCCATCGACAGGTTCGGCAGGCGCATCTGCGCCAGGTAGGCGCGCATGTCGACCTGGCGGAAGGTCTTCTCCTCCTCGTCGAGCGCGCCGCGCTCGATGAGCATCTGCTCGAGCTCGTGGCTGGTCTTGAGGCCGTCCACCAGCTTCTCGTCCACGGCCAGCTGGCCCAGGTCGCCGCCGGCGGCCTGCACGCGCTGGGGCAGTTCGTTGATCATCGCGTCGAGCGCGCTGCGCTCGAGGCCGCGGGCCTTGGCGATGTCGTCGACGAAGCGGTTCCAGACGTCGGTCATCCAGTACAGGTCGGCCTCGCGCGCCTCGGGCGAGGCCGCGTCGAGGATGAAGGGCTCGGCGGCCGACTTGTACTCGCCCACCTTGAACAGGTGCACGTCCACGCCGAGCTTGTCCTGCAGGCCTTCGCGGTAATACATGCGGTAGCGGCCGATGCCCTCGAGGATCACCGCGCCCTCCGGGTCGATGTACACCTCGTCGGCCTGCGCGGCCAGGTAGTAGCCCTTCTGGTCCATGCCGTTGCCGAAGGCGACGATCTGCTTGCCCGAGGCGCGGAAGTCGCGCAGCGCCACGGCGACGTCGCGCAGCGCGGCGTAGCCGGCGTACTGCAGGCCGTCGGTGACCAGCACGATGCGGTCGATGCGCTTGTCGTCCTTGGCGGCTTCGATGGCGCGCAGCACGTCGCGCAGCTGCACCTCCATCTGGCCCTGGCCCATGGCCTGGTTGAGCACGCGGTCGACCGGGTGGGCGCTGTACTGCTCGACCAGTGCGCCACCGAGGTTGATGACCAGTGCGCTCTTCTCGGCCACCGGCTTGGCGCCGGAGGACAGCGCGACCATCACGAACGGGAACAGCAGCACCAGGAACAACAGCCCCAGGAACACCAGGTTGAGCACCAGACGCCGGACGAAATTGATGGCGTTCCAGATTCCGACGAAGAACCGCCGGATGGGACCGGCCTGAGACTGCGACATGGGTCAACTCCCGAGGATACTGGGCACAGGATACCCAGCCGGGGTGAAGCCCGCATGGGCGTCAGGTCACGGAGACCGCCGGCAGGGGCCGGCGTGAAAGCCGCCAGAAGCGCCAGCCCAGCAGGCTGGCCGCCACGGCGAGGCCGAGGATCAGGCCGGTCCACAGGCCCGGCGCGCCCTGGCCCCTGGCCAGGCCCAGCCAGGCGCCGAGCGGCAGGCCCAGGCCCCAGTAGGCGAGCACGGTGATCACCATGGGCACGCGGGTGTCCTTCATGCCGCGAAGCGCGCCGGCCGACAGGGCCTGAAGGCCGTCGGGGTACTGGAACACGGCCGCGTAGGCCATCAGCAGGCTGGCGAGGGCGATCACGGCCGGGTCGGCGGTGAACAGGGCCGCGAGCCAGGCCGCGCTCGTCACCAGCAGCACGGCCGAGGCGGTCTGGGCCAGCATCGCCAGCGCGTAGCCGGCGCCGGCGGCCCAGCGCACGCCCGACAGGTCGCCGGCGCCCACGGCATGGCCCACGCGCACCGTGGTGGCCATGGCCACGCCCAGGGGCACCATGAAGCACAGGCTGGCGATGAGGATGGCGATCTGGTGCGCGGCCATCTGGGTGGTGCCCAGGGTGCCGATCAGCAGCGCGGTGGCCACGAACAGGCTGCCCTCCATGAACACCGAGACGCCCATCGGCAGGCCCAGGCGCAGCAGCGCGCGGATCGGCGGCCAGCGCGGGCCCTCGAAACGCTCGAACAGGCGCAGGTCGGCGAAGCGGCGCGCGCGCCACAGGTAGGTGGCCATGCTGGCCGCCTGGCACCACAGCACGATGGCCACCGCATAACCCAGGCCCGCCGCGCCCAGGCCGGCGCCGAACATCAGGCCGTAGCCGAGCGGCGCCAGCAAGGCCAGGCCGACGGCGCCCACCACCATCGAGGGCACCGTCCAGGCCACGCCTTCGCTGAGGTTGCGCAGGCAGAAGAACAGGGCCAGGCCGGGCGCGCCCCAGCTGATGGCGCGCAGGAAGGCCACGGCCTCGGGCCGCGCCTCGGGGGTGATGCCCATCGGCCCCAGCGCCAGTGCGCCGGCGCGCACCACGAACACCAGCGCCACGCCCAGCGCCAGCGCCAGCCACAGGGCCTGGCGGAACACCGGGCCGATTTCACCGCGGCGGCCGGCGCCGTTGAGCTGCGAGACCGTCGGCGGCACGGCCATCAGCACGCCGATGCTGACCAGGATCACCACCGACCAGATCGCGCTGCCCACGCCCACGGCCGCCAGCGTCACCGGGCCGTGGCGGCCGGCGAGCAGGGTGTCGACGATGTTCATGCCCATCGACGAGAGCTGGCTCAGGACCAGCGGCAGGGCCAGCACGAAGCTGACCCGCATTTCCCGCAGCAGGCGGGCGGCGCGGATTTCCGAGCGGCTCATGGCATCGATGGCGTGAAGGGCCGGCTATATTAGCCGCAGCCACGCAGGAGCCCGTGATGAGCGACACCGCCACCCCGCCCGCCGCGCCCGAAACCGAGGCCCGGCGCTGCCAGAACTGCGGCGAACTCCTGCTCGGTGAACACTGCTACGCCTGCGGCCAGCCGACCAAGGGCCTGGTGCGGCACTTCGGTTCGATCATCGGCGACTTCATGGACTCGGTGTTCGAGCTCGACTCGCGCATCCTGCGCACGCTCGGGCCGCTGATGTTCCGGCCCGGCTTCCTGAGCACCGAGTATTTCGCCGGCCGGCGCGTGCGCTACGTCAGCCCGGTGCGGCTGTTCGTATTCCTGAGCCTTTTCGCCTTCTTCGCCGCGCAGCTGAGCTTCAACTTCGACGAAGACGACGACGGCGAGGCACCGAAGGTGCAGGTGGGCACGGAGCAGATGCGCGAGGACCGCAGCACCGGCGGCATCCGCCGGGCCACCAGCGTCGCCGAGGTCGAGCGCCTGCGCGACGAGGCGCTGGAAGCGCTGAAGGAAGCGCGCGGGCAAACCACCGACATCCCCGGCGTGGATTTCGGCGTGGGCGTCGGCCTGGACGTGGCCGAGAAGTCCATCGCCGCCGAGGCCGCGCGCCGCATCCGCGAGATCGAGCAGGCCACGGCGGAAGGCCGCGAGGTGCCGGTGCCGCCCGAGTTGCCCACCGATGGCTCGATGAGTTTCAACGGCCGGCCCTGGCATCCGGTGGACAACCCGCTGCACATCGGCTGGATCGGCGAGGGCGGCAATGCCTGGCTCAATCGCCAGGCCGGCAAGGCCAATGAAAACGCCAAGCGCATCCAGGGCGACCCGAACCTGCTCAAGGACGCCTTCCTCTCGACGGTGCCGACCTCGCTGTTCGTGCTGCTGCCGCTGTTCGCGGCCTTCCTCAAGCTGATGTACGTGTTCAAGCGCCGCCTGTACATGGAGCACCTGATCGTCGCGCTGCACAGCCACGCCTTCCTGTGCGCGGCCCTGCTGGTGGTGCTGGCGCTGGATGCGCTGGCGGCCTGGACCGCCGGCCTGCCCTGGCTGTCGCGGCCGATCGGCTGGGTCGAGGTGGCGATGATCTGCTGGATGCCGGCCTACCTGCTGCTGATGCAGAAGCGGGTGTACGGCCAGGGCTGGATCATGACCCTGCTCAAGTACTGGGTGCTGGGCACCGCCTACCTGTTCCTGATCAGCCTGGGCGCCACCCTGAACCTGCTCGTGAGCCTGGTGAACATGTGAACACGGTGACGCCGCGCGACTAGCGGCCGAGGCGTTTGCGCACCAGCGCCTCGCGTTCGGCCGGGGCGGCTTCGAGCAGTTCGCGGCGCAGGCGCTCGCGCTCGGCGGCCGGCAGGCGGCGCGCCAGCGTGGCCAGGTCTTCGCGTGCGGCGGGCGGCAAGGCGCGCAGCATCGCCAGCAGCGGCTCGCGCTCCGAACCCGGCACGTAGGCGAACAGCGGCTGCACCGGCGAGAACCATTCGCCCAGCGCCGGCCCCAGCCACCAGGGCTCGCGCTGGTCGGCGGGCAGTTCGTCGAAACGCGTGCGCCAGGCGTCGCGCTCCTCCCCGGGCAGGGCGTTCCAGGCCGCCGCGGCGGCGGCCACGCGCGCCTGCTCGTCCGGCGACAGCGACATCCAGGCGGCGAGGGCGCCGCGCCGGCGCGCGCGCTCGGCCGGCGGCTGCGAATCCCAGGCGAGCAGGCGAGCGCGCAGGTCTTCGCGCGCGGCCGCGTCCAGCGCCAGCCAGTGCCGCGCCTGGCCCACCAGTTGCCGGCGGGTGTCGGGATCGAGCCGCGGCCAGGTCGCGGCCACCGGTGCCAGCAGCGGCCGTTCGGCGCTGGCCAGCGCTTCGAAGCGCGGCTGGTCGTCGGCGGCCGGTTCGACGCGCGGTGCGCCGGCCGCGCCCTCGGCTGGCGCGACGACTGCCTCGGCGGTGCTTTCGGGCGGCGCGGGCGCGGCCTCGAAACCGGCATCGGCGACCAGCCAGCTCAGGAAGTCCAGGTCGCCGGCATGCGCCCCGGCGTCCGGGTCGGCGAGCGCGGCGTAGTCGGGATGGATGATGGTGTCGGCGTCGGAACTCGCCGGCGGCGCCGGCGGGGCGTCGGCGGCCTCCTGCGGCAGGTCCTGCACCGCGCCCGGCGGCAGCGGCGGCGACGGCCGCCAGAAAGTGGCGGCGAAGGCCAGGGCCAGCGCGACCAGCGCGGCCCAGGCCAGGCGACGCGGCCAGGGCGAAGGCGGCGAGGGCGGCGCTTCGACCGGGAGCGGTTCGCCGGCCAGCACGCGGGCGCGGATCGCGGCCAGTTCGGCCACGCGCGTTTCGTCCAGGGTCTTGACCTGGCGGTGCAGGCGTTCGCGCAGCCGCCCCAGCGCGGCGAAGCTGACCTCCGCCTCGCCCAGCTGCTGCAGCGCGCGCTGCAGGGCGAAGCGATACGTGGCCTCGGCGACACCCATCACCTGGGCGGCATGCGGGAAATCCAGGCCGCCCACCAGCCGCAGCAGCAGGGCGCCGCGCGGGCCGCTGCCCAGGCTGGCCAGCTCCGGTGCACCGCCTTCGCCACCCGCCAGCGCCGGCTGGGCCAGCAGGAGCGACCAGAACCCGGCCGGCCAGCCCGAGAGCGGGGTGACGGCCGAGACCGGCGCGAAGGCGCGCATGGCATGTTCCACGGCGGCCAGGGCGCGCGCCGGGTCGCCGCACTGCAGGTCGGCGAACACGTAGGCGCGCCGCTCGATGCCGCGCAGGAAGGCGGACAGGGCCGGGGAAGGGGTAGGAGAAGGGTGTTTCGGGGAGGCGGAAATCACCCCCCATTCTAGCCAGCCGACAGCCCGCAAAAGCGCTTGACTTTCGCCCGGCAGGCGCTCAGTCAAGCGCGGCGCGGCTTCCGGCGTGGAACGTTGTGCACAGCGGCACGATTCACCCCCCGGGGGCCCCGGGCCCGTCAAACCACTGCCACATTGCCGCCACCCTCACAGCACAAGTCATTGATTCTCATGGGATATGACGGGCTGGTTAAAAAATCGCCAACCCGGCCCGGGGGCTGTTTTCACGGGGGGTGCGCTGTATTGGCCGCAGCCCCTTCCACAGACTTATCCACATGTCGTGTGGATAAGGGGTTTTCGTTTTGGTGAACAGCAGCTTAGCCGCGCTTTGTGATCGATTTGGCAGGTATGCACTGCAAGTCTGTCCACAGCCCTCCCCGGCGGGTCGCAGGCTAGACTGCGCCGATGGATCCGACCCCCGTTCCCGTGCTGCGCGTCGCCCTCCCGGTGCCGCTGCCGCGGGAGTTCGACTACCTGCCGCCCCCCGATGGCCCCGCCCCCGGGGCCGGCTGGGTGGGCTGCCGCGTGCGGGTGCCCTTCGGCCGCGGCGACGGCGAGATGGTCGGGGTAGTGGTGGCGGTCGGCCAGGCCGACGCCGACCCGGCCTCGCTCAAGCCGGCCCGCGAGCGACTCGACGCCAGCCCGCTGCTGCGCGGCGAACTGCTCGAGACCCTGCGCTGGGCCGCGGGCTACTACCACGCACCGCTGGGCGAAGTGCTGGCCACCGCCCTGCCCGGCCTGCTGCGCGCCGGCCAGCCGCTGCCGGACACGCGCCAGTCGGCCTGGCAGGCCACGGCCGCGGGTCGCGAGGTGGCCGCCGCGCCCGGCCGTCCCGGACGTCCACGCGAGCTGCTGCAGCTGCTGGGCGTGCAGCCGATGGCCGAGGACGCGCTCGACCGGCAGCTTCCGGGCTGGCGCCCGGCGGCGCGCAGCCTGCTTGCGCGGGGCCTGGTCGAACCGGTGCTGCTCGAGCCCGCCGCCATCGTCGCCCCGCCCGTCGCCAGCCCGCCCGAACCCACGCCGGCCCAGGCCGGGGCCATGGCCGCGCTGCGCGGGGCGCAGGGCTTCCAGCCGGTGCTGCTCGAAGGCGTCACCGGCAGCGGCAAGACCGAGGTCTACCTGCAGGCCATCGCCGACTGCCTCGCCGCCGGCCGCCAGGCCCTGGTGCTGGTGCCGGAGATCGGGCTCACGCCGCAGGCGCTGGCGCGCTTCCGGGCGCGCCTGGGCGTGCCGGTCGCGGCCTTCCATTCCGGGCTTTCGGACGGCGAGCGCGCGCGCGCCTGGGTGGACATGGCCGAGGGGCGCGCACGCGTGCTGGTGGGCACGCGTTCGGCGGTGTTCTGTCCCATGGTCGAGCCGGGGCTGCTGGTGGTGGACGAGGAACACGACGGCTCCTACAAGCAGCAGGACGGCGTGCGCTACCACGCCCGCGACCTGGCGCTGGTGCGCGCCAGCAAGCTCGGCGTGCCAGTCATCCTCGGCAGCGCCACGCCCTCGCTCGAGTCGCTGCACAACGCGCTCTGCGGCCGCTACCTGCACCTGCGCCTGGGCCAGCGCGCCGGCGGTGCCACGCCGCCGCGGGTGCGCGTGGTCGACGTGCGCAAGCGCCCGCTGGCCGATGGCCTGTCGGCCGAGCTGCTCGACGCCGTCGGCGCCTGCCTGGCGCGCGGCGAACAGGCGCTGGTGTTCAAGAACCGCCGCGGCTACGCGCCGGTGCTCATTTGCCACGACTGCGGCTGGAGCGCGCACTGCCGGCGCTGCGACGCGGCGATGACGGTGCACGCCGGCGGTCGCCGGCTGATCTGCCACCACTGCGGCGCGCGCGCCACGCCCCCGAACGCCTGCCCCGACTGCGCCAGCCTGGCGCTGCAGCCGCAGGGCGCGGGCACGGAGCGCATCGAACACGCGCTGGCGGCGCGCTTCCCCGAGGCGCGCCTGGTGCGCGTGGACCGCGAAACCACGCGCCGACGCGACGCCCTCGGCCAGCACCTGGCGTCGCTGGGCGACGAACCGGGCATCCTCGTGGGCACCCAGATCCTGGCCAAGGGCCACGACCTGCCGCGGCTAACGCTGGTGGCGGTGGTGGGCGTGGACGAAGGCCTGTTCAGCGCCGACTTCCGCGCCGGCGAAAAACTCGCGCAGCTGCTGATCCAGGTGGCCGGCCGTGCCGGTCGCGCCGCCTTGCCGGGCGAGGTGCTGCTGCAGACGCACCACCCCGACCACCCGCTGCTGGGCACCCTGCTCAACGGCGGCTACCCCGCCGTGGCCGCGCTGGCCCTGGCCGAGCGCGAGGCCGCGGCCTTTCCGCCCTATGCGCACCTGGCGCTGCTGCGCGCCGATGCGGGCACCGAAGCGGCGGTCAACGAATTCCTGCGCGAGGCGCACGCGGCCTTCCCGGCGCGCGAAGGCGTGCGCGCGAACTCGCCGATGCCGGCACCGATGGCGCGGCGCGCCGGCCGCGCCCGCGGCCAGCTGCTGCTCGACGCCAGCCAGCGCGCGCCGCTGCACGCGGCGCTGCGCGAATGGCTGCCGCTGCTGCGGGCGATGCGCTCGGCGCGGCGCGTGCGCTGGTCGCTCGACGTCGACCCCACCGACCTTTACTGAGCGCGGCCCTCAGCGCCCGGTCAGCGGCGCGTCGTCGGACTGGCGCACCATCAGGTGCAGGCGCAGGCCCGGCGAGAGCTGGTGCAGGTAGAGCGCGCCGTTGAGCGCGAGCACGCGGTCGCGCATGCCGGTCAGGCCGTTGCCGGCGAACATGCGGTCGATCCGGCCCAGGCCGTCGTCGCGGATGTCGAGGAAGACCCACAGCGCGTTCCTGCGCCGGCTGATGCGCAGCTTGATCTGCGCATGGCGCGCATCGGCGTGGCGCACGATGTTGGTCACCGCCTCCTGGGCCATGCGGTAGATGGCGGTGGCGTGCGTGGTGTCGAGCTGCG
Source organism: Arenimonas sp. SCN 70-307 (assembly GCF_001724815.1). Taxonomy (GTDB): domain Bacteria; phylum Pseudomonadota; class Gammaproteobacteria; order Xanthomonadales; family Xanthomonadaceae; genus Arenimonas. Next base: position 68,922 of record NZ_MEDO01000008.1, on the reverse strand, counting down.
ATAGCAGGCGGGCATCGCCCTCGAGCTTGACCACCAGCGCCACGCCGGCGTCTTCGGCCAGCCGGCGGATGCCGCCGCGGTCGACCGCGCCGAACAGGCCCAGCTGCTCGAGTCCCGCCGGGCGCAGGTCGGCCAGCACGCGGCCGATGTTGCGCTGCATGTTGCGGGTGATTTCCAGCAGCAGGTCGGCGATGCCCAGCCGGCCGCCCTCGGCCAGGTGCGGCGCGGCCAGCTTGAGGTGGGTCTGCAAGGCCGCGAGGTTCTGGCCGAACTCGTCGTGCAGTTCACGCGCCAGGCGCCGGCGCTCGCTCTCCTCGAGCTGCAGGTTGCGCAGCGCGGCGTCCTGCAGCTCGTCGAGCAGGCGCTGCTCGCGCTGCCGCGCCTTGAGCAGGTCGGCGGCCTGGCGCCGGTAATCGTCCACCGAACCACCGAACACCAGCATCATCGTGCCGGTCACCACCAGGTAGGTCTGCAGCAGCAGCGGCGTGAGCAGGGGCATGCCCAGGTACACCTCCAGCGCGATCGCGGCGGTGAGCATCTGCATCGACACCACCGCGCCGCGCCAGCCATGCCACATGGTGAAGGCCGCGATCGCCGCCACCAGCAGGCGCCGCAGCAGTTCGGCGAACTCGGAGCTGGGGAACTGCAGGCTCAGCACCACGAACAGCGCCATCGCCGGCGCCATCACCGCCAACGCCGAAGCGATGACCCGCGAGGACGGCACGGCATAGCGCGGCGAGAAGATCCACAGCACCAGCGGGGTGAACAGGATCACGCCGATCATGTTGCCCAGCAGGTGCTGCACGCCGAAGTCGCCCAGCGCAGCCCAGGCGCCGTCGCCGCGCAGCGCCTGGCCGCCGATGACGACGGCGAACTTCACGTCGGCGATGACGCCGTCGTTGACCACGTAGGCCAGGTCCTTGGCCGTCACCGCGAACGCGGTCAGCAGCGCCGCCAGGTGCACCTTGCCTTCGGTGCGCATGCCCACGCGCACGCCCGGATGCACCTTCCAGGCCTTGAGCAGGCATACGCCGGTCATCACCAGGAAAGGCTCGAGCACGTTGCCCAGCACGAACTGCAGCGGGTCGGCCCAGTAGCCGAGGAACGCGCCCTGGTAACCGGTGCGCTCGCCGATGACCACGCCCATGGCGATGCGCGAGGCGATGGTGCCGCCGGCGAGCCAGGGCCACCAGCGCGTGGGCAGGCACCAGGCCAGCACGAACAGCAGGCCGGTGGCCAGGTTCCACTGGTAGCGCTGCAGGAACGACAGCGGCATCAGCAGCAGGGCCGTGGCGGTCGCCAGCGCAAGGCCGACCGCCAGCACCCGCGCAGGGCTGGTCGCGCGGGCCTCGAGCCAGCGCGCGGGAAGGCCTTCGAGTTGCCCCTGGCTTGCCATGACCGGCAAGCTTAGCGGCCCGCAAGGCCACCGGCTGGGAATTTTTCTCGCCGGGCCGGTGCCCGGGTTTGCGAGACTTCGCGCATGCATCGCGTCCTGCTCATCGATGACCACGCCGTCGTGCGGGAGGGTTTCCGCCGCCTGCTTGAGGAAGCCGAGGGCTTCGAGGTGGTCGCGCAGGCCGGTACGCCCGCCGAAGCCGTGGCCGCAGCGCGCCTGCACAAGCCGGACCTGGCGCTGGTGGACCTGAGCCTGGGCAACGAGCACAGCGGCCTGGTGCTGCTGGCGCAGCTGCAGGAAGCCGTCGGGGGCCTGCGCTGCGTGATGCTGAGCATGCACGACGACCCGGCGCTGGTGGTGCGGGCGCTCGAGCGCGGCGCCCAGGGCTACTTCACCAAGGCGGTGGCGCCCGAGGAGTTGATCGAAGGCCTGCGCCGCGTGCTCGCCGGCGAGCGCGTGCTCAGCTCCGACCTCACCCCGGCCAACCCGGGCGGCCCGGCCTGCCAGCTCACGCTGCGCGAGCGCGAAACCCTGCGCGGCCTGCTATCGGGCCTGCCGCCGAAGGTGGTGGCCGCGGCGCTGGGCATCAGCGACAAGACGCTCTACCGGCACCGCGCCAACCTGATGGAGAAGCTCGGCGCCCGCCACCCGGGCGAGCTGGCCCAGATCGCCCGCGAGCGCGGCCTGCTGGTGGACCACAAATAGTTCCCCGCGAACGACGACGGCCCCTCGCGGGGCCGTCGGTGCAAGCGGGATGGCGATGCGGCTCAGGCCGCGAACAGCGCCCGCATCTTCTTGAGCGCATTGGCCTCGATCTGGCGGATGCGCTCGGCCGAGACGCCGTACTCGTCGGCCAGCTCCTGCAGCGTGGCCTTGGGCTCGCCCAGGAAGCGGCGCTTGAGCACGTCGCGCGAACGCTGGTCCAGGCCCGACAGGCCGTCGCGCAGCAGCTCGAGCTGGTCTTCCTCGTGCGAGGCGCGCTCGTAGGCCAGGGCCGGGTCGTCGCCGCTGTCGCGCAGGTAGGCCACCGGCGAGGGCGGCGCGTCGTCGTCGGAATCATCCGGCGCGTCGAAGCCGATGTCGCGGCCGCTCAGGCGCGATTCCATCTCCAGCACCTCGCGCTCGGAGACGTTGAGGTCCTTGGCCACCGCGCGCACTTCCTCGGCGTTCATCCAGCCCAGGCGCTTCTTGCTCTTGCGCAGGTTGAAGAACAGCTTGCGCTGCGCCTTGGTGGTGGCCACCTTGACGATGCGCCAGTTGCGCAGGATGAACTCGTGCATCTCGGCGCGCACCCAGTGCACGGCGAAGGACACCAGGCGCACGCCCTGGTCGGGGTCGAAGCGCTTGACCGCCTTCATCAGGCCGATGTTGCCTTCCTGGATCAGGTCGCCCATGCCCAGGCCGTAGCCCTGGTAGCCGCGGGCCACGTGCACCACGAAGCGCAGGTGCGACATGACCAGGGCCTTGGCGGCATCGAGGTCTTCCTCGTCGCGGTAGCGGCGGGCCAGGGCCTGCTCGTCCTCGACGGAGAGCACGGGCACCCGGTTGACCGCGGCGATGTACGCGTCCAGCGAGCCCAGTGCGCTGGGCACCGGCAGGTTGTTGGCGATCAGGGCGTTGGTGGTCATCCGGTCCTCGCTCATGAGATGGAGTTTAGCACTCCGGTCAGAGTGCTAAATAGGCCGAAAGTTCCCTGTCTATCCCATAAATGGAACAGCCAACTCCCCTGGCTTCCCCCTGTTCTGGGGGTGGCCCGGCCGGGTTCAAGGGCTGGTGCCGGAATCCGCCAGCAGGGCCTCGACCTCGGCCCGGGGCGGCAGCGACCAGTCCACCGGCGCCCGGCCCCCGCCCTGCAGCCAGCGGTTGGCCTTGCCGAAGTGGCCGCAGCCCAGGAAACCCCGGTGCGCCGACAGCGGCGAGGGGTGCGGGGCGCGCAGCACGCAGTGCCGGCGGGCGTCCACCAGCTTGCCCTTGGCCTGGGCGTAGCTGCCCCAGAGCAGGAAGACCAGGCCCTCCTTCTCGCGGTCCAGGGCCTGGACGATGGCGTCGGTGAAGCCTTCCCAGCCCTTGCCCTGGTGCGAGCCGGCCCGGCCCTCCTCCACCGTCAGCACGGCGTTGAGCAGCAGCACGCCGCGCTGCGCCCAGGGCAGCAGGCAGCCGTGGCCCGGCGGGGCGATGCCCAGGTCGGCCTGGATCTCCTTGAAGATGTTGCCCAGCGAGGGCGGCACCGGCACGCCGGGCAGCACCGAGAAGCACAGGCCGTGGGCCTGGCCCGCGCCGTGGTACGGATCCTGGCCCAGGATGACCACCTTGACCTGGTCGAAGGGCGTGGCGTCGAGCGCCGAGAAGATGCGCGGGCCGGGCGGGAAGACGCGCTTGCCGGCCGCCTTTTCCTTACGCAGGAACGCGGAGAGTTCCTGCATGTCGGGGCGCTGGAGGTAGTCGCCGACGCGCGCCTTCCACGACGGCTCGAGCCGGATGCGGCCGTCCCCGGACACCGCTTACTTGCCGAGCTTGGCGCGCAGCAGCCGGCCGACGCGCAGCTGGAACAGCAGCTTGGTCACCAGCAGGCGTTCCTCGATGGGCTTTTGCACCAGGTCGTTGGCGCCGGCGCGCAGCAGGTCGCTCTGGTTGGCCGGGTTGGCGTCGCCGGTCATCACCAGCACCGGCAGCAGGCCCTTGGCGTAACCGAAGTCGTCGCGGATCGACTTGAGCAGGTCTTTGCCGGTGAGCTCGCCCTTGAGGTAGACGTCGGTGAGCACCACGTCCGGGCCCGGCACCTTGCCCTGCGCCTTCGCCGTCTCGAGGTGGGCGATGGCGTCCTCGACGCCGGTGGCGTGGATGACGGTGAGGCCGTGCTTTTCGAGCATGCGGCGCGTGGCCATGGCCACGACGCGGCTGTCCTCGACGTAAAGCACTTCGCCGCCAGCCTCGGACTCGGGCGCGACGTAGCCCTTGATGAAGGCCGCCAGCGCATTGAAGCCCAGCGACTTGTCGAAGTAGTCGGTGACGTCGTCGCTGATCGAGCGGCTCTCGAGCCGCTCCTGCACGTCGCCCGAGACCACGATGATGGGGATGTAGGCCTGGGGCGTGTGCTCGCGCAGGTAGCGCGCCAGGTCCAGGCCGTCCATGTCGGGCAGGCGCAGGGCCATGGTGACGAGGTTGACGGCGCCGGCCTGCAGGGCGGCCTTGGCCTCCTCGCCGGTCTCGCAGCCGACGAACTCCATGCCGGGCAGCTGCTGGCGCAGCACGCCCTCGATCATCTTGCGCACGACCTTGGAGCCGTCCACGACCATGATGCGCGGGCTGGTGGTGTCGAAGCTTCGGAAAGCAGGGCTGTTCATGTCACACGTCCGTGGGACGGGTCCGGCGTAGATGATGCCCGGTTGCGAGCCACGCGCCCAGCCACCCCATCGCCGCGGCGCCCGCGAGCAGCAGGCCGGTGCCCTGCCAGCCGGGGCCGGCGAGGGCGAATTGCGCGCCGTAGCTGGCCACCAGGGCCGTCAGGCGGCCCTGCAGCGCCAGCCCGGCGACGGCCAGCAGGGCCAGGGCCGCGAGCCCGGCGGCCAGGCCGTACCAGGCGCCGAGATAAAGGAAGGGGCGGCGCACGAAGCCGTCGGTGGCGCCCAGGTGCTGGAGCACGGCGATTTCCTCGCTGCGCGCGCCGATGTCCAGGCGCACCGTGTTGCCCACCACCAGCAGCACGCCCAGGCCCAGCAGCAGGCCCACGACCTGCACCACGCGCTCGCCGAAGGCCAGCCAGGCCGACAGGCGCTGGCGCCAGACGGCGTCGTGCTGCACCACCTCGGCTTCGGGCAGCTCGCGCAGCGAGGCCGCCAGCGCGCTGCCGTCGTCGCTGCCGGCGGGCTGGACCACCAGCACGAAGGGCAGCGGGTTGCCTTCGAGCACGTCGAGCGCGCCGGCCAGGTCGCTCATGGCCTTGAACTCGGCCAGGCCCTCGTCGGGCGTGCGCACCGCCACGCCGGCCACGTCGGGCCGCCGGGCCAGCTCGCCGGCCAGGGCCCCGGCGCGCGCGGCGTCGACGCCCGGCGCGAGGAACACGCCGATCTCGCGCGATTCGCTGACGCTGCCCGAGAAGCGCTCGAGGTTGCCCAGCGCCAGCGCCAGGCCCAGCGGCAGGGCGATGGCCACGGCCATCACGCCGACGGTGAGCGCCGTGGCCACCGGCCGCTGCAGCAGGCGGCCGAGACTGGAGACCAGGGAGTACAGATGCTGTTCACGCCAGGCGCGCAGGCGGCCGCCGAGGCCGCCGGCGCGCACGCGTTCGGCCGCGGCCGGTTTGGCGCGGGCTTCGGGCTTGCTCATGCCGCCAGGTCCTCGGGCGAGATGTCGTCCACCAGCTTGCCGTGGTCGAGCACCAGCACGCGCCGGCGCATGCGTTTGACCAGGGCCAGGTCGTGGCTGGCGATCATCACGGTGGTGCCCAGCGCCGGCAGCGAGGCCAGCAGCTGCATGATCTCGGCCGCCAGCTGCGGATCGAGGTTGCCGGTGGGCTCGTCGGCCACCAGCAGCTGCGGCTGGGCGACGATGGCGCGGGCGATGCCCACGCGCTGCTGCTCGCCGGTGGAAAGCTGCAGGGGCAGCGCGCGCTCGCGCCCGCCCAGGCCGACCTTGTCGAGCACCGTGCGCACGCGCTTGCCGACCTCGGCACCGGGCGTGCCGGCGATCAGCAGCGGCAGCGCCACGTTGTCGTAGATGCTGCGGTCGGTGAGCAGGCGGTGGTCCTGGAACACCACGCCCACCTGGCGGCGGTGCAGCGGCACCTTGCGGCCGCGCACCTTGGCCAGGTTGCGCTCGTTCACCAGCACCGTGCCGCGGCTGGGGCGCTCGGACAGGTGCACCAGGCGCAGCAGGGTGGACTTGCCGGCGCCGGAGTGGCCGGTGACGAAGAGCATCTCGCCCTCCTCCACCGCGAAACTGACCTCGCTCAGCGCCGGCGGGGTGCCCGGGTAGGACTTGGTGACGTTGTCGAAGCGCAGCAGGGCCATGGCGCGAGGATAAACCTCAATGCTTGGCGGGCGGGCTGCGCTTGACCAGCTTGCTCAGGCCGGCCTTGATGCGGCCGAAGAGCGAGGGCTTGTTCTCCTGCGGCGCGGCGGCGGGCGCGTCCGGCTTGCGGCGGCCGCCCTCCTTGCGCGGAGCCTCCCCGTCCTTGCGCGGCGAGGCGCCCTCGGCACCGGCGCCCTCCACCGGACGGCCGCGGCGACGACGGCGGCGCTTGCGGGCCGGCGCGTTCGGGTCGTCCTGCATCGGCGAGGACGGCGCCGGGCGCTGGGCCGGGCGCTCGAGCGGGAGCTCGGCCTGGGCGTCGGCCGGCGCGGATTCGCTGCGCGGCTTGCGCTCGCGCGGCGGGCCGGAGCGCGGGCCGGAACGCGAACCCGGGCGCTCGCCGCGCCCTCCGTCGCGACCGCCGCTGCGGCCACCGCGGCCGCGCTTTTCGTCCTCGGCGGCCTTGGCTTCGCGCACTTCGCGATAGATGGCGCTGACGCTCTCGTTGTCGCCGGCGTCCTCGCCCTCGACCACCGGGCGCGGCGCGCGCGGCACCGGCACCAGCAGGTCCGGGGTGACCTGCTCGACCGGCAGGCGCTGTTCGATGTAGGACTCGATGTCGGGCAGCGACATGGCGTAGCGCTCGCAGGCGAAGCTGATCGCGTCGCCCTCGGCGCCCAGGCGCGCGGTGCGGCCGATGCGGTGCACGTAGTCCTCGGCGTCGAAGGGCAGGTCGTAGTTGTAGACGTGCGAGACGCCGTCGATGTGCAGGCCGCGGGCGGCCACGTCGGTGGCCACCAGGATGTCGAGCTGGCCCTTCTGGAAGCGCGCCAGCAGGGACTCGCGCTTCTTCTGCGGCACGTCGCCGCTGAGCACGCCGACGCGGAAGCCGGCCTTCTCCAGCGAGCGGGCCACGCGCTCGACCCAGACCTTGGTGTTGACGAAGACCATCGTGCGATGGCCCTCGGAGCGGGTGAGCAGGCCGATCAGCAGCGGGATCTTCTCTTCGTCGGCCGGGAAGTAGACCTTCTGGCGCACGCGCGCGGCGGTGATGGTCTCGGTCTCGACGACCAGCTTCTCGGGCTCGTTCATGTGCTCGTAGGCCAGCTCCAGCACGCGGTGGCTGAGCGTGGCGCTGAAGAGCAGGGTCTGGCGCTCGGTGCGGATCGGCATGCGCCGCAGCAGGAAGCGGATGTCCTTGATGAAGCCCAGGTCGAACATGCGATCGGCCTCGTCGAGCACGCAGACTTCGCAGGCGTGCAGGGAGACGACCTTGTGCTGCTTGACGTAGTCGATCAGGCGGCCGGGGGTGGCGATGATGACGTCCACGCCCTGCTGCAGCAGCTCGCGCTGCTTGTCGTAGTCGACGCCGCCGTACACCAGCGCGAAGCGCAGGCCGAGCTCGGAGCCGAACTTCACCGCGTCCTTGTGGATCTGGATGGCCAGCTCGCGGGTGGGCGCCAGGATGAGCGCGCGCGGGTCCTCGGGCTTGCGGTCGGCCAGCGCGGGGCGGGTGAGCAGCCGGTTGATCAGCGCGACCAGGAAGGCCAGGGTCTTGCCGGTGCCGGTCTGGGCCTGGCCGGCGACGTCGCCGCCGCGCAGGGCGATGGGCAGGGTCAGGGCCTGGATGGGCGTACAGCGGGTGAAGCCCGCGCTTTCGAGACCGGAGAGCAGCGCCGGGTGCAGCTCGAAGTTGGAAAAAGCGATATCAGTCAGCGGTTTGTCGGACATTGTGTTCCCTGGATGCGCGTCTCTGCGCTTGCGCGGCTGGCCCGGAGGGTCGCAAACTGGCCTCAGGCGGGCGCCGCCGATGGCGGTTGAATTGTCATTTAAAGCGCCCCAGTTTACCCCAACGGCGGCCGGGACCGGCTGCTACCCCAAGAAAATCAGGAGTTTGACGCATGAGCGACCAGGTGCTTCATGTGGGTGACACCGACTTCGAGGCCCAGGTACTCAAGTCCGACACGCCCGTGCTGGTGGATTTCTGGGCCGAGTGGTGCGGCCCCTGCAAGATGATCGGCCCCATCGTCGACGAGATGGCCAACACCTACGCCGGCAAGGTGAAGGTGGTGAAGATCAACATCGACCACAACCCGCAGACCCCGCGCCAGTACGCCGTGCGCGGCATCCCGACCCTGATGCTGTTCAAGGACGGCAAGGTGCACTCGACCCAGGTCGGCGCCGTGGGCAAGGCCCAGCTGGCGCAGTTCGTCGACAAGGCGCTTTGAGCGCCCCCTGCCCCGGCCGCGCCGGGGCCCGGGCGGGCGGCGGCTTGTCTGGCCGCCCCCGCCGGTGTTAGTTTGAAGGCCATTCGGGCGCCCCGGGCGCCGATGTCTCGCCTCACCCCCTTCCTCCACACGCTCGCGTTCGCGAGGTGAATCCTGTGTCCGAAAACGAAACCGACTCCGGCGCCAGCGCCGAGAAGCGTCCGCGCAAGCCGCGCGCCGCTGCTGAAACCCAGGCTCCCGAGTCCCCGGCAACTGCCGCGGCCCCGGCCCCCGAACGCGCGCCCGCCGCTGAAAGCTCCGGCGGTGGCGGCGAGGGTGGCGGTGGCGGCAACGAGGGCGGCGGCAATCCCCAGTCCCAGGGCGGCCAGGACGAAGGCGGCCAGAGCGGCGATCGCCAGCGCGAGGGCCGGCGCAACCGCCGCGACCGCTTCCGTGACAAGCGCGACCGCTTCCGCGACCGCGACCGTCCGCGCGACGACGACGACGGCGCCGGCAACCAGGGCAATGGCGGCAATGGCGGCGGCGGCCAGAACGACCGTCCGCTGCCGCAGCTGCCGCCGGACTTCCCGACCTACAGCCTCAACGACCTCAAGCGCATGCCCGCGCACAAGCTGCTGGAGATCGCCGACAAGCTCGGCCTCCACGAGGGCGTGGCGCGCATGCGCAAGCAGGACGTCAACTTCGCCCTGCTCAAGGTGCTCACCCGCCACCCGCAGGGCGTGGCCGGCGACGGCGTGCTCGAGATCCTGCCCGACGGCTACGGCTTCCTGCGCAGCGACGACGCCAGCTACCTGGCCGGCCCGGACGACGTCTACATCTCGCCCAGCCAGATCCGCCGCTTCAACCTGCGCACCGGCGACCACATCGCCGGCCGCATCCGCAGCCCCAAGGACGGCGAGCGCTACGTGGCGCTCAACATCGTCGACACCATCAACGGCGAGCCGCCGGAGGCGTCGAAGGGCAAGGTGCTGTTCGAAAACCTCACGCCGCTGTTCCCGCGCGAGCGCTTCCGCCTTGAGCGCGGCAACGGTTCGAGCGAGGACATCACCGGCCGCGTGATGGACCTGATGTCGCCGATCGGCAAGGGCCAGCGCGCCCTGATCGTCTCGCCGCCCAAGGCCGGCAAGACCATGCTGATGCAGAACGTGGCCCAGGCCATCCTGTACAACCACCCGGACGTGCACCTGATCGTGCTGCTGATCGACGAGCGCCCCGAGGAAGTGACCGAGATGCAGCGCTCCGTGCGCGGCGAGGTCATCTCCTCGACCTTCGACGAGCCGGCCGCGCGCCACGTGCAGGTCGCCGAGATGGTGATCGAGCGGGCCAAGCGCCTGGTCGAGCACAAGAAGGACGTGGTGATCATGCTCGACTCGATCACCCGCCTGGCCCGCGCCTACAACACCGTGGTGCCGAGCTCGGGCAAGGTGCTCACCGGCGGCGTGGACGCCAACGCCCTTCACCGCCCGAAGCGCTTCTTCGGCGCGGCCCGCAACGTCGAGGAAGGCGGCAGCCTGACCATCATCGCCACCGCGCTGGTCGACACCGGCTCGAAGATGGACGAGGTGATCTACGAAGAGTTCAAGGGCACCGGCAACTCGGAAGTGCACCTCGACCGCCGCATCGCCGAGAAGCGCGTCTACCCGGCCATCAACATCAATCGCTCCGGCACCCGCCGCGAGGAGCTGCTGATCGAGCCGGACATGCTGCAGAAGATCTGGATCCTCCGGAAGCTGCTGCACCCGATGGACGAGCTGGCGGCCATGGAGTTCCTGCTCGACAAGATGAAGACCACCAAGTCCAACGACGAGTTCTTCCAGTCGATGAAGCGCTGAGGCCCCGGCCAACGCGCAAGGGAAAGCCGGCCTTCGGGCCGGCTTTTCTTTTGCCGTGGCGCAGGCGCGGTGCGGCGGCGGCTCAGTCGGCCGATGGCACCGGCAGGATCGAGCCCAACCGGGTCTGCAGGCGCACGCCGCTCGATACTTCCATGCCGGCGACGGACGCGCGCGGCGGCGTCTCCGCGGACATCGCCTGCACGGCCCAGTCCGGCGCGTCGACGCCGATGGGGAAGGCACGCACCCAGCGCCGGCCGTCGAAGCCCGGCGGGGTGTAGCGCACATTCACTTCGATGGTCTCGCCGGCCTTGGCCCAGGGATACTGCCAGCGCCCGGCCACCTCGGTGGCCGAGCGGGCGAACCGCGCCGCGTGGCGCTCCCTGGAAGCGGGCGCGCCCGCCCGCTCGCCCATGAGCATCAGGCTGGCCACGGCCGCGTCCTCGGCCTTCCCGCCCTCGCCCACGCGCACCATCAAGGTGACGTCGGCGCCAATCCCCTGGGAGGCGGCGTCGGGCGGATAGGCCGGCTGGGCAAGGGGCCGGGCTTCCGTCGCGGCGGGCTGCAGGGAGAACCGGGCGCGGGACACGGCCAGCGCGAGGCCCTCGGTGCCTCGCTGGCGGAAGGCCAGCAGGTCCGCGGACAGCCTGAGCCTGGCCTGGGTCGGCTGCCCCTGGTCGAGCACGGGCTCGAAGCGCCAGCCGCGAACCTGATCCTCGAGGCCCGACATCACCTCGTCGCCCAGCTTGCTGCGGTCGATCGCCACCTCGGTCACCACGCCGCGCTCGTCGACGGTGATCGTACCGGCGACACGGGCGGCGTGGACCTCGTCGAAGCCGCTGGCGCCGGCCAGCGGCGCCAGGGCGAGCAGCAGGGCCAGCAGCAGCCGGCTCACGCGCGGCGCAGCGGTGCCGGCGGCTTGAGCGTCGCGCCCTCGAAGTAGGTCACGAACATCGGGCAGTTGCGCGGCGAATAGCCGATGAAGGTGAACCCCTGTTCGGGATGGTGCGCCAAAGCGTAGCGGCCGGCGAGCATCTTGTTCTGCAGCTCGACCACCAGGCCGATGGACTCGGCCTCGGGCAGCTTGGCGTTGTATTCCTGCAGCGCCTTCACCACGCGCTTGGCGAAGGGCACCGTCTGCTGCTGGCCGCGGATGGACGGGTCGAAGAACTGGCGGTAGTAATAGGTCGGCTGGCGCAGGCGCGGCAGGATGCGCAGCTGCGCGGTGCCCACCGCGCAGATCTTGCCGTCCTTGTCGCGACCGATGCACACCGCCTGCTCGGCGCGCATGTCGGCCTGCTCGCCGGTGGCGAGTGCCTGGTTGCGCTCCCAGAACTCACGCAGCTCCTGCTTGAGCTCCGGCGTGACCTTCTTCCAGACCGCGGTGATCTTGAAGCTCATCGGCTGCCTTCCGTCGCGGCAGGCGCAGCCGGTCGCTGGGCCAGCTCCTGCACCATCACCAGGTATTCCGGGAACTGCAGCTTGCCATCCTTGCTGGCGTCGAAGCGCGACAGCGGCGGCGCGGCATCGCCGGCGCGACGCACCAGCAGCAGCGACTTGTACTCGTTGGCGTCGATGCCCTGGTCGTCGTTGGCATCGGCACGGTCGAACTGCACGCGCAGGCGGGCCTCGGCGTCGGCGGCGGCGCGCTGGCGCAGGCCGGCCCAGCCGGCGCGGAATTCTTCCTTCGACAGCGCGCCGTCCTTGTTGCTGTCCCAGGCCCGGAACATCGCGTCCGCGGGCAGCTCCTGCGGCGCGGCCGCGGGGCTGGCCTGGGCCACGGCGAGGGCGGGGGCAAGCACGAGGAAGGCGGCGAGCATCGGCAGGCGGTTCACGGCGCGGACTCCGGGGGCTGTTCGAGGGCCGATTCGAAGGTGATCAGGTCGCGGATCTCGGGCGTGCGCAGGCCGATCATCATCGGGTTGCGCACGTTGTGCAGGAAGCTGATGTCGAAGATTTCGGTGATGTCGCCGTCGAAGCGGATCCAGTTGAGCACGTCGCCGTTGGTGAGCGAGATGATCTGGACGCCGCACCAGGGCTCGGCATCGCGCTTGCGCAGTTCCTCGTCGAGCTGCAGGCCCTCGAAGCGCTGGTTGCGCGGCTTGGACAGGCCGACCGCGGCGATGTTGCCGCTGATCGACAGGCCGCGCGCAAAGCCCGGCACGAAGCACAGCGGCACGAACTTCTTCGTCTCGAAATCAACCCAGCCCAGGTGGCCGGTGCCGGCGTTGAGCACCCAGAGCTTGCCGTTGGCCCAGCGCGGCGAGTGCGGCATGGACAGGCCTTCGCAGACGATCTCGTCGGTCTCGACGTCGATCACCACGCCGCCGTCCTGGCGGCGGTCGCGCCAGCCGTCGACGGTGTCGCTCTTGCACACCGCGGTGACGTACTTGGGCTTGCCGTCCACCATGGCCAGGCCGTTGAGGTGGCAGCGGTCCTCGGGGGCGAGCTTGCTGATGAACTTGGGCTTCCAGATCGCCTTGAAGCTGTGCGTGAGGCTCAGCTCGGCCAGGCAGGAATACTTGGTGTTGACGAACACCACCTTGCCGTTGGCGCAGATGCCCAGCTCGTGGATGTCCAGGTCGCCGATGGTCTGCGCGTTGCGCGGCACGTAGCACTTGTCGAAGCGGCCGTGGATGACTTCGTTCGGACGCAGCACGTTCTCGAAGCGCCACAGCTGGTAGAGGCCGCCGAGATAGATGCGCTGGGCATTGCCCACCACGCCCATGGCGCGCTCGAAGATGCGCTCGAAGAAGGACACGCGGCCCTGCTGGTCGCTGCCGACGAGGTAGATGCGCCCGGTCTGGTAGGAGGTGATGGCCAGCGACAGGCGGTTCATGCCCAGCCAGCCGGCGAGGCCACGCGAGCAGGCCTTTTGAACCTGCAGCTTGGTCAGGTCCTTGGGGGCCTGCTGGCCCGCGGCGGGTGCGGCCGGTGCCGCGGTGGGTGCGGCCTCCGCCGAGACCGTCTGCAGGCCGGTTTCAAGTTCTGCTTCCCGCGTCGATTCCTCGTTGGCGGGGGCCCCGGTCTCGTTCTGCTTTGCCACGTCCTGCTCCAAGCTGTGCTGCACCATCCCTGGTTCCTGGCCGCGGCGGCTGCGTGGCCGCCGCGCCCGGAACTACCTGCTTACCACGTGTAGCGCACGACCACCTGGCCGCCGAAGTCGCTGTCGATCGCGCCGCCGTCGGCCCAGTTCACGCCGGCGCTGGCGGACCAGCCGTTCTTCTGAACGCCGACGCCGATCTCGGCCATGCCGTAGTTGCCGCCGGCCTCGACCTCGCCCGACAGGGCCGCGTTGCCATTGACGATGAAGCGGCTGGTGCCGTCCATTTCGTTGATGGCGTTGATCGAGCCGTACGGGGTCACGCGGAAGCCGCCCGCCGTGGTGAAGCTGCGCTCGATGCCCAAGCCCAGGCGCAGGCGCTCGCCGTCGCCGCCGTCGAGCTCGACCGAGGTGAGCGAGCCGTCCACGGAGGCCATGTTGTCGATGGTGGCGCGGGTGTACTGCAGCTGCGGCACCAGGCTGAAGCCGCCGACTTCCCAGCCGGTGTAGCCGGCCTCGAGGTTGAAGGCGCGGGCGTCGCCGGCGGCGAAGTACTCACCGGTGGCCGAACGCATCTGCGACTCGAATTCCATCCAGCGCCAGGAGGCGTCGACGTAGAAGTTGTCGGCCAGCCAGGACGCGTAGAGACCCACGCTGTCGAGCTCGATGTCGTCGCGGCCAGCCCCGTTCGACAGGATGCGGGCGTTGTCCGACTTGCCCAGCATCACGCCGTAGTGGAAACCGTGGCCGACGGTGAAGTTCATGCCGACCTCGGTGCCGTCGACGTCCTGCTCGAAGCGCAGGTCCTCGCCGGCCGCGAAGCCGGTGCCGGTGGCGTCGATGCCGCCGCTGCCGGAGAAGTGGCGCACCCACGGGCCGAGGCCGTTGAGCTGGGTGCCCAGGTCGGGCAGCACGCCCACGCGCTGGCGCAGGGTGCCGATGTTGGTGCCGATCAGCGAATGCACGGCCGGGGCCAGGGTGATCGCCAGGTTGCCGGCGTTGCTCAGGCCGTCGATCTCGATGCCGATCGAGAACACGTTGTCGGTGCCGACCACCGAGTGCTCGACGCTCAGGCCGAAGTCGAGCAGCTCGCTCTCGAAGCCGAACAGCTGGCCGGCCACGAAGGAGTCGGCGGCGGCCGAACCCGAGGCGATGACCACCTCGATCGGATCGAAGGTCAGCGTGTTGGGCAGGTTCACCGCCGCCACGTTGATGGTCTTCTGCGGGCCGGTGATGTCGCCGGTGATGTACAGCATGTCGCTGGTGCCGGCGATGAAGTCGATGTCGACGTTCACGTCGCCGCCGCCGGCGAGGTTGCCGTAGATGGTCATCATGTCGTCGGTGGCGCCGTCGAGGAAGCTGATGGCGCCGTTGTTCACCAGCGTGCCGCCGCCCGCGCCCATGTCGACGAAGGCGCTGCCGATGACGTGGATGGTGCCGCTGTTGTCGAAGGTGTTGGCCGTGTCGGCGCCGCCCATGTCGATGCCGGCGTAGGCCAGCACCAGGTCGCCCGAGTTGACGATCGAATCGTCGCCGTCGCCGGTGTAGAGGGTGCCGTAGCCCAGGACGATCAGGCCCGCGTTGACGATCTCGTCCTCGCCGGCGCCCAGGTTGGTGCTGCTGCCGCCGAGGTACCACTCGCCGGAGGCGCCGATGTTGACCAGGTCGTCGCCGTCGCCGGTGATGATGTGGCCGTTGATGCGCCCGCTGCTGTGGATCTCGTCGCGCGCGGCGCTGCCCAGCACGGCGATGGAGCCGCCGCCGAGGTTGCCGGCGTCCACCAGGCCGCTGTTGTACAGGCGCGAGGTGCCCGTATCCGAGCTCATGCGCACCGCGATGGCGACCGTGTCGTGCACGGCGGAGATCGTGCCGCTGTTGGTGATGGTGACGTCGCCGTCGGAGATGGCCACCAGGCCGTAGGCACGGCCGGCGCTGTCGCCGGCGATGCCGGTGATGGTGCCGCTGTTGACGATCGTGGCGGAGTTGTAGCCCACCACGTAGGCGCCGGCAGCGACGCCGTCGAAGGTGTAGGCCGACAGGTCGCCGGAGTTGTCGAGGCTGGCGTCGCCGGCGTAGCTGAAGATCGCCGCCGCGACGGCAACGCCGTTGGCGCTCTCGGCCGAGATCGAGCCGCCGTTGCCGATGCTGGCGGCGTAGGTGCCGATGGCATAGGCGCCGAAGGCCTGCACGCCGATCGCGCTGATGCTGCCGGTGTTGTCGATCTCGGCGTAGTCGCCGCGGGCGAACGCGCCGACCGCGGTCGAGACACGGGAATCGACGCTGATGTCGCCGGAGTTGCTGACCAGGGCGGTGCCGTAGTTCGTAATCGCCGCCGCGCCGATGGCCGTGCTGTTGTAGCTCGACGCCAGCAGCGTGCCGCTGTTGTCCACCGACGCATCGGCGAGGATCGACGCGGCGTAGGCCGCGAACGCCGCGCTGTCGTAGGAGTAGGCCGAGGCCGTGCCGGAGTTGACGACCAGCGCGTCGCCCTGGAGCGACAAGGCGTAGAGCGCGTTCGCGCGGCCGAGGTAGGCATCGGCGAACACGGTGCCGCTGTTGTCGGCCTCGGCGCCGTACTTGCCGAAGGCGCTCACGCCGATGGCGGAGTTGTAGCCGATCACGCCGAGGACGCCGGAGTTCCCGGCCAGGGCGTAATCGCCATTGGCCACGACGCCGCGGGCGTCGCCGTAGGTCGAGACCACGAGCGTCTGGCCGGCGTTGCTCGCGCTGGCCGTGCCCTGGTTCGCGATCGACACGACGCCCTGCGCCAGGCCGTCGTAGCTGCGGACCTGCATGTCGCCCGCGCTGGAAACCACGCTGTCGCCGTAAATCGCGACGCCGATCAGGCCCGAACCGCCGTAGCGGCCGTACACATCGATCGGGCCGGTGCCGGCGATGCCGACGTCGCCGTAGACCGACCGGCCATAGACGCCGACAGCGCTGCCGTCGTTGGAGTCCACATCGATCGAACCGCGGCTGGTCACCGTCACGTCGCCGTAAGCCAGGGCCATGATGCCCATGGCCTCCCGGCCCTCGACCTCGATGCTGCCGCCCACGTCGACGCTGGCGCCGGTGTAGCCGATGGCCATGATGCCGGTGCCGTAGTAGAGGCCCTGCGCATAGACCAGGCCGTCGCCGGTGACCGTGGCCACGTCGCCGCGGGCGATGATGCCGGTGGCGGTGCCGTACTTGGCGACGGCATAGACGGCGCCGTCGTTGTTGACCAACGCCTCGCCGTAGTTCGACACGGCGCGGATGCCGATGGCATCGCCCTGGAAGCTGACGGCCACGGCGTCGCCGGAATTGTCGATAGAGGCGTTGCCGTAGGGGCTGAAGGCGCCGATGCCGAGCGCCTGGCCGTTGTAGCTGATCGCCGCGGCCACGCCGCCGTTGGCGACCGTGGCATCGTCGAAGCCCAGGGCATAGATGCCGGTGGCGTTGTTGTAGCCGTAGGCCAGCACGTCGCCGGTGTTGGTCACGTCGGCCACGAGGCCGCGGGCGCTGATGCCGGTGGCGTTGCCGTAGTACGACTCGGCGTAGACGGTGCCGCCGTTGGTGACCGAGGCGGTGCCGTAGTCGGCCAGCGCGAACACGCCGGTGGCCTGGAAGTAGCCATAGACGTCGACCAGGCCGGTGTTGCCGACCTGCACGTCGCCCTGGCCGGAGTAGGCAAGCACGCCCACGCCCGTGCCGGTGGCGTCCACGTCCACCAGGCCGCTGTTGTCGACGATGGCGTCGCCCAGGACGCTGATGGCCTGCACGCCGTAGGCGTACTTGCCGTCGGCGCCGATCACGCCGCTGTTGATGACCGTGGCGTCGCCGAGGTTGCTGATGGCCTGCACGCCATAGGCGTACTTGCCGTCGGCCAGCACGTAGCCGCTGTTCTGCACCAGGGCGTCGCCCTGGCCCGAGATGGCGACGATGCCGTAGGCGTACTTGCCGTTGGCGATCACGTCGCCGCTGTTGGTGACGCTGGCGCCCAGCGCGCCCTGAGCGATGATGCCGTTGGCGTTGTAGTCCGGCGAATTCGCGCGGACGCTGCCGCTGTTGTCCACCGTGGCGAAGCCGGCGCTGGCATTGGCGAAGATGCCGTAGGCGCCGTAGTAGCCCTCCGCGATCACTTCGCCCGCGTTCAACACCGAGGCGGTGGCGCCGGTGCCGCTGGTGCGGGCGTAGATGCCCACGCCGAAGTCGCTGTAGTCGAGGTCGCCGCCCACCACGAGGCCGGTGCCGGAGTTGACCACCGAGGTGTCGCCGGCCGAGATGGCGTAGATGCCGAAGCCCACCTGCTGGGCCAGGCCCACGGCCTGCCCGTCGTTGGTGACCTGCACGCCGCCGGCGCCCGCCGAGGCGTAGATGCCGAAGCCGTAGTAGCCGCCGTAGCCGTAGGCCAGGCCGCTGTTGGTGACGCTGGCCGAGTTGTAGCCGATCGCCTGGATGCCGATGCCGGTCTGCAGGCCGATGCCATAGGCGCCGCCCTCGTTGACGACGCTGGCGTTGAAGCCTTCGGCCGAGATGCCGATGCCGACGCCGTTGAGCGCGATGCCGACCGCGTCGCCCGAGTTGAACGCATAGGCGTCGCCGTAGCCGGAAGCGTAGGCGCGCATGCCGGTGGCATTGCCGTACTCGCTGCGGGCGTACGCCAGGCCGTAGTTGAAGGCGACCGCGTTGCCGTCACCGGACTCGACGCGCATGCCCATGGCATCGCCGTAGGCTTCGGCCACGACCAGGCCGTAGTTGAATCCCTGGGCGCCGCCGGCGCCCTCGACGACCATGCCGGTGGCGGAACCGTACTGCGAGTAGGCGAAGACCGTGCCGGCGTTGGTGGCCAGCGCCGTGTCGCCATAGGCGAAGATGCCGGCCGCATAGCCGTAGCGCGTCTGGGCGACGGCGAAACCTTCGTTGTTGACGATGGCCTGGCCGTCGCCGCCGGAGGCGACGATCGCGTAGGCGCCGAGTTCGCCGAAGGCATAGACATCGCCAAGGTTGATGGCGCGCGCGCCATAGGCACCGATGGCCTCGATGCCCGTGGCCACGCCGTAGGCCGAGTCGGCGACCACGAGGCCGTCGTTCTGCACGAAAGCCTCGGCGCCGAAGGCCTCGGCGCGGATGCCGGTGGCGCCGTACTCGCCGATGGCCACCACGACGCTGCCGTAGGCGTTCCTGACGGTGGCGCCATCGCCACGCGACGACAGGCCGATGGCCTCGCCGTACTTGGCGTCGGCACGCACGAAGCCTTCGTTGTCGATGGCGGCGATGCCGGCCGAATAGGCGAACACGCCGGTCGCGTCGGTGTAGCCCACCGCGCGGATGTAGCCGGTGTTGGTGACGTCCACGCCGCCGAAGCCCAGGGCCTCGATGCCGGTGGCCGTGCCGTAGAAGGAGACCGCCTCGATGTCGCCGGCGTTGCGCACGCTGGCCTGGCCGTAGCCGGCATAGGCGCTCACGCCGAAGGCATCGCCGAAGACGCTGGTCGCGCCGATGAAGCCGCCGTTGTAGACGTTGACGTCGTCGCCATTGGCGAACACGCCCGCGGCCAGGCCGTACTTCGAACCGGCGTAGACGGCCCCGAGGTTCTCGATGCTCACGCCGCTGTCGCTGAAGCCGGCGAGGCCCACGCCGACGTCGACGCCATAGGCATCGACGTAGCCGTTGTTGGTGATGGAGATGTTGCCGGCGCCGGCGCCGTAGACGCCGACGCCCACGCTGGTGGAGTCAACGCGCACGCTGCCGTTGTTGACGATGCTGACGTCGCCGTAGGCCGAAACCGCGCTCAGGCCGGTCACGAAGCCGCTGCCGGTGACATCGACCACGCCGTCGTTGACGATGCTGGCGCCGTCGAGGCCGAACACGTCGATGCCATTGCCGCCGGTGACGTAGATCGAGCCGGCGTTGGTCACGCTGGCCTCGCCGTAGGCGAACACATCGATGCCGTTGGCGCCGTTGGTGCTGATGGTGGTGCTCGAGCTGACGTCGAGGCTGGCGTCGCCGGTGGCGAACAGGCCGATGCCCACCTGGCCGAAGCCGGGCGTCACCGAGACCGGGCCGCCGAGGTTGCCGACGACAACCGTGAGGTCGTCGACCGCGTTGATGCCGATGCCGGAGAGGTAGGCGGGGTCGTTGCACTCGACGCTGGTCGAGCTGCCGACGACGACCGGAGGGTCGCAGGCGAAGGCCGTGCCGCTGACCGAGGCCAGCGCGATTGCCGACAGCGCCAGCGCCGTCCGGACCGCCTTGGTGACCGGCGCGACCTGCGGCTTGCGCCCACGGTTGCCCTTGCCGGTGCCGATTGCCTTCCCCCTGGAATTCATCGCTACCACTCCCCTGTTGCTCAGATTGTGTGCCCCGGCGCACGGGCGGGTGCCCCGCCGGGATTTCACGAAACAGTCGCCCCGGCCCGTTACAGGGGCGCGAGGGATTTATGAACGGAATTTGCAGCCAACCCGGTTTATCGGATGTCTGGACCCCGGCTGTCAAGCCGGCCTTCACATTGCCTAACGAGGTTCGCGCAGGAAACGGGCCAGCGAGGGCGGGCCAGCCCGGCCGGGCTGGAACTCGGCCGCCACGTCCACGAAGCCCCGCAGCACGGCCAGGTCGTGGGGGGTGCGGCCCAGGCCGTCGCGGGGCTGGCGCTCGGCCCCCTCGCGCAGCAGGCGCTGCACCACGCGGGCCAGGCCGTGCTGGGCCGCCAGGTGCAGGGGCGCCAGGCCGCGCTGGTCGGCGTGGTTGAGGTCCACGCCCTCGGCCAGCAGGCGCTCGAGCGCCGCCAGCAGCACGTCCTCGTCGCAAGCCGTGCCCGGCTCGGCCCGGGCGCCCAGGAGCAGCAGCAGCGGCGTATGCCCGGAGGCGCTGGCGGCATCGGGCTCGACCCCGGCCAGCAGCAGGGTGTCGAACAGGGCCAGCACCCGCGCCCGGTCCCGGGACGGGAAGGCATGCAGGGCGGCGCAGTGCAGCGGGCCCAGGCCCTGGGCGTCGCGGGCCTCGGGGTTGGCCCCGTGCGCCAGCAGGCGCGACACCAGCTCCGGCTGGCCCAGGGCCGCCGCCAGCATCAGCGGGGTGACCTCGCCGGGCAGGGGCAGGTCGGGCTCGGCGCCAGCGGCCAGCAGCCGGTCCACCACCGCCGCGTGGCGCATGCTGATGGCGGCCGACAGCGGCGTGGCGCCGGTGCGGGCGGCGATGCGCGGGTCGGCGCGCTGGTCCAGCAGCAGGCCGACCACGGCCTCGTGGCCGCCGCCCGCGGCGCGCAGCAGCGCGGTGCAGCCCTGGGCATCAACGGCATCCACCGGCAAGCCCAGCTCGAGCAGGCGGGACACGGCCTCGGCGTCGCCGGCCATGGCCGCGGCGGGCAGGTCGGCCGGCGCCAGGGTGCGGCCGGGCAGCTGCCAGAGTTTCCATTCCAGCCAGTGCGCCAGCTCGCGGCGGTCGGCCGCGAGGGCCAGGCCGAGCGGCGTCTGGCCATCGGGGCCGCACAGGGCCGGCGAAGCGCCGTGGCGGATCAGCAGGCGCAGGGCATTGGCGCGGCCCAGCGCCGCCGCCGCGTGCAGGGCGGTCTGGTCGCGGCCATCGCGCACGTTCGGGTCCGTACCGGCGGCCAGCAGGGCCTCGGCCAGGCGCAGCCAGCCCAGGCGGATGGCCAGCACCAGCGGCGGGTCGCCGGCGGCGCCGAAGGCATCGGCGCCGCGCTCGTACAGGCCCAGCGCCAGCTGTTCGCATCCGCGGCTGACATGGTCGCCTTCCAGGCAGGCCTGCAGCCAGCGCGCCAGGCCGCCGCGGCCGCCCACGGGCTCGGCCCGCTCGAGCAGCCGCAGCAGGGCCGGCGCCGCCGGGCCGCCGCGGTCGAACAAATGGAAGAGCACGCTGTCGCCGGCATCCAGCACCACCCCGGCGCTGGCGCCGTGGCGCAGCAGCCACTCGAAAGTGGCCAGGTCGCCCTCGCCGGCGAACTCCAGCAGCAGTGAAGCCAGCCCCGCCGCGTCCGGTCCGGCGCCCAGCCGGATCATGGCCTCGGCCGACTCGAGGCGGCCGCCGACCAGGGCCTCGCGCAGCAGTTCGCGCGGGCTCTTCTCGAAATGCCCCTCGGCCAGGCCCTCGGCCACGCTGGCGGGCAGCGGATAGGCCGGGTCGAGCACGGCCACCAGCGGCCAGCGCCCCAGGCCCAGGGCATGCTCGAGCGCGCGGCGGCCGTCCTGGTCACGCTGTTCGGGGTCCACGCCCATGGCGATCAGGTGGCGGGCGAGTTCCGGGCCGGCCTCGGAAGCAGCGGCCAGCACCAGCGCGTTGCGGCCCAGGGCATCGACCGCGGCGATGTCCGGCCGCGCCTGGGCCAGGCGCGCCAGCACCGCGGCCTGGCCGTGGCGGGCGGTTTCGAGCAGGGGGGTCAGGCCGTCGGCATCGCGGGCATTGCGGTCGGCCCCGGCGTCGAGCAGGGCGGCCACCACCTCCACGTTGCCGGCGGCGCAGGCCAGGTGCAGCGCGCTGCGCTGGCGCTGGCCGCGGGCATCCACGCGCGCCTTGTGGCGCAGCAGCAGCTGCACGCCGGCCGGGTCGTCGTCGCCGGCGGCGGCGGCCAGCAGGGCCGGCTGGCCTTCGGCCGGATCGGGCCGGGCGCCGCGCTCGATGAGGAAACGCGCCAGCCTCCAGTTGCCGCTGGCGCAGGCCACGCCCAACGGCGTGAAACCCTCGTGGTTGACGGCCTCCAGCACGGCCCCGGCGTCGAGCAGCAGGGCGGCCACGGCCGGATCGGTGCTGCGGGCGGCGTGGTGCAGCGGGGTATTGCCGTCGGCGTCGGCGCGGCGCGGGTCGGCACCGTTGGCCAGCAGGGTCATCACCGCCTCGGGGCGGCCGTGCCAGCTGTCGCGGGTGGCCGCGAGCAGCGGCGTCAGCCCGGCGTGGCCGGCATTGAGGTCGACGCCGCGGGCGATCAGGTCGCGCAGCAGGCGCAGGTCGCCCAGCAGCGAGGCCAGCATCGGCAGGCTGCGCTGGTCGCGATCGTCGGGGTGCGGCAGCACGCCGGGGTCGGCACCGTCCTCGAGCGCGGCCAGCGCGGCCTCGATGCGGCCGGCGCGGGTGGCGGCGAGCAGGCGGTCGTTGGGGTCCTCGAGGTCGAGCGGCGGCGGCTCGGCCGGGCCGTCCTCGTCGCCGACGATGGGCAGGTCGGCCAGGCCGCGCACCGCATCCACCGCGGGTGCCGCGCCCAAGCGCATGACCAGGCCGTGCGCGGCCAGCGACAGCAGGGCGAAGCCACCCACGCCCCAGGGACGCAGCCCGGCCGGCACCAGGCCGGGCCAGGCCAGCACCACCAGCGCGGCCAGCACGGCGGCCACCGCGGCGCCGACGACGAAACCGCGGCCGGCCTCCGTCGGGCCCCCGAGGCCGACCTGCGCGAGCAGGCTGGCCAGCGAGCCGCCCTCGCGACCGGCCTGGCCGAAGGCCGGCCAGGCCCGCCAGGCCACCAGCAGGGCCAGGCCCGAAAGCGTACCCAGGCCCAGGGCCGCCGCGAGGCTTGCGGTGTCGACCAGGGCCTTGAGCGGCCAGGCCAGCGCCAGCGCGGTGCCGGCCAGGCCCAGGCCCCAGAGCCCGGCCAGCCCCAACAGGTCGCGGCGCTGCACCGGGGCCGGCAGGGCCGGGCGCAGCCCGCGCAGGCGCGAGAGTCCGAAGGCCAGCGCCGGCTGCGCAAGCCAGCCGGCCAGCAGGGCCAGCGGGTTCGACCACAGCAGCACCGCGCAGAGCGCCAGGCCCAGCACCAGCCAGGCCCAGGACTGCCAGGGGCGGGCGCGATCAGCCATCGACCATCGGATCGGGCTGGGTGGGCGGGAACTGCAGGTGGAAACCCTGGGCCTGCAGGTTGGCCATCACCACGACGGCATCGGCCCGGGCCAGCTTGCGGGCGGGCGTGAGGGTGAATTCCAGAACGAAGGCGAGCTGGCCCAGCGGCGCGCGCACCGCCTCGGGCAGGGCCGCGAAGTCGTCCCGCTTGCGCAGGTAGAGGTAAGTGTCGGACTTGCGCAGGGACTTGTAGACGTAGGCTTGCATGGGGGCGCCGCGCTCAATTGGCCGATTGTCGCCGCAAAACGCCGGGCGGTGGAAGCGCAGGCGTGGCGGACGCGCCGGCTTTGCTAGGCTTGCCGGCCAGTTCGACTCCCGGAGCCCTGCATGCGCCTTCGTTCCGCCGCCCTCGCCCTGTGCGTCGCCGCCCTGCCGGCCGCGGCCCAGCCCACGCTCACGCTCGACCAGGCGATGGCGCACCCGGACTGGATTGGTCCGCCGGTGGAATCGGCCTGGTGGTCGCTCGACGGCCAGCGCGCGAACTTCACGCTCAAGCGCGAAGGCAGCCCGGTGCGCGACACCTGGACGCTGGCGGTGTCCGGCGGCGAGCCGGCGAAGGTGGAAGGCGCGGCACTGGCCGAACTCGACGCCGCCAACCCGCGTTTCGACGCGGCGCGCCGGCAGGCGGTGTTCGTGCGCAATGGCGACGTGTTCCTGCGCGTGCTCGGCGGCCCGCTGCTGCAGCTCACCCGCAGCGCCGAGACCGAGGCGCAGCCGCGCTTCGGCGCCGACGGCCGCAGCGTCGTCTGGCGCGCCGGCAACGACTGGTTCCGATGGAGCCCCGACACCCGCCTGGTGCAGCCGGCCGCGCTGCCGCGCGCCGAGAAGGACCCGGCCGCGGCACCGGAAGCCGACGCACTGCGCGACCACCAGCTGCGCCTGAGCGCGCAACTGGCGCGCGAGAAAGCCTTCCGCGACGCGCAGCGCGAAAACGCCGAAGCGCAGCGCAAGGCCGACCCGACCCGCGCCGCGGCGCCCGTGTACCTGGGCGACAAGATCGTGATCGCCGACACCGCGATGTCGCCCGACGGCCGCTGGCTGCTGGTGGTGACCGAACCCAAGGACGCCGCGCGCGGCCGCGGCGGCAAGATGCCCAAGTACGTCACCGAATCGGGCTATGAGGAAGCCGAGGACGTGCGCGTGCGCGTGGGCCGCAACCCGCCGCAGGGCCACAAGCTGGTGCTGGTCGACCTGGCCGCGGGCAGCTCGCGCGAGCTGGCGCTGGCCGCGCTGCCGGGCATCAGCAGCGACCCGCTGGCCGACCTGCGCAAGGCCGCGGGCCAGGAGCCGTTCAAGGGCGAGCGCGCGGTCCGCATCGGCGACATCGCCTGGAGCGACGACGGCGGCAGCGTGGCCGTCATGGCGCGCGCCGTGGACAACAAGGACCGCTGGATCGCCACCGTGGACCTGGCCGGCGGCAAGCTGGTGCCGGCGCACCGCCTCACCGACCCGGCCTGGATCAACTGGAACTTCAACGAGTTCGGCTGGCTGCCGGGCGGCCGCACGCTGTGGTTCCTGTCGGAGGAATCGGGCTATTCGCACCTCTACACCGTGGTGCCGGGCCAGCGCGCGAACCGCCTGACGTCCGGCCGCTGGGAGGCCTCGTCGCCGCAGTGGTCGCCCGACGGCGCCACCGCTTATTTCCTCTGCAATCGCGCCTGGCCGGGGGATTACGAGGTGTGCGCGGTGCCCAGCACCGGCGGTGAAGTGCGGGAAGTGACCGCGCTCGACGGCGTCGAGGACTTCACGCTCTCGCCCGACGGCACGCGCCTGCTGCTGCGCTGGTCGGCGCACCACACGCCGCCGCAGCTGGCGGTGCAGGCGGTGGCCGGCGGCGAGGCGGTCAAGCTCACCGACACCCGCCGCGACGACTACAAGGCACGCCAGTGGCTGGCGCCGCAGATCGTGCAGGTGCCGTCCACGCACGGCGCGGGCACCGTCTGGGCCAAGCTCTACCGGCCCGAAACGCTCGAGCCGGGCCGCAAGTACCCGGTGGTGATGTTCGTGCACGGCGCCGGCTACCTGCAGAACGTGCACGCGCGCTGGCCGGTGTATTTCCGCGAGCAGATGTTCCACCAGCTGCTGGTCGAGCGCGGCTACGTGGTGCTGGACATGGACTTCCGCGCCTCCGAGGGCTACGGCCGCGACTGGCGCACGGCGATCTACCAGCGCATGGGCCACCCGGAGCTCGAGGACTACCTCGACGGCGTGAAGTACATGGTCGCCGAACACCAGGGCGACGCCGCCAACGTGGGCATCTACGGCGGCAGCTACGGCGGCTTCATGAGCTTCATGGCGCTGTTCCGCGCGCCCGAGGTGTTCAAGGCCGGCGCCGCGCTGCGCCCGGTCACCGACTGGACGAGCTACAACCACGAGTACACCTCGAACATCCTCAACACGCCCGAGCTCGACCCGGAGGCGTTCAAGCGCAGTTCGCCGATCGAGTACGTGGAGAACTTCCGCGGCCACCTGCTGATCAGCCACGGCATGATCGACGACAACGTCTTCTACCAGGACTCGGTGCGCCTGGCGCAGCGGCTGATCGAGCTCAGGAAGCACAACTGGGAGCTGGCCAGCTACCCGCTCGAGCGCCACGCCTACCAGCATCCGGAGTCGTGGTACGACCAGTACCGCCGCATCCTCGAGCTGTTCGAGGACAATTTGAAATGAGGGTTCGGTTTTGAACGCGGATAAGAGCGGATGAAACGCGGATAAGAGCCGAACAAGGAACAAAAAAATGGGCCCGCGCTCCCTCCAAGGATCGCGGGCCCATTTTATTTTTCGCTCTTTCCGTGTCTATGACCTGAGTTCAGCCGCGTGCCGAAGGCACGTCGGCTTGAATGATCAGTTAGGCGGCAATCCGTTGACTGTCGCCGCCTGAGCTCAGAACGTTGATCTTGTAGTTGAAATACAGGGGAGTAAAAAGGAGCGTCCAGAGTCCGCTAAACCAGTGGGCCTCGCCCCGCCGAGCAGCGGTGTGAGCGTTAATTCGATTCCTAGCGTAGAAGCCCCAGAATAGGACCATCAGCGCCCAAACCAGATCAAGGAAGTTGCCGGCCACCGCAATTGGATGGTGCTCATCCACAAACCAGAATCCGATGAAGAGACCAAGCGTTATGTACGAAAGAGCAAGAATTGCCATGACAAATGACATCGAGATCTTTCTCTCGCCAGGCAAGTAGGTATTCATCGTTCGCGTCTGACGAACAATGTAGTGCGCCTGGTAGACGCCGTACGTAATCAAGGAAAGACCGAGTAGCCGCCAAGTGCTGTGGACTTTCAGATCGCGAATCAAGTTGTCATGCAGCACTCGTTGGCCTCCCCTTGCCGCCTGACTGTGTCTATCCGTTTCTATCCGCTTCTATCCGTGTCTATCCGCGTTCAAGCAGCAATCCCTCAAGAAGCAGCGAACACGCCTTCGAGTTCGACGTCGAGTTCGCGGCGGCAGATGTCGCCGCGCAGGTAGCTGATGCGGGTCGTGTCGATGCCGCTGGTCGCCAGGATGGCCTGGGCCGTGGCCAGGTCGGCCGGGTGGCGCAGGTAGACGCGCAGCGCCTCGCAGCCGCCCAGCGGGAAGCGCCGGCCGGTGGCCTGGTGGCCTTGCTCGAGCAGGGTGGCGAGGTTGTCGAGGCTCTCGCGCAGCTGCGCGGCGAAGTCGCCCACGTGCTGCGAGACGTGGCCGACGATGCTGGCCGTGCCCGAGGCCATCAGCCGCGGCGTGGCGGTGTCGGCGTCGAGCACCGCGCCGCGCGAGAAGCCCGGCGACACCGGGCCGTGCTCGCGCGGGTAGCGCCAGGCCGGCGTCTGGCGCGGGTTCTCCAGCGCGATCGCCGGCGCCTTCGAGCACAGCGCCACCACCTGCAGCCGGCCCGGCCCGCCATCGGCGCCGATGGCGGTGGCCGCCGGCGGCACCTCGTTGAACATGGCGTCCACCGCACTGGCGCGGCCGACGCAGAAGCGCCGGTAGCGCTCCTGGTCGCCCTCGCCCGCGTTGATGTCGGCGAAGTAGTTCCAGATGCGCAGCAGGTAGGGCTGCGCCGACGGCCGCACCTGCGCCAGCAGCTGGCGATAGGCCTCGGCGGCGGCGCGCTCGATGTCGCCATCCGCCTCGGCCACCTCGAAGATGCGCACGGCGTAGTGGCCGTCACCGGCGCACCAGGCCTCGACCGGCGCGCCGGCCAGCAGCGCGCAGTCGACCGCGGCGGGGCCGCGGCCGGCGGGCGGATAGGTGAAGGCGACCAGGGCGTCGGGGCCGGTTTCGGCGCGGACGCGCAGGCGCGGGGGCGTGGGGGAGTCCATTGCTGCGCGGATTATAGCGGCGGCCCGGGCGGCTATCATGGCGAACCCTCCGCCCGCCCCGCCGCCATGACCGACTTCGCCGCCGTGCACGCCTACCTGATGGACCTGCAGGACCGCATCTGCGCCGGCCTGGAAGCCATCGACGGCCAGCGCTTCGAGCAGGATGCCTGGACCCGCGAGCGGCAGGAAGGCGGCCCCTCGATGGCCGGCGGTGGCCGCACCCGCGTGCTCAAGGAGGGCGCGGTGTTCGAGCAGGCGGGCGTGAACTTCTCCGACGTCTCGGGTCCGGCGATGCCGGCCTCGGCGAGCGCCCACCGGCCCGAGCTGGCCGGCGCGCCCTGGCGCGCGGTCGGCGTGTCGCTGGTGATCCACCCGCGCAACCCCTACGTGCCGACCTCGCACGCCAACGTGCGCTTCTTCGAGGCGCGCCCCGAGGGCCGCGAGCCGATCTGGTGGTTCGGCGGCGGCTTCGACCTCACGCCCTTCTATCCCTTCGACGAGGACGTGCGCCACTGGCATTCGGTGGCGCGCGACCTGTGCGCACCGTTCGGCGAGACGCGCTACGCCGAGCACAAGGCCTGGTGCGACAAGTACTTCTACCTCAGGCACCGCGGCGAGACGCGCGGCGTGGGCGGCCTGTTCTACGACGACCTGCACGCCGACGGCTTCGACCGCAGCTTCGCCTACACCCGCGCGGTGGGCGACGGCTTCCTCGACGCCTACCTGCCGATCGTGCGCGGCCGCAAGGACACGCCGTACGGCGAGCGCGAACGGGAGTTCCAGCTTTACCGCCGTGGACGCTACGTCGAGTTCAACCTGGTCTGGGACCGCGGCACGCTGTTCGGCCTGCAGAGCGGCGGTCGCACCGAGTCGATCCTGATGAGCCTGCCGCCGCGCGTGCGCTTCGAATATGCCTACGCGCCGGAAGCCGGCAGCGCCGAGGCAAGGCTGGCTGAGTACCTGGTGCCGAGGGACTGGCTGGACAAATAAAAACCCCGCGGGCCAGGGGAAGCCCGCGGGGTAGGGGTTGGAGTTCGGGTTGGGGAGAACCCTGCTCCGGTTGGATCCACTCAGGGGAGGGAGTGATCCTGCGCCGGACCTTGCATCCGACGCGCCTAGTAGACCCCCCTGTGCATGAGAAGTTCGTGAACAGGACCGTTAAAAATAAGTTCGATTCAGGACGCGTTCACCCGCCTGCAACCAGCTGATAGATATGGGATTTAGGGCACGTTTTTTAGTGCGCTTCGTCCCAGTTCCGGCCCACGCCCACGTCCACCACCAGGGCCACGCGCAGGCTGGCCGCCGCCTCCATGCGCTGGCGTACCTGGGCCACCAGGGTATCCACGAAACCTTCGTCGGCCTCGAACACCAGTTCGTCGTGCACCTGCAGCAGCATGGCGGCACGGTCGCGGTGGCCGGCCAGCCAGGCGTCCACGGCCACCATGGCCCGCTTGATGATGTCGGCCGCGGTGCCCTGCATCGGGGCATTGATGGCCGCGCGCTCGGCACCGGCGCGCTGGGCCTGGTTGCGCGAGCGGATCTCGGCCAGCTGCAGCCGGCGCCCGAACACGGTCTCGACGTAGCCCTGGTCGCGCGCCTGCTGGCGCACGCGCTCCATGTAGTCGCGCACGCCCGGGTACTTGCCGAAGTAGAGCGCGATGTAGTCCTGGGCCTCGCCGCGGCCGATGCCCAGCTGGCGCGCCAGGCCCCAGGCGCTCATGCCGTACATCAGGCCGAAGTTGATGGCCTTGGCGGCGCGGCGCTGGTCGCCGCTGACGTCCGCCAGCGGCACGTCGAAGACCTCCGAGGCCGTGGCCTTGTGCACGTCCTGGCCCGATTCGAAGGCGCGCAGCAGGCCGGCGTCCTGCGAGAGGTGGGCCATGATGCGCAGCTCGATCTGCGAGTAGTCGCAGGCGACGATGCGGCGCCCTTCCGGCGCGATGAAGGCGGTGCGGATGCGCCGGCCGTCGGCGGTGCGGATCGGGATGTTCTGCAGGTTCGGATCATTGGAGCTCAGGCGCCCGGTGGCCGCGCCGGCCTGGTGGTAGCTGGTGTGCAGGCGGCCGGTTTCCGGGTTCACCATTTCCGGCAGCTTGTCGGTGTAGGTGTTGCGAAGCTTTGCGAGGCCGCGGTACTCGAGCACCAGCGCCGGCAGCTCGTGCTGGTCGGCGATGGCCTCCAGCGCCTCCTCGTTGGTGGACGGCGCACCGGTCGGCGTCTTCACCAGCGCCGGCAGCTTGAGTTCGTCGAACAGCAGGGCGCCGAGCTGCTTGGGCGAATCGAGGTTGAAGGCGCGGCCGGCGATCTCGTGCGCGCGCTGCTGGGCGGCCAGCATGCGCTGCGAGAGGTCGGCGCTCTGCCGGCGCAGCTCGTCGGCGTCCACCAGCACGCCGCTGGCCTCCATGCGCGCCAGCACCGGCACCAGCGGCATCTCGATGTCGCGGTAGACCTTCTCCAGCGATGGCTCGCCAGCCAGCTTCGCCGACAGCACGCGGTGCAGGCGCAGGGTGACGTCGGCATCCTCGGCGGCGTACTTGGTCGCTTCCTCCAGGCCCACCGAGGAGAACGGGATCTGCTTGGCGCCCTTGCCCGCCACGTCCTCGTACTTGATGGTCTCGTAGCCCAGGTAGCGGCGCGCCAGCGTGTCCATGTCGTGGCGCAGGCCGCCGGCGTTGAACACGAAGCTCTCGAGCATCGTGTCCTCGGCGTAACCCTGCACCTGCACGCCGTGGCGGCGCAGCACGTGCAGGTCGTACTTGCCGTGCTGGCCGAGCTTGGGCTTGCCGGCGTCCTCGAGCACCGGCCGCAGCGCATCGAGCACGGCCTCGCGCGGCAGCTGGGCGGGCGCGCCCGGGTAGTCGTGGCCGACCGGGAGGTAACAGGCCTTGCCCGGCTCGACGCAGAAACTCAGGCCGACCAGGTTGGCGCGCAGCGGGTCGAGCGAATCGGTCTCGGTGTCGAAGGCCACCAGATCCGCGGCCTGCAGGCGCGCGACCCAGGCGGCCAGCGCGTCGGCATCGGTGATGCATTCGTATTCGCCGGCCGCGGCCAGGGCCGGGTCCAAGGCTTCCTCGGCGGCGTGCACGGCCGCGGCGAGGGTGGCCTGGGCCGGGCGCGTGGCCGGGTCGGGCTTGCCGCCCTCGAGCTCGCGCAGCGCGGCGTTGAAGCCATAACGCGCGAACAGCTCGCGCAGCGCGTCCACGTCGCGCGCGCGCAGCTTCAGGGCCTGAGGCGGCTGTTCGAGCGGCACGTCGGTCCTGATGGTCACCAGCTCGCGGTTGAGCGGCAGGCGATCCAGCGCCGCGCGCAGGTTCTCGCCGATCTTGCCGCCGATGTCCGCGGCCGCGGCCATCACGCCGTCGAGCGAGTCGTACTGGGCCAGCCACTTGGCGGCGGTCTTGGGGCCGCACTTGTCCACGCCCGGCACGTTGTCCACCGAGTCGCCCATCAGCGCCAGCAGGTCCACCACCTGGTCGGGGCGCACGCCGAACTTCTCGAACACGCCGGCGTCGTCGGTGACGCTGCCGGTCATGGTGTTGGTGAGCGTGATGCCGGGGCGCACCAGCTGGGCGAAGTCCTTGTCGCCGGTGGAGATGGTGACCGGGATGCCGGCGGCGTGCGCCTGCAGCGCCAGCGTGCCGATCACGTCGTCGGCCTCGACGCCCGGCACGCGCAGGATCGGAAAGCCCAGGGCCTCTACGATGCGCATCATCGGCTCGACCTGGGCGCGCAGCTCGTCGGGCATGGGCGGCCGGTTGGCCTTGTAGTCCGGGTAGAGCTCGTCGCGGAAGGTCGGGCCCGGGGCATCGACCACGAAGGCCACGTAGTCGGGGTTTTCCTTGAGCGTGGCGCGCAGCATGTTGACGATGCCGAACAGCGCGCCCGTGGGCGAACCGTCCGGGCCGGTCAGCGGCGGGAGCGCGTGGAAGGCGCGGTAGAGGTAGGACGAGCCGTCGATCAGGACGAGGCGGGACATGGCGGCGCTTTCCGTTTCGGCACAAACCACGATTCTACGCGCCCCGCCCGCCCGGCTTGAGCGCCCCGCGGGCATTTGCCATGCTTTGGCTCCCGTGCGCAGGAGCCTGCCATGAACATTCTGATCCCCCTGATCCTCGCCCTCGCCGCCCAGGACGGCGGGCAGGCCACGGAACCCGCGCGCGCCGACGTACCCATCCCCGAGAAGGTGCAGGCCCCCGCGGCCGACCAGGAACCGCCGGCCGTCAGCATCCGCACCGAGCGCAACGGCGACCGCGTGGAGGAGTACCGCCAGAACGGCGTGCTCTACATGGTCAAGGTCACGCCCGTGCGCGGTCCGGCCTATTACCTGATGGACACCGACGGCAACGGCCGCCTCAACCGCGAGAGCGTCGCCAAGGGCGTGGCCGACACGGTGTCGCCGGTGTACTGGACGCTCTACGAGTGGGATTGACCCCCCGGGCCCTGGCCTGGGCCGACGCGATCAGCGACACCGCCGGCCGCGTGGCCGCGGTGCTCGCGGTCGCGCTGGTGGCGGTGGTGTTCGGGCTGGTGGTGGCGCGCTACGGCGCCGGCGCCGGCTCGGTGGCGGCGCAGGAAGCCGTGCTGTGGCTGCACTCGTCGCTGTTCCTGCTGGGCCTTTGTTACGCGCTGCGGCACGACGCGCACGTCAGCGTGGACGTGTTCGCGCAGCGCTGGTCGCCGCGCACGCGCGCGCGGGTCGAGTTCGCCTGCGCGCTCTGCCTGCTGCTGCCGTTCTGCGTGTTCATCGTCGCCATGAGCTGGGACTACGTGGCCACCAGCTGGGCGCTGCGCGAAGGCTCGCGTGACCCGGGCGGCCTGCCCGGCTGGTACCTGCTCAAGTCGCTGATCCCGCTGTCGGCGGCGCTGCTGTTCCTGCAGGGCCTGGCCCTGACCGTGCGCGCCTTCGGCCGCGCCGCCACCCCTTCGGCCAGCGCATGAACCACGACACCCTGCAGGTGCTGATGCTCGCGGTGCTGCTGGCGGGCCTCTTCGCCGGCCTCGTCACCGGCTTCCCGGTGGCGTTCGTGCTCGGTGGCGTGGCCCTGCTCACCGCCGGCCTGGGCCTGCTGCTGGGCGTGTTCGATCCCAGCTTCCTGCAGGCCTTCCCCAACCGCCTGTTCGGCGTGATGACCAACGAGACGCTGGTGGCGGTGCCGCTGTTCGTCTTCATGGGCGTGATGCTCGAACGTTCGCGCATCGCCGAATCGCTGCTCGAGGCCGTGGCCGGCCTGTTCGGGCGCAAGCGCGGCGGCCTGGTGGTGGCGGTGCTGCTGGTGGGCGCGGTGCTCGCCGCGTCCACCGGCATCGTTGGCGCGACCGTGGTGGCGATGGGCCTGATCTCGCTGCCGACCATGCTGCGCAACGGCTACTGCCCGCGCCTGGCCAGCGGCGCGATCTGCGCCTCGGGCACGCTCGGGCAGATCATCCCGCCCTCGATCGTGCTGGTGCTGCTGGGCGACCAGCTGGGCAACGCCTACCAGCAGGCCCAGCTCAAGCAGGGCGTGTTCGCGCCCGAGACGGTGTCGGTGGGCGACCTGTTCGCCGGCGCGCTCATCCCGGGCCTGGGCCTGGTGCTGCTCTACCTGCTCTACGTGCTGTGGGTGGCCTGGCGCCAGCCGGAGCGCGCGCCGGCGATGCGCGAGTCGGCGCCGCGCTCGCTGGCGCAGCTCGCGCGCGCCATCGTGCCGGCGCTGGTGCTGATCGGCCTGGTGCTGGGTTCGATCCTAGGCGGCTTCGCCACGCCGACCGAAGCCGCGGCGGTCGGCGCGGTCGGCGCCACCGTGTTCGCGGCCCTGCACGGCCAGCTCGACCGCAAGCGCCTGGGCGAGGTCGCCACGCAGACGGTGAAGGTGACCTCGATGGTGTTCGCCATCCTCATCGGCGCCGCGCTGTTCGCCCTGGTGTTCCGCGGCCTGGGCGGCGACGACTGGGTGCACCGCGCGCTCACCGCGCTGCCGGGCGGCAAGTGGGGCGCGATCGTCGCGGTGATGCTGCTGATGTTCGTGCTCGGCTTCGTGCTCGACTTCATCGAGATCGTGTTCGTGGTGGTGCCCATCGTCGGCCCGGTGCTGCTGGCGCTGGGGGTGGACCCGGTGTGGCTGGGCGTGATGATGGCCATCAACCTGCAGACCAGTTTCCTCACGCCGCCCTTCGGCTTCGCGCTGTTCTACCTGCGCGGGGTGGCGCCACCGTCCCTGCCCACCAGCGAGATCTACCGCGGCGCGCTGCCCTTCGTGGCGCTGCAGCTGCTGATGCTGGCGCTGGTGGCGGCCTTCCCGGCGCTGGCCACGGCGCTGCCCGACCTGCTCTACAAGTGATGGCGATGGACGAGCTTCGCATCAGCGACGACCCGGCCGACGTCGACCTCGACGTGGTGCATGCCTTCCTGAGCGGCCAGGCCTACTGGAGCCCGGGCATCCCGCGCGCGCTGGTGGAGAAGGCGGTGGCGAACTCGCTGTGCTTCAGCGCCTGGCTCGACGGCCGGCAGGTGGGTTTCGCGCGCATCGCCGGCGACCGCGCCACCTTCGGCTACCTGGCTGATGTGTTCGTGCTGCCGGACTACCGCGGGCGCGGCATCGCCCGGGCGCTGGTGGCCGCGGCGATGGCCCACCCGGAGGTGCGCGGCCTGCGCCGGATCATGCTGGCCACCCGCGACGCGCATGCGCTGTACGCCAGCTTCGGCTTCGGCCCGCCGTCCCGGCCGGAGAACCTCATGGAGATCCACCGGCCGGACCTGTACCGCAAGGGCTAGGGCTTCCTGGCCTTGGGCTGGCCCGGCTTGGCGGGCAGCTTCGACAGGTGCAGCCAGAGTGCCGAGACCTCCGTTTCGGTCATCGCGCCGTAGGCGCCCCAGGGCATGAACGGGTGCAGCTGGCTGCCGTCGGGGCGCAGGCCCTGGCGCAGCGCGCGCGCGAAGTCGGCTTCGCTCCAGCCGGCCAGGCCGTTTTCGTGCGGCGTGAGGTTGGCCGCCGGCGGCAGCTCCGGCGGCGTGCCCGGCACGCGCTGGCCAGCCCAGTCGGCACCGTGGCAGCCGGTGCAGACCTGCGCCAGGTAGGCGCCGTATTCGGCGGTGGCGGCCGGCGCGATGGCCTCGCGGCGACGCGGCGAATGGTCGATGCCGGCGGCCGGCACCAGGTGCAGCTTGCCCAGCAGGTGCAGCACGCGGCCGAGCGGACGGATCTCGGTGGCGCCAGGGTCGTTGTCGGAATCGGGCAGCGACTGCAGGTAGGCCGCCAGCGCCGCGGTGTCGGCATCGGAGAGGTTCATGAAGTCGCCGGCGGGCATGATGCGCAGCGGCCGGCCCTGGGGGTCGAGGCCGTGGCGGATGGCGACGCCGATGGCATCGGTGTCGTAGCGCGTGCCGAGCACCGCCGGCGTCAGGTTCGGCGCGACCACCCGCGCCACCGGGCCGGCGTCGATGAAGACCTTGCCGCGCCCGCCTTCGCCGTGGCATTCGACGCAGCCGCCCACGCGGTAGAGGTGGGCGCCGCGCTCACGCTCGGCTTCGTCGCCGGCGAGGCGCAGCGGTGCGTCGTTGACCTCGTAGACGCGGGCCATGTCGGCCTCGGCCTTGAACCAGGCCACGGCGAAGAGCGCGGCCACCGCCGCGAAGAAAATGCCGGCCAGCCAGGCCAGGCGAAGGAACCAGGTACGCATCGTTCATCCACGTCATCATCAGGTGACGGGAAACTACGCAGTCGGGCGGGTCAATCGGCCGTCCCGGAAGTCACGCGCCGCGCGCGGGTTTCAGCCACCGTTGTGCCGCGGCGGCGCGTGCGTGACTTGTGGCAGGGTCAGCCGCGGGTGGCGTAGTACGCCTCTTCCGACACCGCGTGCCAGGCGCGGGCCTGGGCCTGGAAGGCACGCATCGACTCGAGCACCTTGCGGGCGAAGAGGTCTTCGCCGACCACGTCCTCGAGCACCTTGTCGGAGGCCCGGCGCAGGGCCAGCAGCACGTCGTCGGGCAGCTGGCGCAGCTCGACGCCATGCTCGCGCACCAGCGCGTCCAAGGCCTGCTGGTTGCGCGCGGTGTACTCGGCCAGCATCGAATCGTTCACGGCCCGGCAGCAGGCGTCGACGATGTCCTTGAGGTCCTGCGGCAGCTTTTCCCACGCGGCCTGGTTGACCATGCACTCGAGCGTCGGGCCCGGCTCCTGCCAGCCCGGGTAGTAGCAGAACTTCGCCGCGCGATGCAGGCCGAAGGCCAGGTCGTTGTACGGGCCCACCCACTCGGCGGCGTCGATGGCGCCGGTCTGCAGCGAGCTGAAGATCTCGGCGCCGGGCAGGTTCACCGGCGTGGCGCCCACGCGCGACATCACTTCGCCACCCAGGCCCGGGATGCGCATCTTCAGGCCCTTGAGGTCGGCGATCGACGCCACCGGCTTGCGGAACCAGCCGGCCAGCTGCACGCCGGTGTTGCCGGCCGGGAAGGGCACCAGGCCGAAGCGCGCGTAAAGCTCGCGCCACAGCTCCAGGCCGCCGCCCTGGTAGAGCCAGCCGTTCATTTCCTGGGCGTTGAGGCCGAAGGGCACGGCGCAGAAGAAGGGCGCGGCGGCCGACTTGCCCTTCCAGTAGTAGGCGGCCGAATGGCCCATCTCGGCGGTGCCGCGGCCGACGGCGTCGAACACTTCGAAGGCGGGCACCAGCTCGCCGGCGCCGTACACCTTCACCGTCAGGCGGCCGCCGCTGGTGGCGGTGATCATCTCGGCCAGCTTCGCCGCACCCGTGCCCAGGCCGGGGAAGTTGGTGGGCCAGGACGTGACCATCTTCCACTGCAGGCGCTCGGTGGAGGCGGTCGGACCCGCACCATCCCCCGGTGCCGCACCGCAGGCCGCCAGGCCGGTCGCCACGGCCGCCAGGCCGGCGCCCCGCAGGAGTTCACGTCGCTTCATGGACCATCCTCGTACTCATCGAATCCCGCCGCGCAGTATGCCTCCACGGCGCCCCCGTGGGAGGGCCTCCAGGACCGGCGGGGGGCGGGCTCAGGCGGGTTGGAGGTGGGCGTAGGCGAGGACGAGCCACTTGGCGCCGCCGGTCTCGAAGTTCACCTGCACGCGGGCGTGGGCGCCGCTGCCCTCGGCGTCCATCACGATGCCGGCACCGAAGCTGGGGTGCACGACGCGCTGGCCCAGGCGCAGGCCCGAGGGTGCGCTGCCCAGCGCGGCCGAAGGCGGCGCGCCGAAGCCGGCCGGACGGCTGACCTGCACCTTCGGCCGCACCTCGCGCAGCAGCGCCTGCGGTATCTCGCGCAGGAAGCGCGAGGGCGGGTTCATCGTCTCCATGCCGTGCAGGCGGCGCGACTCGGCGTAGCTGAGCACCAGCTTCTGGCGCGCGCGCGTCAGGCCCACGTAGGCCAGGCGGCGCTCCTCCTCCAGCCGCCCGCTTTCCTCCAGCGACTTGCCGCTGGGGAACAGGCCTTCCTCGAGGCCCACGAGGAACACCTGCGGGAACTCCAGGCCCTTGGCGCTGTGCAGCGTCATCAGCTGCACGCCGTCCTCGCCGGCCTCGGCCTGGCCTTCGCCGGCCTCGAGCGCGGCGTAGCCGAGGAAGGCGACGAGTTCGCTCATGCCGGCGAGCTCCTCGTCGTCGGGGCGCTCGAAGCGGCTGGCCACCGACACCAGTTCATCGAGGTTGTCGACCCGCGAATCGAGCTGGCCACGCGACTCGTTGGCGTAGTGCTCACGCAACCCGGAAGTGGCGATGACGTGGTCGAACTGTTCGTGCAGCGGCGAGTCGACGATGTCGGCCTCCAGCCCGTCCATCAGCGCGATGAAGCCCTTGAGCGCATTGCGCGCGCGCCCGGCCAGGCCGCTGCCCTCGCCCGCCAGCGCCCGCGCCGCCTCGAACAGCGGCAGCGCCCGCTCGCGCGCGTGCCGGCGCACTTCGTCCAGGGTCTTGCCGCCGATGCCGCGCGGCGGCGTGTTCACCGCGCGCTCGAAGGCGGCGTCGTCGGCGCGGTTGGCCACCAGGCGCAGGTAGGCCAGCGCGTCCTTGATTTCCATGCGCTCGAAGAAGCGCTGGCCGCCGTACACGCGATACGGCAAGCCGGCCTGCATGAGCTGTTCTTCCATCACCCGCGACTGGGCGTTGGAGCGGTAGAGCACGGCGTTGTCGCCGGCGCTGCCGCCCTCGCGGATCCAGGCCTGGATGCGCTCGACCACGAAACGCGCCTCGTCGACCTCGTTGTAGGCCGCGAACAGTTCGATCGGCTCGCCCTCGCCGGCGTCGGTCCACAGCTGCTTGCCGACGCGTTCGGGGTTGTGCGCGATCACCGCGTTGGCGGCCGCCAGGATGTTGCCGCTCGAGCGGTAGTTCTGCTCGAGCTTGATCGTGCGCGCGCCCGGGTAGTCGCGCAGGAAACGCTGCACGTTTTCGACCTTGGCGCCGCGCCAGCCGTAGATGGCCTGGTCGTCGTCGCCGACCACGAACACCTCGCCGGTCTCGCCCGCCAGCACGCGCACGAAGGCGTACTGGATCGCGTTGGTGTCCTGGAACTCGTCGACCAGGATGTGGCGGAAACGCTGACGGTAGTGGTGCAGCAGCGGCTCGTTGCCCAACCACAGCTCGTGCGCGCGCAGCAGCAGCTCGGCGAAGTCCACCAGGCCGGCGCGCTGGCAGCGCTCCTCGTAGGCCTCGTAGACGCGCACCATGGTCGAGCCGTAGAAGTCGCCGCCGGCCGGCTGGATGTGCTTCGGGCGCCGGCCCTCGTCCTTCTGCGCGTTGATCCACCAGGCCATCTGCCGCGGCGGGAAGCGACCCTCGTCGAGGTCGAGGTCGGCGGCCACGCGCTTGAGCAGGCGCACCTGGTCGTCGGCGTCGAGCACCTGGAAGGATTCGGGCAGGTTCGCTTCCTGCCAGTGCAGGCGCAGCAGCCGGTGCGCCAGGCCGTGGAAAGTGCCGATCCACATGCCGCGGCTGCCGTGCCGCAACAGGCCCTCGACGCGGCCGCGCATCTCGGCGGCGGCCTTGTTGGTGAAGGTGACGGCGAGGACGCCGTGGGCGGGCACGCCCACGACCTCGTTGAGCCAGCCGATGCGGTGCGTGAGCACGCGGGTCTTGCCGGAACCGGCACCGGCGAGCACCAGCAGGTGGCCCGGCGGGGCCGACACGGCCTCGCGCTGGGCCGGGTTCAGGCCGTCGAGCAGGTGGGAAACATCCATGGCGCCATTGTAGCCGCGCCGCGACCGCGCGGCCGTGCGCGAAACGCCTGCGCCGCTACTTCTTGCTGGCGACGCCAACCACCAACGCCAGCGCGCCGACGCCCACCAGCACCCAGCCCAGGTTCGCCGGCGGGGTCTTTTCCCTCGTGAGGCTGAACTTGACCGGGCCGAACTCCGCCTTGTCCTCGCCGTCGTACCTGAGCGTGCCGGCGGCGATCAGGCCGCCAACGATCAGCAGGATGACGCCGAGGATTAGGGCTGGCATTCGCATGGTCGGTCTCCCGGAGCGCCCCGCATGGGCCGGCCAAGGGTAACGGGGCACGCCTTGGCCAGCAAAGCCGGTCGCCTGCCGGGGCTCCGCGATGGTAAAAGGCCAGTGGCCGATACCCAGGGCGGGTTGCGTTGGCCAAAAAAGCACCCGCTCAATCTGGAGGACAGAAATGAGACTTTTTCTCTATTTCTCGCTTGCATTCTTTACCTTCCTGGCTGCCGGCAATTCGCATGCGGCATCTGACCATGACATCCACGTCGTTTCCGCGCGCGTCCTGATCGATGGCAAGGAGGTCATGGCACCGAATGTGCAACTGCTCGCTGACAGAACCGGCTATATCAGCCGCATTGACGACGACAAGAATCCGCTTTACTCCATTGAATTGGAGCTCATCACCCAGCTGGAGATTGGACCAGTGAAAGGCACGGGACTCAGGGCTCGGGTATGGGGAGGCAAGTTCGAAACGGGAAGCGAACTGATGAACGCCACCCTGATCTTGTCTCCAAGGCCCGATGACACTGGCAACGTCATCTCTGCCACGCAAACCGACTCCACAGGCAAGTCAATCGAAGTGCAGGTCTCTTCGTATGCGGTGATGAAGGCCGACCCATCCAGAATGACGGAGCGCACCACGCAATGCTTGGATGAAGATGGCCTGATTGCTGCAGGCGATGACTCCGAGGCAGGAGCCACAGGGTGTTGTGGAGGTCTTTGCTCCCCACCGGGCTCAGGCTCGTATCAGTGCTGCAACGTCTATGCGTGCTGCGTTTGTGGTCAATGTTGCATTGTCGAATAGGGCGGAACGTCAAGCCTGCCCGCCGCCGCCAAGCGGCTCACTCCAGGCGCACGCCCGGCAGCGACAGCACGTAGTCGGCGCCCATTAGCCGCGAGGGCGTGTGGAAGCCGGCCTCCGGCGCCGGGCCCGACAGCAGGCGCTGCACGATGCCCAGCGAGGCCGTCACGGTGATGTCGTAGCCGTTGGGCGTGCGCAGCGTGCGGCGCACCTCGTGGCCGCCGGCGTCGCGCGCCTCGCCCCAGACCACGCAGCCGGTCTTGCCGCGCGTCTTTTCCGACGGGCCGCGCACCTTTTTCCCGACCTGCTTCTTGAGCCAGGACTGCACCGGCCCCAGGCCCAGCAGCGGCCCGAGCAGGCGCAGCCTGCGCAGGCGCGCCGCGGTGGCCGGCGGCACGCCCATGTAGACCTCGATGTCGGGGATGCCGGTGGACACGTAGGCGGTGTACACGTCACCCCAGGGAATGGTCATGGCGAAACGCTGCTCGCCGTCGCGCTCGAAGGTGCGGGTCTTCCAGGCCAGCGGCACGCGCGTGAGCTTGCCGCCGATGCGCGCGCGCCCGCCCTTGCCCAGGCCCTCGACGCTGGTCTTGGCGGTGCCGGGGCTGGGGCCGCCGCCGGCCTCGAAGGCCAGCACCAGCGACGTCGCGCCGGGCAGTTCGCGCTTGAGGATGGCCGCAAGGCAGTCGGTGGGCACCACGTCGAAGCCGGCGCCGGGCAGCACCACGATGCCCCTGGCCTTCGCGTCCTCGTCGCGCGAGTGGCAGTGCGCGAACACGTCGATCTCGCCGGTGATGTCCAGGTAGTGCGCGCCCACGTCCAGGCAGGCGTCGAGCATGGGCACGCTGGTGGCCGAAAACGGCCCCGCGCAATGCAGCACCAGGCCGATGCCGTTGAGCCCGGTGCGCAGCGCCACGGGGTTGTCGAGCGCGAAGGCGCGCACCGGCAGCCCGTGCTTATGCGCCAGCTCCTCGAGCTGGGCGGCGTTGCGGCCGGCCAGCACCGGGCGCAGGCCGCGGCGCACGGCTTCTTCCACCACCATGCGGCCGGTGTAGCCGTTGGCGCCGTAGATCATCCAGTCCATGTCAGTGCCCCGGGTTGCGCTGCCTGACGAGCTTGAGCAGCTGCTTGAAGTAGAGGTTCGGGAACCAGCGCTTGAGGCGCCAGCGCATCGGTTCGTGGCGGGTGGGCATGACCAGGAACTCGCCGCGCTCGATGGCGGCGAAGCTGCGGTCGGCCACGCCTTCGAGCGTGTCGGGCGAGGTGTCCATCATCTTGCCCGCGAAGGACTTCAGGCGCGGGTCGCCCTGCCAGCTCTCGAGCAGGTTGGTGCGGAAAAAGGCCGGGCACAGCACGCTGACGGTGATGCCCTGGCCCTGCACCTCGGCGCGCAGCTGCTCGCTCAGCGCCACCACCGCGGCCTTGGACACGCCGTAGCTCATGATGCTCGGCGCGCCGGCCAGGCCGGCGAAGCTGGCGGTGTTGACGACCTGGCCGCGGCCGGCGGCGATCATGCCGGGCAGGAACAGCCGGCAGCCGCGAACCACGCCCAGCAGGTTGATCTCGAGCACGTTGCGCCACTCGGCCATGGTGGTGTCCACCATGGCGCCGCCGGTGGCGATGCCGGCGTTGTTCACCAGCACGTCCAGCCCGCCCCACTCGCCGGCGATGCGTTCGTGCACCTGCTCCATGGCGTCGTCGCTGCCGACGTTGGCCGACATCGCCAGGTGGCCCTCGCCGGGCAGCGCGGCGCGGGTCAGCTCGGCCCGCGCGGCGTCGAGGTCGATGCAGGCGACCTTGTCGCCGGCCCTTGCGTAGCGATGCGCCAGCGCCTGCCCCAGCCCGCTGCCCGCCCCCGTGATCAGCACCCGCCGCTGCGCCATCCAAGCCACTCCCCGTCGTGCCAGGCCGCCCACGGGGCCTGTGCTAGATTCGGGAGCATAACAATCCCGTCGTCCGGTATTCATCACGGAGCCCTGCGTGACCGACCCCCTGTTCGATCTTTCCGGCCAGACCGCCCTGGTCTCCGGCGCCTCGCGCGGCATCGGCGAGGCCATCGCCCACCTGCTCGCCGCCCACGGCGCCCACGTCATCTGCACCAGCCGCAAGCTCGAGGGCTGCCAGGCCGTGGCCGATGCCATCGCCGCCGCCGGCGGCTCGGCCGAGGCGCACGCCGTGCACGTGGGCGACCCGGCGGCCATCGACGCCCTGTTCGCCACGCTCGACGCGGCCGGCAAGCGCGTGGACATCCTGGTCAACAACGCCGCCGCCAACCCCTACTTCGGCCCGGCCGTGGACATGACGCTCGACGCCTACGAAAAGACCGTCGAAGTGAACCTGCGCGGCTACTTCTGGACCACCGTGCAGGCCGCGCGGCGCATGAAGGGCCACGGCGGCGCGGTGGTGAACGTGGCCTCGGTGAACGCCGAGCGCCCGGCGCCGGGCCAGCTGGTGTACTCGATGACCAAGGCCGGCATCGTCAACATGACCGAGGGCTTCGCCAAGGAGCTCGCGCCGCTGGGCATCCGCGTCAACGCGGTGCTGCCTGGCCTGACCGACACCAAGTTCGCCTCGGCGCTGACGTCCAACCCCAAGATCATGGACATGATGCTGCGCCTGATCCCGCTGGCGCGCGTCGCGCAGCCGGGCGAGATCGCGCCGGCCGTGCTGTTCCTGGCCTCGCCGGCCGCGTCCTACCTCACCGGCGCCGCGCTGCCGGTGGACGGCGGCTACCTCGCCTGAGCCCCAGAACCCCGGAGCTTCCCATGCCTCGCTTCCATCGCCTCGCCACCGCGCTCGCCGCCCTGCTGCTGGCCGCGCCGGCCGCCGCCCAGGACTTTTCCCAGGTCGAAATCGAAACCACCAAGGTGGCCGAGGGCGTGTACGCGCTCAAGGGCGCCGGCGGCAACCTCGGCCTGGTGGTGGGCAGCGACCGCGCCTTCCTGATCGACGACCAGTACGCGCCGCTGGTGCCCAAGATCCGCGCCGCCATTGCCGCGGTCACCGACAAGCCGGTGAGCTTCGTGCTCAACACCCACTGGCACGGCGACCACGTCGGCGGCAACGAGGCCTTCGCCGAGAGCGGCACCCTGGTGGTGGCGCACGACAACGTGCGCACGCGCCTGTCGACCGACCAGGTGATGGCCGCCTTCGACCGCACCGTGCCCGCCGCGCCCAAGGGCGCGCTGCCGGTGATCACCTTCAACGACCAGGTGACCTTCCACGTCGGCGGCCATACCGTGCGCGCCATCCACATCCCCAGCGCGCACACCGACGGCGACGCCATCGTGCAGCTGCCGGAGACCAACGTCATCCACACCGGCGACCTGGTGTTCTACGGGCTCTACCCGGTGGTGGACTACAGCAACGGCGGCAGCCTCAAGGGCATGGCCGACGCCACCGCGCGTTTGCTGGAGATGTCGGACGAGGACACCCGCTTCATCCCCGGCCACGGCCCGGTGGTGATCGGCCGCCAGGAGCTGGCCGAGTACCTGGAGATGCTGCGCGTGGTGCATGCGCGCCTGGAGAAGCTGATCGGCGAGGGCAAGACGCTCGAGGAAGTGATTGCCGCCAAACCCACCGCCGAGTTCGACGAGAAATGGGGCCAGGGTTTCCTGCCGCCCGAGCGCTGGGTGCGCATCAACTACCAGGGCATGGCCCCGGCCAAGGACGCCAAGTGATGAAGAGCCTGCTGCTGGCCACGATGATGACCTTCGCCCCCGCCGCCCACGCCGAAAAACTCACGCTCGAAGCCATCACCGGCGGCGCGCCGCTGTCGGGCCCGAGCCTGATGAAGCCGGCCATCGCCCCCG
Source organism: Arenimonas sp. SCN 70-307 (assembly GCF_001724815.1). Lineage (GTDB taxonomy): Bacteria > Pseudomonadota > Gammaproteobacteria > Xanthomonadales > Xanthomonadaceae > Arenimonas. The sequence goes on along the minus strand of NZ_MEDO01000008.1, from coordinate 25,257 downwards.
ACGGCTCGCGCGTCACCTTCCTGCGCGGCAAGGACGGCGACCGCTTCCAGCTCGACCTGTGGGAATACCACGTGGCCGACGGCCAGGCCCGCCTGCTGGTGGATTCGGCGGTGGTGCTGCCCGGCGGCGAGGAGCTGAGCGACGAGGAGAAGGCGCGGCGCGAGCGCCAGCGCATCGCCGCCTTCCGAGGCATCGTCGAGTACCAGTGGGCACCGGATTCGCAGTCGCTGCTGTTCCCGCTCGGCGGCGAGCTCTACCTGTACGACCTGCGCGAGGGCGCGGCCAACCCGGTGCGCAAGCTCAGCTCGGGCACGGGCTTCGCCACCGACCCGCGCCTGTCGCCCGGCGGCAAGTTCGTGGGCTTCGTGCGCGAGCGCAACCTGTGGGTGATCGACCTGGCCAGCGGCCGCGAGATCCAGCTCACCGACGACGGCAGCGACACCATCGGCAACGGCGTGGCCGAGTTCGTGGCCGGCGAGGAAATGGGCCGGCACACCGGCTACTGGTTCGCGCCGGACGATTCCGCCGTGGCCTTCGCCCGCATCGACGAATCACCGGTGCCGGTGCAGAAGCGCTACGAGATGTACGCCGACCGCACCGAGGTGGTGGAGCAGTTCTACCCCGCCGCCGGCGACCCGAACGTGCGCATCAGCCTGCACGTGGCCGACCTGGCCTCGATGCGCGCCGGCAAGCCCGGCGTGGACAAGCCGGCGAAGCTTTCCGTCAGCGACGTCGACCTCGGCCCGGACGCCGACATCTACCTCGCCCGCGTGCAGTGGCGCGCGCCCGGCGTGCTCACCTTCCAGCGCCAGTCGCGCGACCAGCGCCGGCTCGAGCTCATCGAGGCCACGCTGGCCACCGGCAGGCAGCGCGTGCTGGTCACCGAGACCAGCGAGACCTGGGTGCCGCTGCACGATGGCCTGCGCTTCCTCGCCGACGGGCGCTTCCTGTGGATCTCCGAGCGCAGCGGCTTCGAGCACCTGCAGCTGCACGCCGCCGACGGCGCCCTCGAGCGCGCGCTCACGGCCGGCGAGTGGGTGGTGGACGCGCTGCTGGGCGTGGACGAGGCCGCGGGCCTCGCGTACGTCGCGGGCACGAAGGATTCGCCGCTGGAGAGCCATGTCTACGCCGTGCCGCTGGCGGGCGGCGAGCCGCGGCGGCTGACCGCGGCACCCGGCATGCACGCGGCGTCGTTCAGCGCGAATGCGGCGGTGTTCGTCGACCTGTGGTCGAACCCGGCCACACCGCCCCAGACCGAGCTGTACAAGGCCGACGGCACGAAGCTGGCGACGCTGGTGGCCAACGACCTCGACGACCCGGCGCATCCCTACGCGCGCTACCGCGCGGCGCACCGGCCGGTGGAGTTCGGCACGCTGCAGGCCGCCGACGGCACGCCGATGCACTACAGCCTCATCAAGCCCGAGGGCTTCGACCCGTCGAAGAAGTATCCGGTGGTGGTGTACGTCTATGGCGGTCCGGCCGCGCAGACGGTGACGCGCGCCTGGCCGGGTCGCGCCGACGCGCTGTTCAACCAGTACCTGGCCCAGCGCGGCTACGTGGTGTTTTCCCTCGACAACCGCGGCACGCCGCGGCGGGGCGCGAAGTTCGGCGGCGCGCTTTATGGCAGGCAGGGCACGGTGGAGGTCGAGGACCAGGTGGCGGGCGTGGAATTCCTGCGCACGCAGCCCTGGGTGGACCCGGCGCGCATCGGCGTGCACGGCTGGTCCAATGGCGGCTACATGACCCTGATGCTGCTGGCCAAGGCCTCGGACCACTACGCCTGCGGCGCCGCCGGCGCGCCGGTGACCGACTGGGCGCTCTACGACACGCACTACACCGAGCGCTACATGGACCATCCGGCGCGCAACCCCGGGGGCTACCGCGAGGCCTCGGTGTTCACCCACCTCGACGGCCTGCGCTCGAAGCTGCTGCTCATCCACGGCATGGCCGACGACAACGTGCTGTTCACCAACTCGACCAAGCTGATGTCCGAGCTGCAAAAGCGCGGCACGCCCTTCGAGCTGATGACCTACCCGGGCGCCAAGCACGGCCTGTCGGGCGCGGATGCGCTGCACCGCTATCGCCTCAGCGAGGCCTTCTTCGACCGCTGCCTGAATTGACGCGCCCTTGTAGGAGCGCCTTCAGGCGCGAATCTTTTGACTTTGCCTTCGGCAAAGCAGGGATTCGCGCCTGAAGGCGCTCCTACAGGGTTCTCAGCGGGCCAGGCGCACGAGGGCTGGGGCGTGGTCGCTCGGCCGCTCCCAGGTGCGCGGCTCGCGGTCGACCTCGGCGCCCACGCAGCGCTCGCGCAGGGCGTCGGACACCAGGCACAGGTCGATGCGCAGGCCCAGGTTGCGGCGGAAACCGGCCGCGCGGTAATCCCACCAGCTGAACACGCCGCCGTCGGCGTGGTGCAGGCGGTAGCTGTCGTGCAGGCCCAGTTCGAGCAGGCGGCGCAGCGCCGCGCGTTCGGCCGTGGAAGTGAGGATGGAGGCGTCGTTCCACACCGCCGGGTCGTGCACGTCGCGGTCGTCGGGCGCGATGTTGAAGTCGCCCATCACCACCAGCCGCGGGTGTGCCCTGATCTCCTGCGCCAGCCAGCCGTGCACGGCCTCGAGCCAGCGCAGCTTGTAGTCGTACTTGTCGGTGCCCACGTCCTGGCCGTTGACCACGTAAAGGTTGACGATGCGCAGGTCGCCCACGGTGGCGGCGATGACGCGCTTTTGCTCGTCCTCGAAGCCCGGGATGCCCACCTGCACCTCGGCCGGCGCCTCGCGCGCCAGGATGGCCACGCCGTTGTAGGTCTTCTGGCCGGCGAAGACGCTGCGGTAGCCCAGCGCCGCCAGGGCGTCGTCGGGGAAACGGCTGTCCTCGAGCTTGGTTTCCTGCAGGCCGACGATGTCGGGCTGGCGCAGCTTGAGCCACTCCTCCAGGTGCGGCAGGCGCACGTTGAGCGAGTTGACGTTCCAGCTGGCGACGGTGGTGGTGTTTTCCATGGCGCAAATGCTAACCGTTCGCGCGGGCGCGGGCGAACACTTGACCGCCGTCAAGGAAAGGCCCCAGCGTTGGCGCATTCTGGCGCCAGGCCAGCCCGAGGAGCCCGCCATGGTTTCGCCGCGTCCGCGTTACGCCCCGTCCCGCCGAGCCCTGCACTGGGGCATCGGCATCGTGTTGGTGCTGGCCTTCGTGTTCATCGAGGGCCGCGAGAATTTCGCCCGCGGCACGCCCGAGCGCGCGGCCATGATGCAGGCGCACTTCTGGGCGGGCATCGCCATCCTGGCGCTGATGCTGCCTAGGCTGCTGCTGGCCTTCTCGCGCCCGGCGCCGGCGGTGTCGCCGCCGCTGCCGGCGTGGCAGGCGCTGCCGGCCAAGGGCCTGCACCTGCTGCTCTACGCCATGCTGGTGGCGCAGCCGGTGCTGGGCCTGATGACGGCGTGGACCGACGGCAAGCAGATCCTGCTGCCCTTCACCAGCGTGGTCCTGCCCGCCCTGATGGCCCCCAGCGAGACGCTGGCCCACCAGTTCGAAGACCTGCACGAGCTCATCGGCAGCGCCTTCTACTGGGTGGTGGGCCTGCACGTGCTGGCGGCGCTGTACCACCACTTCGTGCGCCGGGACGATACGCTACGCCGGATGACCTGATCTGGGAGCACGCGGCACATGCAGTGGGTTGACCTTCGCAGCGACACCGTCACCCAGCCCACGCCGGCGATGCGCGAGGCGGGCCTGCGCGCCGCCGTCGGCGACGACGTGATGGGCGACGACCCGGGCGTGAATGCGCTGCAGGACCGGGTGGCGGCCGAGCTGGGCTTCGAGGCGGCGCTGTTCGTGCCCAGCGGCACGCAGTCGAACCTGCTGGCGCTGATGGCGCACTGCGAGCGCGGCGACGAATACCTGGTGGGCATGGACGCGCACACCTACAAGTACGAAGGCGGCGGCGCGGCGGTGCTGGGCTCGATCCAGCCGCAGCCGATCGTGCACGCGGCCGACGGCACGCTGCCGCTGGACGCGGTGGCGGCGGCGATCAAGCCGGCCGGCGACCCGCACTTCGCGCGCACGCGGCTGCTGGCGCTGGAGAACACCTGGCATGGCCGGCCATTGCCGCTCGACTACCTCGCCGCGGCCGGCGCCTTCGCGCGCGCGCATGGGCTGGCCTTCCACCTCGACGGCGCGCGACTGTACAACGCGGCCGTGGCCTGCGGCGTGCCGGCGGGCGAGATCGCCGGGCATTTCGATTCGGTGTCGGTCTGCCTGTCCAAGGGCCTGGGTGCGCCGGTGGGTTCGGTGCTGGCGGGTTCGAAGGCGCTGGTCGATACCGCGCGGCGCTGGCGCAAGGTGCTCGGCGGCGGCTGGCGCCAGGCCGGCCTGCTGGCGGCCATGGGCCAGCACGCGCTCGACCACCACGTGGCGCGCCTGGCCGACGACCACCGCCGCGCGGCGGAGCTGGCGGCGGCGCTGCGGGCGATCCCGGGGCTGGGGGTGGAGGGTGCGTTCACCAACATCCTGTTCGTCACCGTGCCCGACGGGCGCCAGGGCGAACTGGCGAAACACCTCGGGTCGCGCGGCATCCGCATCGCGGCCGGGCGCGGGCCGCGCATCCGGCTGGTGACGCACCTGGACATCGACGACACCGGCGTCGAGCGCGCCGTCGCCGCCTTCCGCAGCTTCTTCGCCTGAGCCGGCTTGTGTAGGAGCGCCTTCAGGCGCGAATCCTTTCTTTGCCGAAGGCAAAGGCAAAAGATTCGCGCCTGAAGGCACTCCTACAGGCAGGCATCGCTACGTAGCGGGCCGCTGCGCGGCCTTGGGCTCCGCCACTTCCTCGCCATCGCGGGCGCGGCCGGCCATCTCGGCGCCGGCGTCGCGGGGCAGGCGGAACATCACCCAGGCCGACATCGCCGAGATCACGCCGACGGTGAGGAAGGCCCAGCCGAAGTTGGCCGGCACGGCGTAGTCCTGGCCGGTGAGCGCGCCGGCCACCTGCAGGGCGTAGCCGCCCACCGCCACGCCCAGCGCCAGCGAGAACTGCTGCATCATGCCCGACAGCGCCGAAGCCTGGCCCATGCGCTCCTGGTCGACCTCGGCGTAACTGATGGCGTTGAGGCTGGTGAACTGCAGCGAGCGGAAGCAGCCGGACATCAGCAGCACGCCGATGATCAGCCAGTGCGGCGTGTCGATGCGGAACAGGCCGAAGCCGGCGAGCATCGCCGACGCCAGCAGCGCGTTGACCCACAGCACGCGCCGGAAGCCGAAGCGACGCAGCACGCGCGCCGCCAGAGTCTTCATGAAGATCGCGCCCACGGCCGAGAAGAAGGTGAGCAGGCCCGAGGCCAGCGGCGTCATGCCGAAACCCAGCTGCAGCATCAGCGGCAACAGGAAGGGCGTGGCGCCGATGCCGACGCGGAACAGCAGGCCGCCCATCACGCCGGCGCGGAAGGTGGCCAGGCGCAGCAGCTGCAGGTCGATCAGCGGGTGCGGGTGCCGGCGCGCGTGCCCGACGTAGGCCAGCATGCCGGCGATGCCCAGCAGCAGGCAGCCCACCGCCACCGGCGTGGCCACGAGGTGGCGGCCCAGCGTGGAGAAGCCGAAAAGCGCCAGCGCCAGGCCCAGGCCCGAGAGCGCGAAGCCGGTCCAGTCGAGCGGTTTGACCGCCTCGCGCAGGTCGGGCACGAAGCGCCAGGCCAGGAACATGCCGACGACGCCGATGGGCAGGTTGATCAGGAAGATCCAGCGCCAGTCGCTGTAGGTGGCGATGAAGCCGCCGACGGGCGGGCCGAGGATGGGCGCGACGAGGGCCGGGATGGTGAGCCAGCTCAGGGCCTGCACCAGCTCGTTCTTGGGGATCGTGCGCAGCAGCACCAGCCGGCCCACCGGCACCATGAGCGCGCCGCCCAGGCCCTGCAGGAAACGCGCCGCCACCAGCTGGCCCAGCGAGCCGCTGGCGGCGCAGGCCAGCGAGCCAAGCAGGAACACGCCGATGGCCAGCATGAAGGTCCGCTTCGCGCCGAAGCGGTCGGCGATCCAGCCGCTGACCGGGATGAACACGGCCAGGGCCAGCAGGTAGGCGGTGAGCGCCAGCTTGAGCGCGATCGGCTCGGTGCCGAGGTCCGCGGCGATCGCCGGCAGCGAGGTCGCGATCGCCGTCGAATCCATGTTCTCGATGAACAGGGCCGTGGCAACGATCAAGGGCAACCGGCGCGAAGACTGCATCCGGCGATTCTAATCGGGTCGGCGAACACCAACGATTGAATCAGGCGCTTGAAGCGTTATTGTTCTCCGACCCCCTCAGGTTTGGATGGCATGGACCAGGTTCGGATCGTCCCGTTTGCGCCGGCGCTGCGCACGCACTTCCATCGGCTCAATGCCGAGTGGCTGGAGAAGTACCACTCGATCGAGCCCTTCGACCACGAGGTGCTGTCGAACCCGGAGACCTGGATCCTGGGCAAGGGCGGGCGCATCTGGTTCGCGCTGGTCGGCGACGAGGTCGTGGGCACCTGCGCGCTGATGCCCGACGAGCCGGGCACCTGGGAGCTGACCAAGATGGGCGTCACCGCCGGCCACCAGGGCCGGGGCATCGGCCGCAAGCTGCTGGCGGCGGCGATCGAGGGTTTCCGCGAGCTGGGCGGGCGCGAGCTCTTCCTCGAATCGAGCAGCAAGCTCAAGCCCGCGCTGCGCCTGTACGAGTCGATGGGTTTCGAGCTGCAGCCCGGCGTGAAGCCCGGCTCGCACTATGCCCGCGCCGATGTCTACATGATCTGGCGGCCTCAGGCCGCCAATCCGTAGGAGCGCAGCAGCGCCTCGGGCTCCGGCTCGCGGCCGCGGAAGGCCACGAAGCTCTCCAGCGCCGGGCGCGAGCCGCCCACGGCGAGGATTTCGCGGCGGTAGCGGGCGCCGGTGCTGGCGTCGAACACGCCGGCTTCCTCGAAGGCTGCGAAGGCGTCGGCGCTGAGTACCTCGGCCCACAGGTAGCTGTAGTAACCGGCCGAATAACCACCCGCGAAGATGTGCGTGAACGCATGCGGGAAGCGGTGCCAGGCCGGCGGCTGGATGACGGCCACCTCCTGGCGCACCTCGTCGAGCAGCTCCAGCGTGCGCGGTCCGCGCGCCGGGTCGTACTCCAGGTGCAGGCGGAAGTCGTAGAGCGCGAACTCCAGCTGCCGCACCAGGAACAGGCCGGCGTGGAAATGCCGCGCCTGCAGCATCTTCGCGTACAGGTCGTCGGGCAGGCGCTCGCCGGTCTGCCAGTGGCGGGCGAACAGGTCCAGGGCCTCGCGCTGCCAGGCGAAGTTCTCCATGAACTGGCTCGGCAGCTCCACCGCGTCCCACTCCACGCCGCTGATGCCGCCCACGCTGGGCCAGTCCACTTCGGTCAGCAGGTGGTGGATGCCGTGGCCGAATTCGTGGAAGAGCGTGACCACGTCGTCGTGGGTCAGCAAGGCCGGCGTGCCGTCGTGGCCGGGCGCGAAGTTGCAGGTGAGGTAGGCCACCGGCTTGTGCGCCGCCTCGCCGTCGCGAAGGCGCGAGCGGCACACGTCCATCCAGGCACCGCCGCGCTTGCCGGCGCGGGCGTAGTGGTCGAGGTAGACGCCGGCGCGCACGGTGCCGTCGAGGTCCACCACATCGAAGAAATGCACGTCCGGATGCCAGGCATCCACGCCCTGGCGCTCGACCAGGCGCACGCCGAACACGCGCTCGGCCACGGTGAACAGGCCCTGCATCACCGAGGGCAGCGGGAAGTAGGGCTTGAGGTCTTCCTCGCTGAAGGCGAAGCGCGACTCGCGCAGCTTCTCCGAGGCGTAGGCCACGTCCCAGGGCTGCAGGTCGGCCAGGCCCAGGGTTCCGGAGGCGAACACGCGCAGTTCGTCGAGCTCGCGCTGCGCGACGGGCCGCGCCTTCGACGCCAGTTCGCGCAGGAAGCCGAGCACGCGCGCCGGCGTGCCGGCCATCTTGTCCTCGAGCGATTCGTGCGCGGCCGAATCGAAGCCCAGCAACTGCGCCGCTTCGTGCCGCAGCGCCAGGATGCGGCCGATGCGCTCGCCGTTGTCGTGCTTGCCACCGTGCGGGCCCCGGTCGGAGGCGCGGGTGTTGTAGGCCGTGTAGATCTCTTCGCGCAGCGCGCGGCTGTCGGCGAAGGTGAGCACGGCCTGCACCACCGGGCCCTTGAGCGTGGCCAGCCAGCCGCCCACGCCCTTTTCCTTCGCCATCGCCTGCAGCAGGTCGCGCGCCGAGGGCGGCAGGCCGGCGAGCTCATGCTCCGCCACCGGCCGCGTCCAGGCATCGGTGTCGTCGAGCACGGCTTCCTCGAATTCGGTTTGCAGCTTGCTCAGTTCGTTCTGGATGGCCTTGAAGCGCGAGCGCGCCGGCTCCTCCAGCGCCACGCCGCTGAGGCGGAAACCGCGCAGGCTGTCTTCGACCAGCGTGCGGCGCGGACGGTCGAGCGTTTCGAAGGCGGGCGACTCGCGCAGCGCCTTCACTGCGGCATAGAGGCCGCGATGCTGGCCGAGCTCGGTGGCGTGGTCGGTGAGTTTCTCGATCGCCGCCGAATAGGCCTCGCGCAGCTCGGGCGAATCCTTGACGCCGTGCAGGTGCGACACCGGCGAAAAGGTGCGGCCGAGTTTCTCCTCCCAGCGTTCGAGCGGCGCCATCAGGGAAGCGAAATCGCGCGCGGCCGGGTCGGCCACCAGGCCTTCGACCGCAGCGCGGAAGTCGGCCAGCACGGCGTCGACCGCCGGATTCACGTGCGCCGGGGTGATGGCGGAAAAGGCGGGCAGTTCCGCGTCGGAAAGCAGGGGGTTGTTCGTCACCATGACCATCATCTGGGGTTCGTACAGCGGCAGGACAAGCCGGGCTCAGGGGGCCGGCACGACGTCGATTTCGAGCGCGAGGATCTTCCAGGCCGGGGCCTCGGTATCCCAGGGCCGGCCGTAGGCGAGGTGGAGGTAGGCCTTGCCCGGCGCCACCGCCTTGAAGCAATAAACGACATCCACCGGCGAGCCCACCGGCGGGGCCGGTTCGCCGGCCACCACCAGCGGCCGGCGGCGCACGCCCTCGCAGGGCACCGAGCGCAAGACGTCGCCGAAAGGATCGCGTCGCTGCCATTCGGCACCGGTGCTGGGGTTGGATTCGAGCTCGAAGCGCACGATGGCGCCGACCGGCAGGGCCAGCCGCCGCCCGCTGTCGGACTGCGTCAGGACCAGGACCTCGCCGGCCGCGGGCGCATCGGCCGCGCGTGCGGCGGGCAGCACGAGCAGCGCTGTCACCAGCGGGAAGAGCGCGGCGGTTCTCATCGCGCCAGCCACTTCACGACGAAGTCCGCCAGCTTGCCGAACGGCGGATCGAACACGAACATGCCGTTCAGGCGCGGCTGGAACATCACCGGCATGCGCTTGGTGAAGGTCAGGAAGCCCGCCTCGCCGTGGTACTGGCCCATGCCGCTGGGGCCGACGCCGCCCACCGGCAGCGCGTGCTGGCCGAACTGGATCAGGGTGTCGTTGACGCACACGCTGCCCGCCACCACGGTGTCGAGCGTGCGGCGCAGGCGCGCGCGGTCGCGATCGAAGGGGTAGAAGGCCAGCGGGCGGTCGCGGCCGAGGAGGTAGGCGATGGCCTCGTCGTGCGAGTCGTAGGACTTCACCGGCAACAGCGGGCCGAAGATCTCCTCCTGCATCACCTTCGCCTCGTCGGGCGGGTCGAGCAGCACGGTGGGCGGCAGCACTTCCACGCCCGGCGGCGGCGATTCGCCGTCGGGGCGGTGCTGCACCACGCTCACGCCGCGCTCCCGGGCGTCGTCGAGCCAGGCGCGCAGGCGCTCGGCCTGGCGATGGTTCACCACCGCGGTGTAGTCCGGGTTGCCGGCCAGGCTCGGGTAGCGGCGGCGCACCGAGGCCAGCCACGCGCGCACGAACTCGTCGCGCTTCGCGCGCGGCACCAGCACGTAGTCCGGCGCCACGCAGGTCTGGCCGCCGTTGAAGCACTTGCCGGCGGCGATGCGCTCGGCCGCCAGTTCGATCGGATAGTCCGGCGCCACCAGCGCCGGCGACTTGCCGCCCAGTTCCAGCGTCACCGGCACCAAGTTGGGCGCCGCGGCGGCCATCACCGCGCGGCCGACCACGGTGGAGCCGGTGAACAGCAGGTGGTCGAAGGCCAGCCGGCTGAAGGCCGCGCCCACCGCCGCATCGCCCTGCACCACCGCCACGCGCTCGGGCGGGAATACCTCGGCCAGCAGCCGCGCCAGCAGTGCCGAGGTGCGCGGGGTGTGCTCCGACGGCTTGACCATGACGTGGTTGCCGGCGGCGATGGCGTCGGCCAGCGGCACCAGGGCCAGCTGGATCGGGTAGTTCCAGGGCGCGACGATGCCCACCACGCCCAGCGGCACGCGCCGGATCTCGGCGCGCGCGGGCAGGAAGGCCCAGTTCACGCGCGGGCGTTCGGGGCGCATCCACTTGCGCAGCTTGCGGCGCAGGTGGCTGATCTCGTCGAGCGTCACCATCACGTCGGCGGCCAACGTCTCGTGGCGCGAGCGGCGGCCGAAGTCGGCCGACACCGCCTTGGCCAGGTCGTCGCGGTACCGGCGCACGGCCTCGGCCAGGCGCTGCAGGTCGTCCATGCGCTGGCGGTAGGTGGGCACCTGGCGCTGGTGCGCGGCGCGCAGGCGGGCCAGCAGGGGGCGGAGGTCTTCGTCGGGGTGGGCGGGGCTGTCCATGGCCCGATTCTAGCCCCCTGCACCCTCTGTAGGAGCGCCTTCAGGCGCGAATCCCTGCTCTTGGCCGAAGGCCAAGCCAGAACCTAAGGGATTCGCGCCTGAAGGCGCTCCTACGGGGAAGGCGCGATAAACTTGGGCCATGAACATCCGTCCCTACAAGGGCATCCTGCCCACCCTCGGCGCCCGGGCCTACGTGGATCCGGCGGCCACCGTCATCGGCGACGTCCACCTGGGCGAGGACAGCTCGGTCTGGCCGGGCTGCGTCATCCGCGGCGACGTGAACCACATCCGCATCGGCGCGCGCACCAACATCCAGGACGGCACCATCGTGCACGTCACCCACGATGGCCCCTACACCCGGCCCGATGGCTTCCCGACGATCATCGGCGACGACGTCACCATCGGCCACGGCGCCATCATCCACGCCTGCACCATCGGCAACGCGGTGCTCATCGGCATGGGCGCCACCGTGCTCGACGGCGCGATGGTGATGGACCACGGCTTCGTGGGCGCCGGCGCCGTGGTGCCGCCGGGCAAGAAGGTGCTGGCCGGCGAGCTGTGGCTGGGCAACCCGGCCAAGCCGGTGCGCCACCTCTCCGACAAGGAGATCGAGCAGCTCTACTACAGCGCCAAGCACTACGTGCGGCTGAAGGACGAGTACCTGGCGGGCTGAGCGGGCAGCCTCACTCGCGCCGGAATGCGGAGCGCCGTTGCCAGTTCGGACCGCTGTAGTCGGTCGTCATCGGCGTGCCCGCGTTCACCCAGTAGCTCTCGCGGTTGAACATCGACTCGGGCCGGTATTCCGGCATCTGCGCGGCCAGGGGCAGCGCCCGGCCGGGGCGCTTGTGGGTGGCCTCGAGCAGGTAGGTCCGGGCGCCGTCGAGCACCACCACCCAGGCATGGCCCTCGTCGCGCAGCGTGCCCAGTACGACGCGGGCGTCGAGGCCCAGGCCGATCAGCCAGTCGGCCAGGGCGATGGCGTGGTCCTCGCAGTCGCCCTGCGGATAGAAGAACGCCTCGCGGGAGGTTTGCCACAGGTCCGGCGCGCCCGGGTACTGGTCGTGGTCGTAGGCGTAGCGCTTGCGCTGGGCCAGCGACACCAGCGGCACCCAGGGCTCGACGCCGGCGAAGGGCAGGTAGCCGACCAGGTAGGCGTTGGCGAAGTGGTGCCGGCGGTCGAGGCCGGGCGCGACGGTGGTGACGGTCTGGTTGGCGTAGAGCCAGCCGAAGGACATCCACGTATTGCCGTGGCCGGCCTCGCGCAGCACCCGGGCCACCTGTCCTTCATGGATCCGCTGGCCGTTGGCCAGCTCGATGACGCGCGTTTCCGGCGGCGCCGCGAAGTCCTGGCCGGGCGAGGCGGGCGCGATGAGCTCGGGCACGCCCGGGATCGGTTCCCGCGGCCCCGCACCTTCGCGCTCGAACAGGCGCAGCGACATCAGCACCAGCGCGACCAGCAGCATCCAGCCCAGCGGATGGTCCCCGCCGCCGCGTTTCATCCGCGCAGGCCGAACACCGTCACGATCGCCACGAACAGCAGGATGGTGGAAGCGAAGATCGCCACCGCCAGGTTGCCCTTCTGCAGCTCCTGTTCGATGTCGATGTGCCGAAGCAGCTTGCGGTCGATGAACTGCAGGCCCAGCACCGCCACCACCAGCGCGATCAGGGTCTGGAGGATGTTGAGGCCGAGGTTGAAGAAGGTGGCGATGAGGAAATCGGTGGTCATGGGCTCAGTCCGCCGTGTGCAGCACGCCGGCGCGCGCGCTGAGCGCGGCGTGGACCGGGTCGGTGTCGGGGCGCTGGCCGTGCCAGATGGCGAAACTTTCGGCCGCCTGCTCGACCAGCATGCCGATGCCGTCGATGCGCTGCGCGCAGCCGGCGGCCTCGGCCCAGGCCAGGAAGGGCACGGCCGCCTCGCCATAGCTCAGGTCCACGGCCAGGGTGCGCTGCGTGGCCAGGGTGAAGGGCAGTTCGAGGCTGCCGCCGCGGCCGGCCGAGGTGGCGTTGACCACCATGTCGAAGCTGCCGAGGTTGCGCAGGTCGGACCAGTAGCGCGTGTGCACGCGGCCCGGCTCGCCCATCGCGTCGGCCAGGGCATCGGCGCGCTCCGGCGTGCGGTTGACCACCCACAGTTCCTCGATGCCGGCGTCGAGCAGGGCCGGCGCGGTGCCGCGGGCGGCGCCGCCGGCGCCGATCATCAGCACGCGGCGCGCGCGCAGGTCGATGCGGTGGCGCTCGGTGAGGTCGTGCACCAGGCCGATGCCGTCGGTGTTGTCGCCGTGCCAGGCGCCGTCGCGGCGCGTGAGCGTGTTGGCGGCGCCGGCGCGGCGGGCGCGCTCGCTGGCGGCGGCGCAGAGCGCGAGCGCGCGCTCCTTGTGCGGCAGCGTCACGTTGGCGCCGCGGCCGCCGGCATCGGCGAAGGCCGCCAGCGCGGTGGCGAAGTCCTCCGGCGCGGCGTCGATGGCTGCGTACTCCATCGCGATGCCCAGCTGGGTGGCGAAGGCGGCGTGGATGCGCGGCGAGAGCGAGTGCGCCACCGGGTGGCCGAACACGGCGTAGCGGGCGGTCATGTCACTGCTCCTTGAGCCAGCGCGCCGCGTCGAGCGCGAAATAGGTGAGCACGCCGTCGGCGCCGGCGCGCTTGAAGCCGAGCAGCGCCTCCATCGCGCAGGCGCGCTCGTCGAGCCAGCCGTTGATGGCGGCGGCCTTGAGCATCGCGTACTCGCCGCTGACCTGGTAGGCGAAGGTGGGCACGCCGAAGTGGTCCTTCACCCGGCGCACGATGTCCAGGTAGGGCAGGCCCGGCTTGACCATCACCATGTCGGCGCCCTCGTCGAGGTCGAGGCCGACCTCGCGCAGGGCTTCGTCGGAATTGCCCGGGTCCATCTGGTAGGTGTACTTGTTGCCCTTGCCCAGCGCGCCGGCGCTGCCGACCGCGTCGCGGAAAGGGCCGTAGAAGGCCGAGGCGTACTTGGCGCTGTAGGCCAGGATGCGGGTGTTGACGTGGCCCGCCTCCTCCAGCGCCTCGCGGATGGCGCCGATGCGGCCGTCCATCATGTCGCTGGGCGCCACCACGTCGGCGCCGGCCTCGGCGTGCGAGAGCGCCTGCTTCACCAGCGCCTCGACGGTGTCGTCGTTGGTGACGTAGCCATCGGCGTCCACCAGGCCGTCCTGGCCGTGGCTGGTGTAGGGGTCGAGCGCGACGTCGGTGATCACGCCCAGCTGCGGGTACTCTTTCTTGAGCGCGCGGATGGCGCGCTGGGCCAGGCCGTCCGGGTCCCACGCGGCCACGGCGTCGAGCGACTTGGCCTCGGGCGCGGTGACCGGGAACAGCACGATCGCCGGGATGCCCAGCGCCACCGCCTGGCCCGCCACCTTCAGCAGCTCGTCCACCGACAGGCGCTCGACGCCGGGCATCGAGGCCACCGGCGCGCGGCCGGCAAGTTCGTGGATGAAGACCGGCAGGATCAGGTCGTCGGCCGAGAGGCGGTGCTCGCGCACCAGGCGCCGGGAGAAATCGTCGCGGCGCAATCGGCGCGGGCGGGTATGCGGGAAGGCCATCGTGGACACTCGCTGTGTTCGTCCCGGCCATGATACGCCGCCCGGCGCGGCGGCTAAGATGCCCCGCATGCCTGCACCACGCCCCTTGCCCGCCTCCGCCCGCGCCTGCCTGTGGCTGATCGGCGCGCTGGCGCTGGCCTGCTGGGCCGGGCCCTGGCTGCTGGACCTGCCCGACCCGCACCGGCCGGACTGGAACGCCTTGTCGCAAGCCCCGTCGCTGAGCAGCGGCCACTGGTTCGGCACCGACGCCATCGGCCGCGACATCCTCGCGCGCACCCTGGCCGGCGGCCGGCTGTCGCTGACCATCGGCGCGCTGGCCACCGTGGTCGCGCTGGTGGTCGGGCTGGCCTACGGCGCCATCGCCGGCTACGCCGGCGGCCGCACCGAGCGGGCGATGGTGCGCGCGCTGGACGTGCTCTCGGCGCTGCCCTTCCTGCTGATCGTGATCCTGCTGCTGGCGCTGTTCGGGCGCTCGCTGTGGCTGCTGCTGGCGGCGATCGGCGGCTATGTGTGGATCGACCTGGCGCGCGTGGTGCGCGCAGAGGCCGCGCGCCTGCGCGAGATGCCCTTCGTGCTGGCCGCGCGCGCCGCCGGCGCCCGCTTCGACCAGGTGCTGCGCTGGCACCTGCTGCCCAACCTGCTGCCGCTGGGCCTGGTCTACCTTGGCCTGATCCTGCCGCAGGCCATCCTGGTGGAAAGTTTTCTCGGCTTCCTCGGCCTGGGCGTGGACGAACCCGCCGCCAGCTGGGGCGGCCTGCTCGGCGAGGGCACGCAGGAGCTGGACGTGGCGCCGTGGTCGCTGCTGTTCCCGGCCGGTTTCCTGGTGGCCACGCTGGCGGCCTTCCAGTTCCTCGGCGACGGCCTGCGCGACTGGCTCGACGTGCGCGGGGACGCGACGTGAGCCCGCTGGAAATTCGCGGCCTGGAAGTACACGCCGGCGCGCGCCGCCTGCTCGGCCCGCTCGACCTGCGGCTCGAACCCGGCGCCTGCCTGGCCCTGGTGGGCGAAAGCGGCAGCGGCAAGAGCCTCACCCTGGCGGCCCTGCTCGGCCTGCTGCCGCCCGGCCTGCAGGCCAGCGGCGAATTGCAGGTGGACGGCCAGGCGGTGCCGCTGGGCTCGCCCGCGCATGCCCGCCTGCCCGGCCGCGTGCTGGCCTGGGTACCGCAGGATCCGCAGGCCGCGCTGCACCCGCTGCGCCGCGTCGGCGACCAGCTGGCCGAAAGCCTGCGCGTGCTGCGCGGCCTCGACCGCGACGCGGCCGCGCGCGAAGCCCACGCCCTGTTCGAACGCCTGCGGCTGCCCGACCCGCCGGCGCTGCTGCGCCGCTATCCGCACCAGTTGTCCGGCGGCCAGCGCCAGCGCGTGCTGGTGGCCCTGGCCCTGGCCGGCCAGCCACGCGTGCTGCTGGCCGACGAACCCACCTCGGCGCTCGATCCGAGGCTGGCACGCGAGGCCCTGGGCCTGTTCGACCAGCTGCGCAGCGAGCTCGGCCTGGCCGTGCTGCTGGTCAGCCACGACCTGCCGATGGTGGCCGCGCACGCGCAGCGCCTGGCCATCCTGCGCGGCGGCGAGCTGGTGGAGCAGGGCGGCACCGCGGCGGTGTTCGCCCGGCCCGCGCACGCCTACACCCGCGAGCTGCTGGCCGCCGACCAACTCCCCGCGCCGGATGCCGCGCCTCCCGGCGCGCCGCTGCTGAGGCTCGAGTCCATCGAAATCACCTACCCCGGCCAGAACCGGCCGGTCGTGTCCGACATCAGCCTCGAGCTCCACC
Source organism: Arenimonas sp. SCN 70-307 (assembly GCF_001724815.1). Classification (GTDB taxonomy): domain Bacteria; phylum Pseudomonadota; class Gammaproteobacteria; order Xanthomonadales; family Xanthomonadaceae; genus Arenimonas. The sequence goes on along the minus strand of NZ_MEDO01000008.1, from coordinate 9,226 downwards.
GCGGCGAATGCCTGGCCCTGGTCGGCGAAAGCGGCAGTGGCAAGTCCAGCCTGGGCCGCGCGCTGCTGCGACTGATGCGGCGCGGCGTGGGCGGACGCATCCTGCTCGACGGCGAAGACCTGCTGGCCGCGGGCAGCGGCCGGCTGCGGGCGCTGCGCCGGCGCATCGGCGTGGTGTTCCAGGATCCTTCGGCCTCGCTCGACCCGCGCCTGCGGGTGCACGAGATCGTTTCCGAGCCGCTGCGCATCCACGGCCTGGCCGACCGGGCAGGGCGGCGCGCGCGGGCCGGCGAACTGCTGCAGGCCGTGGGCCTGGCGCCGGAACTGGCGGAGCGCTGGCCGCACCAGCTCTCGGGCGGGCAGCGCCAGCGCGTGGCCATCGCCCGCGCGCTGGCCACCGACCCGGAGCTGCTGGTCTGCGACGAGGCGGTGTCGGCGCTGGACGCCCAGCACCGGGCCGGCGTGCTGTCCCTGCTGGGCCGGCTCAAGCGCGAGCGCGGGCTGGCGCTGCTGTTCATCACCCACGATTTCGCCGCCGCCCGGGCCCTGGCCGAGCGCTGCGCCATGCTCGCCGACGGCCGCCTGCAGGCCCTCGGAGCCACCCGCGAACTGCTGCCGGGCGCCGCCCCGACGGGCTGATATAGTCGTGTGAAGGCCACAGGGGAAGGCCACGTTTGAAGCCCAGCAGTCCGTTCTCGCCCAGTACCGCCGCCGGTCCGGCCGCCGCCGACCCGGTGCGCCTGCGCGCCAGCGATCCGGCCTCGCTGGCGGCCGAGGTCCAGCGCCTTCGGGTCGACGTCGAGCGCCTGGGCCGGGCCGAGCGCCTGCAGCGCGCCCTGTTCGCCATCTCCGACCTGGCCAGCTCCGGCGAGGACACGGCCAGCGTGCTGCACGGCCTGCACGAGATCGTCGGGCGGCTGATGTACGCCGAGAACTTCTACATCGTGCGCTACTCGCCCGAGCGCGACACGATGCGCTTCATCTACTTCGCCGACAGCCACGACCCGATCACGCCCGACCCGGACGAGGAGCTGCCGGCGTCGGAGATGGGCAACAGCCTCACCCTGGCCCTGATCCGCCACGGCAAGCCGGTGCTCGGCCCGTCCGACGAAGTCCGGCGCGCGCTGGGCGTGCGCCGCGACGAAACCCTGGGCCCGGACAGCGTGGACTGGCTGGGCGTGCCCATGCTCGACGACGGCGTGGTGCGCGGCGCGGTGGTGGTGCAAAGCTACGACCCGGAGTCGCGCTACACCGAGGACGACCGTGCGCTGCTGGGCTACGTGGCCCAGCACATCCTCACCGCGCTGGCCCGCCGCGACGCCCAGGAGGAACTCGAGCGCCGCGTCGAGGAACGCACCCGCGAGCTGCGCGAACAGGTGGCCGAACGCGAGCGCAGCGAGCGCCTGCAGGCGGCGCTGTTCCGCATCGCCGAGCAGGCCGGCCGGGCCGAGAGCATCGAGGTGTTCTACGCCGAGGTGCACGGCATCGTCAGCGCCCTGCTCGACGCCCGCAATTTCTTCATCGCACTGCTCACGCCGGATGGCCAGGAGCTGGACTTCCCCTACTCGGTGGACGAACGCGACCAGGCGCGCCCGCGCCGCAGGCTGGCCCGCGGCCTCACCGAGTTCGTGCTGGCCAGCGGCGAGCCGCTGCTGGCCGACCGCGACGGCATCCACCAGCTGGTGGCCGAGGGCAAGGTGCAGTCCTTCGGCACGCCCTCGGTGTGCTGGCTGGGCGTGCCGCTGCAGATCGAGGGCCGGGTGGCCGGCGTCATCGCCGTGCAGAGCTACACGCCTGACTACCTCTACACCCGGCGCGACCAGGAGCTGCTGAGCTTCGTGTCCTTCCACATCGCCCAGGCCCTGGAGCGGCGCCGGGCGCACGAATCGCTGCGCGAGGCCTATGCCGAGCTCGAACAGCGCGTGGCTGCGCGCACCAGCGAACTGGCCGACGCCAACCGCGAGCTGCTCGACCAGATCTCGGTGCGCGAGCGCATGGAGCACAAGCTCAAGCACGAGGCCATGCACGACACGCTCACCGGCCTGCCCAACCGCAGCCACCTGCTGGGCCGCATGGGCATGGCGCTCTCGCGCTACCGCTTCGACCCCGGCCAGCTGTTCGCGGTGCTGTTCCTCGACCTCGACCGCTTCAAGGTGGTCAACGACTCGGTCGGCCACCTGGTGGGCGACGAGCTGCTCAAGGAAGCCGCCCGGCGCATCGGCCGCTGCGTGCGCGACCCGGACATGGTGGCGCGCCTGGGCGGCGACGAGTTCGCCATCGTGCTCGACTTCATCCACTCGGCCGACGAGGCGGTGGTGGTGGCCGAACGCGTGATCGAATCGCTGGCCGAGCCGATGCGCATCGCCGGCAAGGAGCTCTACACCTCGGCCAGCATCGGCATCGCGATGGTCGACGGCCGCTACCGCAGCCCGGAAGAACTGCTGCGCGACGCCGACGTGGCGATGTACCGCGCCAAGGCCAACGGCCGCCAGCGTTACGCCATCTTCGACGAACACCTGCACGAGGCGGCGCTCAAGCTGCTCGAGCTCGAGGGCGACCTGCGGCGCGCGCTGCAGCGCCAGGAGTTCGTGCCGCATTACCAGCCCATCCTGTCGCTGGCCGATGGCCAGCTGGTGGGCTTCGAGGCGCTGATGCGCTGGCACCACCCCGAGCGCGGCCTGAGCATGCCCGGCGAGTTCCTGGGCGTGGCCGAGGAAACCGGCAGCCTCGAGCAGATGGACTGGCAGATCTACGAGCTGGTCTGCCGCGACATCCACCGGCTCAACCTGGGCCGCGCCTACGCCACGCTCAACGTCTCGCCCCGGCACCTGCGCGTGGCCGACTTCGACCAGCGCCTGCTCGAGCTGATCTCGCGCCACGGCGTCAGCCCGCAGCGGCTGCGCCTGGAGGTGACCGAAGGCGCGCTGCTCGAAAAGCCCGAGCAGGTGCGCGAGTGCCTGGCGCGGCTGCGCGAGGCGGGCGTGCTCACCCTGCTCGACGACTTCGGCACGGGCTATTCGTCGCTCAGCTACCTGCACCGCTTCCCGCTGCACGGCCTGAAGATCGACCGCAGCTTCGTGCGCGAGCTGCGCAGCGGCGAAAGCGGCGGCAGCACCGCCATCGTGCGCGCCATCCGGCTGCTGGCCGATTCGCTGGGCCTTGAAGTGATTGCCGAAGGCATCGAGGCCGAGGAGCAGCGCTACCAGCTGCGCCTGCTCGGCCTGAGCCTGGGCCAGGGCTACCTGTTCTCGAAGCCGGCCTCGGCCGAGGAAATCCTGGCGCGCTACGCGCCGGCGCAGGCCTGAGGCTTCAGCGCGCCAGGCCTTCGCTGGCCCGGACCGAACGCTTGCGCCGGGTCTCGGCGCGGATGGCGCGGTTGCGTTCGATCGATTCTCTGGTGGCGTAGCCGCGCTTGTGGTCGAGGTGCACGCACACCGCGCGGTAGCGGATGCGCTTGCCCTTGATGCCGGCGTTTTCCATGCGCTCGCCGAACTCGCGGTCCTGGCCGCCGTACTGCATGCGGGTGTCGAAGCCGTTCACGCGCAGCAGGTCGGCCTTCCAGCCCGAGGCGTTGTGGCCGTTCCAGCTGGCCTTGGCGGTGCTCAGCTGGTCCCAGAACCAGGCCCAGCGGCCGCTGACCTTGAGCTTGCGCGAGACTTCGGCCGGGCTGCAGCCGTTGGCGCGCAGCCAGTCGGGGCGGGCGAAGTCGCCGGCGGCGATGTTGGCCTCGTCGATGGCCAGCGAGGTCGACATCGGCAGCTTCACATAGCCGCCCGACAGGAAGCGGCCCGGCTCGCGCAGTTCGTGGTGCACGGCCATGAAGTCGGCGCGCGGAATGCAGTCGCCGTCGGAGAAGACCAGGTAGTCGGCGCGCGCGGCTTCGCTGGCGCGGTTGAGGATCTCGCACTTCTGGAAACCGTTGTCCGGGTGCCAGACGTGGCGCAGCGGCACCGGGAAGTCGGCCGCCAGCGCCTCGATCATCTCGCGCGTCTCGTCCTTCGAGCCATCGTCGGCCACCACGACCTCGAAGTCGCGGAAGGTCTGGTGCGCGTAGCCCAGCAGCGCCTTGCGGAGCCAGGCGGGCTGGTTGTAGGTCGAGAGCACGACCGACATGGCCGGCGGGGTGGCGCGGGCGGGGCCCAGGTCAGTGATTCGTAGCGACATGCGGGGGCAGGGTCTTCGGTCCGAGGCGCTGAGACTACACCAGCCGCCGAAAGGGGCCGTGCAGGGACCGCGTTCCCCTGCCCCCGCCGTGGGGGAGCGTCAAGCCCGCTTTGTCCGAATTGTGAAACCAGTCACGTTTTTGATAGTAAGCTTGAGGAAAACTGGCTAACCCCCCGCCCCCAATGACATTCATGTCCCCGCTCCTGCCCCTCCCGATGCCCCTGGCACCCCTGGCCTGGCTGACCGGTTTGCGCCGGGTGCCGGACAACAGCGTGGTCACGGTGCACCGCTTCGGGCGCTTCGTGCGGGCCCTGGGGCCGGGCTGGCGCTGGACCCTGCCGGGCCTGGACCAGCTGGGCCAGCCGGTCTGCCTGATCGGCCATCACCTTGATATCCCTGCCGATTCCGGCGCCCACGCCGAGCTCTACTACCAGATCCTCGACCCGGCCCAGGCCGGCGAGGCCCTGGACCGGGTCGATGCCCTGGTCACCGACCAGGCCCGCGAGGCGCTGGCCAGCCTGGCGGCCGCCAACGACGACGCGCCCTCGCTGGCCGAGACGCTCAAGGCCGAGCTCAACCGCCGCCTCGGCCGCATGGGCCTTCGCGTCATCCGCTGCGCCCTCCACCCCGCCTGACAAGAAACGGGGTCAGGTTCACTTATTCCTCCGACGCTACCGCCGAAGGCGAGGGCACCGGCGGGAATAAGTGAACCTGACCCCGTTTCTTCCCGGTCATAATGGCGGCATGAATCCGCTCAACCACCTCGCGCCCGAACTCGAGGCCGGGCTGGTCGCGCTCGGCCTGCCGCCGCAGCCGCTGGCCGGCCGGCTGCTCGAGTACCTGGCCCTGCTCGACCGCTGGAACCAGGCCTACAACCTCACCGCCGTGCGCGACCCGCGCGAGATGCTGCACAAGCACCTGCTCGACTCGCTGTCGATGTGGAAGGCCGTGCGTCCCGGCCGCCTGGCCGACCTGGGCACCGGCCCGGGCCTGCCCGGCATCCCGCTGGCCCTGGCGGTGCCCGGGCTCGAGGTGACCCTGGTCGAGAGCAACGGCAAGAAGTGCCGCTTCATGCGCGAGGTGGTGCGCAAGCTCGGCCTGGCCAACGCCCGGGTGGTGGAAGCGCGCGCCGAGGCCGTGGACGAGCCGGGCGCCTACGACCAGCTCACCGCCCGCGCCATGGACACCCTGGCCGGCATCCTGGCCGTGGGCGGCCACCTCCTGGCCCCGGGCGGGCGGCTGCTGGCCATGAAGGGCCAGCGCCCCGACGCCGAGATCGCCGCGCTGCCGGCGGGCTGGGCGGTCGAATCCGTGCAGGCGCTCTCGGTCCCGGGCCTGGAAGGCGAGCGCCACCTGGTCACGGTCACCCGCGGGCCGGCCGAGCCGGCATAATCCCCCGTTCGGGGTCGGGGAAGGAGAGTCCATGGGTCGCATCATCGCCATTGCCAACCAGAAGGGCGGGGTCGGCAAGACCACCACCGCCGTGAACCTGGCCGCCGCGCTGGCCGCGACGCCGCGCCGCGTGCTGCTGGTCGACCTCGACCCGCAGGGCAACGCCACCATGGCCTCGGGCGTGGACAAGCGCGAGCTGGAGAACTCCACCTGCGAAGTGCTGCTGGGCGAATGCGAGGCGCGCGCCGCCGTGGTGAAGTCGCCCGAGGGCTTCGACCTGCTGCCCGGCAACATCGACCTCACCGCCGCCGAGATCCGCCTGATGGACGAAGCCGGCCGCGAGCAGCGCCTCAAGTCCGCCCTGGCGCCGCTGCGCGAGGACTACGACTACCTGATCATCGACTGCCCGCCCTCGCTGTCGCTGCTCACGCTCAACGCCCTGGCCGCGGCCGACGGCGTGATCGTGCCGATGCAGTGCGAATACTTCGCGCTCGAGGGCCTGAGCTCGCTGGTGGACACCATCAACGCGCTCAAGGGCAAGCTCAACCCGCAGCTGGAGATCGAGGGCATCGTGCGCACCATGTTCGACGTGCGCAACAACCTCGCCAACGCGGTTTCGGGCGAGCTCACCCGCCACTTCGGCGACAAGGTGTTCCGCTCGATCATCCCGCGCAACGTGCGCCTGGCCGAGGCGCCCAGCCACGGCCAGTCGATCGTCGGCTACGACCGCGCCTCGCGCGGTGGCATCGCCTACCTCGGCCTGGCCGGCGAGATCGTGCGGCGCGAGAAGAAGATGCACAAGGAGATGGCATGAGCAGCAAGAAGCGCGGCCTCGGCCGAGGCCTCGACGCCCTGCTGGGCACCGGCAACAAGGGCGCCGCCCCCGCGGACGAGGCGTCGGCCGGCGAGGGCCTGCGCACCCTGCCGCTGGCCCAGCTCCAGCCCGGCAAGTACCAGCCGCGCAGCGCGATGGACCCGGCCAAGCTCACCGAGCTGGCTGAATCCATCAAGGCCCAGGGCCTGATCCAGCCGATCGTCGTGCGCGCCATCGGCAACGGTAAGGACGGCCAGGCGCGCTACGAAATCATCGCCGGCGAACGCCGCTGGCGCGCCGCCACCCAGGCCGGCCTGACCGACGTGCCGGTGGTGCTGCGCGAGGTCGACGACCGCGCCTCGATCGCCATGGCGCTGATCGAGAACATCCAGCGCGAGGACCTCAACCCGCTCGAAGAGGCGCTGGCCCTGAGCCGGCTGATCGACGAGTTCTCGCTCACCCACCAGCAGGCCGCCGAGGCCGTGGGCCGCTCGCGCGCCTCGGTGTCGAACCTGCTGCGCCTGCTCGAGCTGCCCGAGGGCATCCGCAAGCTGCTCGAGGAGCGCCAGCTGGAGATGGGCCACGCCCGCGCCCTGCTCACGCTGGCGCCGCAGGCGGCCCTGGCCCTGGCCCGCGAGGCCGTGGCCGAGGGCTGGAGCGTGCGCGAGGTCGAGCGCCGCGCCCAGCTGCTGGCCAAGGGCCAGATCCCCGGCAAGAAGCCGGCGAAGGGTCCGGCCAAGAAGACCGATGCAGACATCGCCGCGCTCGAGCGCGAGCTGTCGGAGCGGCTCGGCGCCAAGGTCGCCGTGCAGCACGGCCGCGGCGGCCGCGGCAAGCTGGTGATCAGCTACCACGGCCTCGACACCCTCGACGGCATCCTGGAGCGTCTGCGGGGCTGAGTCGCCCTAGCGACTTGTTAACGGCGCGCCTGCGAGAATGCGCGCCAACCCCAGCGCCCAAGGGCACCGCGTGAGCCAACCCCAGCTGTCCGTCGTGATTCCCGCCTTCAACGAAGAGGGGAACGTGCTGACCCTGCTCGGGGAAATCGTCGCGGCGCTGCGCGGCGTCGTGCCCTTCGAGGTGGTCTTCGTCGACGATTGCAGCCGCGACGGCACGCTGGCCCTGCTGCAGGGCGCGAAGGCCGGCACGCCCGAACTGCGCGTGCTGGCCCACCGGCAGCAGAGCGGCCAGAGCACCGCCATCCGCAACGGCGTGAAGGCCGCGCGCGCGCCCTGGGTGGCCACGCTCGACGGCGACGGCCAGAACGACCCGGCCGACCTGCCCAAACTGCTGGCCGCCCGCGACGCCGGCCCGGCCGACGTGAAGCTCTACGCCGGCTGGCGCGTCAACCGCCAGGACACCGGCAGCAAGAAGTGGGCCTCGAAGTGGGCCAACGCCATCCGCTCGCGCCTGCTGCGCGACGCCACGCCCGACACCGGCTGCGGCACCAAGCTGTTCGAGCGCGCGGCCTTCCTCGAGCTGCCCTATTTCGACCACATGCACCGCTACCTGCCGGCCCTGATGCAGCGCGCCGGCTGGCGCACCGTCTCGGTGCCGGTGAACCACCGCCCGCGCGGCGCCGGCGCCTCGAAGTACACCAACCTGGGCCGCGCCCTGGTCGGCATCCGCGACCTGATGGGCGTGGCCTGGCTGATCAAGCGCAGCAAGCGCACCGACATCCGCGAACTGGAGTGAGGCCGTGAACGAGGAAATCACCTGGCTGGCCTGGTCCGGCCTGCACGTGACGCCGTGGAAGCTGGTCGGCTACCTGGGCGCGCTGATGTTCGGCGGCCGCTGGGTGGTGCAGTTCATCGCCAGCCGCCGGGCCGGCAAGCCGGTCATCCCCCGGGTGTTCTGGTACATGAGCCTGGTCGGCGCCCTGATGACCCTGAGCTACTTCCTGTTCTCGGCCAAGCAGGACTCGGTGGGCGTGCTCCAGAACCTCTTCCCCACCTTCACCGCCGCCTACAGCCTCTGGCTCGACATCCGGCACCGCGGCTGGCACCGGGACAAGGCCGGGCACTGACCGGCCTGTGGATAAGTCTTGCCTGGGGCCCCGGCCGCGGGCATAATGCGCGGCTCGCTCCGCATCTGCCCCCTCGGCCCTGGCCCCGGTAGTGCGATCCCGGCCCCTGGCGGAGCGTTGGTTCCATCCCGCATCGCATGCGCCTGCAGGCCACCCGGCCCGCCGCGCGGGGCCGCCGCCGCCCGGGCTATGGGCGGCCAGTCCGACCCAGGAGTCACACCATGAGCCGAGTTTGCCAAGTTACCGGCAAGGGCGTGCAGAGCGGCAACAACGTCTCGCATGCCAACAACAAGACCCGCCGCCGTTTCCTTCCCAACCTGCACGAGCGCCGCTTCTGGGTTGCCTCGGAGAACCGTTGGGTGAAGCTGCGTGTTTCCATGCACGCCCTGCGCACCATCGACAAGAACGGCATCGACGCCGTGCTGGCCGAAATGCGCGCCCGCGGCGAAAAGATCTGAGGAGGACTGAACCATGGCATCCAAGCGCGACAAGATCCGCCTGACCTCGTCGGCCGGCACCGGTCACTTCTACACGACCGACAAGAACAAGAAGACCACCCCGAACAAGATGGAGATCAAGAAGTACGATCCCGTCGTTCGCAAGCACGTGATCTACAAGGAAGGCAAGATCAAGTAATCCGCAAAGCGGATTACCTGCAGGAGCGCCTTCAGGCGCGAAGCCTTCGAAGAAGACCCGCCCACGTGGCGGGTTTTTTTTACCCCGGGAAAAGAATCGCGCCTGAAGGCGCTTGTGTCTGGCTTTTGCCCTAGGGTTTGGGGTGAGAGCGGGGTGCGGGACGCCGCTGTTGCGCAGTGCTCGAAAGCACGGGTA
>NZ_MEDO01000007.1 GCF_001724815.1 Arenimonas sp. SCN 70-307 | reverse complement strand
GTGGCGATCCGCGAGGCCCCGTTCGCGGGCGGCAGCGAGGTGAAGTACCAGCACACCGACGCGCTGGGCAGCCCGGTGGCGATCAGCAACGCGGCCGGCACGGTCACCGAGCGCACCAACTACGATCCCTACGGCGGCGCGATCAACAAGACCGTCGACGGCGTCGGCTATACCGGCCACGTGATGGACCCAGTGACGGGGCTGACGTATATGCAGCAGCGCTATTACGACCCGGGGATGGGAGTGTTTCTATCGGTCGATCCGGTGACGACAAACCACCACAATGGCGAAAGCTTCAATCGTTATCGTTACGGCAACAACAGTCCTTATAAGTTCATCGATCCGGACGGCCGTGACGCCTGCAGCCTCACACGCGGGCCGTCGTGTGACAAGTACGGTGGATTCGACAGCAGGCCGAGAGGAGGTCAGTGCGAAAAGGTTTGTATTGGCGGCCCGACCAGCCGGCCGGCAAATGGGCCCAATAGGCATGCAAAGAGAGATCGACAGGTGCAAGAAGCAATCAGAAAGTTCTCGCCTGACACGTTTGGCGCCGATGTCGAGTACGATCCGCACCTAAACGCAGCAGGGTCCAACATTGGTGCGCACAAGATCGTGCTTGGTCCAAGGGCCTTCCATTTTTCTTTAGGCTTTCTTGCCTCGGTGATTCAGCACGAGGCTATTCATGTGCGCCAAGACCAAGAACGGCGCTCTTTCAACTACGGCAGAGGATCAATTGACAATGAGGTTGAAGCGACGGTTAATCAACTCAGAAACGCAGGGCGCTTCAACCTGACCCCGCAGGAAATTCAGGCTATCCGTAAGCATCATGAGGCTCGCTATGGGCCGTTGCCATCCGAATAGAGCATTGCCCTTTGTCTCGCATCTGAGGTGCCCCGTGGCGAACTTCCTGAACTCCTTTTTGCTCTTCCTAGGCTGTCTGCTTATTTCCCGACCAGCTGGGGCGACGGACAAGCTGTCACTGGAAATCCAGCTAAGTGACCAGACTATTTCCGTCGTGCTTGTGAACGAGGGGGATGATTCCGTGAATGGCTCGCGAGGCTACTTCCTGTCTGGGTTGTCAGGCGGAAACGTAATCCCGGTGGTAGTAACCGAACTCGGCCAACTCATGCCCCCTTGCGGCCATATGGACTACCTTCCCGAAAAAATGGAGGTTGTCCCGATAGGCTCTGGTCAGCAGGTTGTCGTTTGGAGAGGCACCGCCAAAATCATCGCGGGTCTACACTGTTTGGAAGAAGGAAAGTACGCCTTAGCGTTTTCCTATATGGCTCCGGATGGAAGCCTTGTCTTTACCGGCAGCAGCGTTGCCTTGGTGGTTGGTAAGAAGTTCAGCGCCAGGGCTGAGCCAATTAGTGGGGGTAGTGGGCGTCTGTGACCCTGCGTGATTCACCGACCCAGGCTAATTTCGGCTCAGTCCATCCAGGGCTTGGCTAGAAGATGAGAACGAAAAGGAGCAGGCTGCTTCCAGGGCCGTACCTCAGCGATTGTCTTTCAAGCTGACCGCTCGAATGGCGACGATCGCCACCCTCAGTCCAGCAATTCCTCGCCCAACCCGAACGTCTCCGCGCCGCCGCTGCCCACTTCCTCGGCACCCGGCGGCAGCACGCGGTAGGGCGGGCGGCCGGCGTAGTCGCCGGGTTGTTCGATGCGCCAGCCGCGGGCTTCGAGTTCGCGGCGCGCGCGCGGGCTGACCTGGCCGGCCACCAGCAGGTGGCGGGTGCCCGCCTGGGCGAGCAGCGGCTGGTCGAACCAGCGCGCCATGTCCTCGGTCCAGCCCAGCCAGTCCAGGCCCAGCGGCAGCCACAGTTCGCCGCCGGGGTCGAGGTAGGCCATCCAGGCGCCCTGCGCCACGAAGCGGCCGCGCCGCTGCTGCGGCGACAGCGAGGCGTCGAGCAGGCGCAGCGCATGCACCACGAAGCGCGCCTGCGGCTCGTCGCCGGCCATCATTGCGATCTCGAGCAGCAGCTCGCAGCCTTCGTCCGGGTCGATGGCGTCGAGCAGGCGCACGAACTCCGACTGCAGCAGCGCGCCATAGGCGCCGTCGCGCAGGAAGTTGCGCGCCAGCAGGGCGTCCACGCAGTGCAGCTCCAGTACGCCGGCGTTGACGCGCCTCACCTGCTCGGGCCGCGCCTGCATCACCCACTGGTCCACCTGCACCATGTTCGACATCACGGCGGTGGCGGGGCCGCCGGCCAGCGCCAGCACGTAGCCGGTGGCGTAGCGGCCGCTGGTTTCGGCCCAGGCCAGCGCGTCCAGGCGCGGCACCAGCAGCGGATTGCGCGTGCCCGGGTCCACGCCCAGGCGCTGCGCCAGCGCGCGGCGCGCCGAGCTGTAGCCCAGCTCCTGGCGGGCCAGGCGGCCGGTTTCGCGGCCCAGCTTGCGCCAGAGGCCGCGCCGGCGTTCGGGCTGCTCGTCGCCGGCGGCGCCGAGCGCGCCGCCCGGGTTGGTGTAGGGCGAGCCCGAATGCATCCAGTGTTCGTTGCCCAGGTCGGCCACGCGGCGCACCGAGGAGCCCAGGCGGTCCCAGCGGTCGGCGAAGAAGCGGCCCACGCCCGCGGGCAGGCCCAGGCCGGCCTGCGCCGGGTCGCTGGCTATCGCGGCCGCGGCGTCCACCGGCTGCATGGCGCGCTCGCGCGCGGCGACCGCCACCACTTCCGAAGCCTTGGCTTCGTGCAGACGCGCCAGCGCCGGCACCTCGGCCACGCGCACGGCCAGTTGCTCCACGCCGTCAGCCTGCAGCGTGCCCCAGTCGGTGTGCAGGGTGAAACGCGCGAGCCCGCCGCGTATCGGCGCCTGCGATTCCACGCGCCAGCCGGGGCCGGCCAGCCAGGCCGGGTCCACCAGGTCGGCGGCGTCGACGACGGGCGCTTCCTCGGCGGCGGGGGCGGGTGCACTGGCCAGCAGCAGGCACAGCGCCAGCGCGCTGGCAAAGCGGTTCACGACGAGATTCCGGAAGCAGCCGGCCCGGTCAGGACCAGCTGCACACCACCTTGCCGCACTGGCCGCTTTCCATCAGCTCGAAGCCCTTCTGGAAATCGTCGATGTGCACCTGGTGGGTCAGCACCTTCTGCAGCGGGAAGCCCGACTGCACCAGCTGCGTCATCTTGTACCAGGTCTCGTACATCTTGCGGCCGTAGATGCCGTGCAGCACCAGGCCCTTGAAGATCACCTTGTCCCAGTTGATGCCGGCGCCGTTGGGCAGGATGCCCAGCAGGGCGATCTTGCCGCCGTTGTACATGCAGTCGAGCATGTCGTTGAAGGCGTGCGGGTTGCCGCTCATCTCGAGGGCCACGTCGAAGCCCTCCATGTGCAGGTCCTTCATCACGTCCTTGAGCGACTGCTTGGACACGTTCACCACGCGGGTGGCACCCATGTCGGCGGCGAGCTTGAGGCGGTAGTCGTTGACGTCGGTGACCACCACGTTGCGCGCGCCGATGTGCTTGCAGATGCCCGCGGCGATGATGCCGATCGGGCCGGCGCCGGTGATCAGCACGTCCTCGCCGACCACGTCGAACTCCAGCGCGCAGTGCGCGGCGTTGCCGTAGGGGTCGAAGAAGGCGGCCAGCTCGGACGGGATGGAATCCGGGATGGGCCAAAGGTTGCTGGCCGGCATCACGATGTATTCGGCGAAGGCGCCGTGGCGGTTCACGCCGATGCCCACGGTGTTCGGGCACAGGTGCTGGCGGCCGGCGCGGCAGTTGCGGCAGTGGCCGCAGACGATGTGGCCTTCGGCCGAAACGCGGTCGCCTTCCTTGTAGCCGGTGACGCCCGGGCCCATGGCCACGACGCGGCCGACGAACTCGTGGCCGATCACCAGGCCCGGCTTGATGGTGCGCTGGCTCCACTCGTCCCACTTGTAGATGTGCAGGTCGGTGCCGCAGATGGCGGTTTTCTCGAGCTTGATCAGCACCTCGTTGGGGCCGGGGGTCGGCACCGGCACCTGTTCCATCCAGATGCCCTTCTCGGGGCTGCGCTTCACCAGCGCCTTCATCATTTGCTGAGCCATGTTCACTTCCAAGGCTGGCCCGCGGCGGGCCGGTCGGGCGCAAATTATACGCCCATGGCGTGAACCGGCCGGGAAGGCCTCAGGGCAGCTCGATGCGCCAGCCCAGGGCCAGCATGCGCTCGCCCAGGAAGGCGTGGCCAAAACGCTGGCGCCATTCGATGAAGGCCGACTGCCCGCCCGTGAAGACGAACACCGCGCCCAGCCCGGCCTCGCCCCAGTTGGCGTCCGGATCGTCGGTTTCGAACACCACCGGCGTGCCGTTGGCGTCGGCGGCGAAGCGCACCGTCAGCGGACGCGCCGGATTGGCGAATTCGCGGCGCCAGCCCACCCGCGCCAGCGGCTGCCACACGCCCCAGCTGGCCGATACCGTGCGCGACAGGCCCAGATCCAGTCGCCCGCGCCGGCTGCTGATGGCGCGCCCGGGCACGGACACCGCCAGCCCGGCGCCGCCGGATTCGGTGTACGGGTCGATCTCGGTGCGCTGCCAGTCCAGGCCGCCGGAGAGCTGCCATTCCCAGCCCGCGGCCGGGCGGCTCCAAGTCAGGCCCAGGCCGGCGAGGCGGCGGCTGGCGCTGGCGTCGGCGCTGGCCAGGGCCTGCACCGAGGTGCCGTCGAGCAGGGTGTAGTCGATGGCGCGGCGCAGGTCGTAGCTGCCGTCGAGCCCGCCGGCGTAGGCGTCCACGGCCAGCGCGTCGGCGGGCGTCCAGCCGGCCATCAGCAGCGCGCCGGTGTAGCGCGTGCGGGTGCTGCCGTCGGAGGCGAGGAAATCGAGGTCTTCGCGGGCGTGGTTCACCAGCAGGCCCAGGCGCCAGCGCTCGCGCGGGGCCCAGTCCACGCCGGCCGACAGGGCCCAGGTGTCACCGTCGAAGGGCGCTTCGTTGACGCCGTCGCGGCGCTTGAGCCGGCCCGTGTCGGCGCTGGCGAACACCGACCAGCCGCCGCCGAGCTCGCTGCGCGCCTCGGCCTGGTCGGGGGCGCCGTCGCGGGTGGCGGCGCGGCCCTGGCCGGGGATCTCGCCGAGGAAATTGCCGGCCGCCGAGGCGTCGCGGCTTCCCGGGCCGCCGTTGGCGATCTCGAAACAGCGCTGGGCCAGGTCGCTGCCGGGCGCGGCGCCCAGGCACAGGGTGGTCCACAGCGCCGCCAGGGCGTCGTCGGGCGATTGCGCCCGTGCGGCGGGGCAGGCGGCCAGGGCCAACAGGCCGGCCAACACGCAAGCCAGTGCACGCATACCTTTCCCCCTCTTGTCCCCTGCCGAAAGTCTACGCCCGCGGTGGCTGCCCGCAAGCGCCGCCGCTGCTAGGCTTGGGGTTTGCCCAGCACACCAAGGTGAAACGTATGCGCGTAGCAATCCTGGCCGCCGCGATGGCGCTCTCCCTCTCCGCCCAGGCCCGCGAGGGCATGTGGGTGCCGCAGCAGCTGCCTGAGATCGCCGGTCCGCTGAAGGAAGCCGGCCTGGTGCTGCCGCCCGAACAGCTGGCCAACCTCACCGGCGACCCGATGGGCGCGGTGGTCGCGCTCGGCGGCTGCACGGCGTCCTTCGTTTCGCCCGAGGGCCTGGTGGCCACCAACCACCACTGCGCCTACGGCGCCATCCAGCTCAACTCGACGCCCGAGAAGAACCTGATGCGCGACGGCTTCGTGGCCGCCACGCGCGAGCAGGAGCTCTCCGCCGGCCCGAACGCCCGCGTCTACGTGATGGACCAGATCACCGACGTCACCGACAAGATGCTGGCCGCCACCTCGCCCGAGCAGGACGGCCTGGCCCGCCAGAAGGCACTCGAGGACACCCAGAAGGCGCTCATCGCCGGCTGCGAGACCGAGCCCGGCTACCGCTGCACCCTCTACAGCTTCTTCGGCGGCCAGACCTACCGCCTGTTCCGCCAGATCGAAATCAAGGACGTGCGCCTCGTCTACGCGCCGCCGAACGCCATCGGCGCCTACGGCGGCGACATCGACAACTGGATGTGGCCGCGCCACACCGGCGACTTCACCTTCTACCGCGCCTACGTCGGCAAGGACGGCAAGCCGGCGGCGTTCTCGCCCGACAACGTGCCCTTCCAGCCGCGCCAGCACCTCAAGCTGGCCACC
This sequence comes from Arenimonas sp. SCN 70-307, assembly GCF_001724815.1. Classification (GTDB taxonomy): domain Bacteria; phylum Pseudomonadota; class Gammaproteobacteria; order Xanthomonadales; family Xanthomonadaceae; genus Arenimonas. The sequence continues at coordinate 77,529 of NZ_MEDO01000007.1, read as the reverse complement.
GATGCGCTGGGCGAGGGTGATTTCGTGATGGTCGCCGGCTACCCGGGCACCACCAACCGCTACGCGCTGTTCGACGAGTTCCAGGCCGTGGCCAGCTGGCAGTACCCGGTGGTGGGCCAGCACCTGAAGAACCTGATCAACCTCGTCGACGCTGCCGGCAAGGCCAACCCGGACATCGAGGTGAAGTACGCCACCTCCGTGCGCGGCTGGAACAACGCCAGCAAGAACTGGGACGGCCAGCTCGAGGGCTTCGCCCGCATCGACGCCGCCGGCACCAAGCGCGCCGAGGAGCAGGCCGTGCTGGCCTGGCTGCGTGGCCGCGGCGATGCCGGCAAGCCGGCGCTGGTGGCCCACGAGCGCCTGGTGGCGCTGGCGGCCGAAACCCGCGCCACCCGCGAGCGCGACCTGATCGTCGGCCAGATCGCCGGCACCGGCCTGCTGGCCAACATCCGCGGCCTCTACCGCCTGTCCACCGAGCTCGAGAAGCCCAACGCCGAGCGCGCCCCGGGTTACCAGGACCGCGACCTGCCGGGCATCGAGGGCAATGCGCGCCAGCTCGAGCGCCGCTTCGACGCCGGCATGGAAAAGCAGCTGATGGCCTACTGGCTGGGCGAGTACATCAAGCTGCCGGCCGACCAGCGCGTGGCCGCCATCGACGCCTGGCTGGGCGGCAACGACGCCGCGGCCATCACGCGTGCGCTCGACGAGACCTACGGCAAGACCACGGTGGGCAACACCGACGCGCGCCTGGCGCTGTTCAAGGCCGAGCGCGCCGCGTTCGAGTCGAGCACCGATCCGCTGGTGAAGCTGGCCGTGGCGCTGCAGCCGGCCATGTTCGAGCAGGAGAACAAGGCCAAGGCCCGCGGCGGTGAGTCCAGCCGCCACCGCCCGGTCTACCTGGCGGCGGTGCAGGAGTACAAGCGCGGCCAGGGTCAGGGCGTGTACCCCGACGCCAACCTCAGCCTGCGCATCACCTACGGCAACGTGCAGGGTTATGCGCCCAAGGACGGCGTGTTCTACACCCCGTTCACCACGCTCGACGGCCTGGTCGCCAAGGCCACCGGCGTGGAGCCCTTCGACGCGCCCCAGGCCCAGCTCGACGCCATCGCCGGCATGAGCGCGGAGCAGAAGGCCGCCATCCCGGTGAACTTCCTGTCCGACCTCGACATCACCGGCGGCAACTCGGGTTCGCCGGTGCTCAACGGCAAGGGCGAGCTCGTGGGCCTGGCCTTCGACGGCAACTGGGAGTCGGTGAGCTCGAACTGGGTGTTCGACCCGGCCATGACCCGCATGATCGCCGTCGACCACCGCTACATGGTCTGGGTGATGGACAAGGTCTTCCCGGCCCACCACCTGCTCAAGGAAATGGGCGCCCGCTGAGGCGCCCGATCCCTCCCGTAGGAGCGCCTTCAGGCGCGAATCCCTTCTTTGCCGAAGGCAAAGGCAAAAGATTCGCGCCTGAAGGCGCTCCTACAGTTCTTTGGGGGATTGGAATAGAGTGGGGCTTCCAGGGGAGGAAGTCCGATGCAGGTACGTTTCCACGGTGCCGCCGGTGAAGTCACCGGCTCCTGCCACGAGGTCGAGGCCAACGGCCACCGCCTGCTGCTCGACTGCGGCATGATCCAGGGCAGCATCGACGACGAACACCGCAACTTCGAGCCGTTTCCCTTCGACATCGAAGGCCTGTCGGCGGTGGTGCTCAGCCACGCCCACATCGACCACTGCGGCCGCCTGCCGGTGCTCGTCGCGCGCGGCTACAAGGGTCCGATCTGGACCCAGCTGGCCACCGCCGACCTGCTCAAGATCATGCTCGAGGACGCCGCCTCGCTGGCCGAGATGGACGCCGAGCGCGACAACAAGTACCGCCGCGACGGCCACGCCCACCACCGCCCGCTGTTCACCCGCGGCGACGTCGGCAAGGTGCTCAAGCTGGTGCGGCCGATCGGCTACGGCAAGCCCACCGAAATCCTGCCCGGCGTCACCGTCACGCTGCGCGATGCCGGCCACATCCTCGGCTCGGCCAGCGTCGAGCTGCGCGCACGGGAAGGCGAACGCGAGCGCGTGCTGGTGTTCTCCGGCGACCTCGGCCCCACCGGCACGCCCATCCTGCGCGACGCCCAGCCGGTGCCGCACGCCGATCTGCTGCTGCTCGAATCCACCTACGGCGGCCGCGCCCACCGCGACCGCGAGGCCACGCTCACCGAGATCGCCGAGGTGCTCGACACGGCCTGGGATGCCGGTGGCAACGTGCTCATCCCGGCCTTCGCGGTCGGCCGCAGCCAGGAGCTGCTGTACTGGTTCGCGCGGCACTGGGACGACTGGAAGATGTCGCGCTGGAAGATCTTCCTCGACAGCCCGATGGCCACCAAGGTGGTCGAGGTCTACGACGGCCACGAATCGCTGTTCGACGAAGACGCGCAGCAGGTTTGGCGCGGCCGGCCGCATCCGTTCCGGTTGCCCAACCTCAACTTCACCGCCTCCACAGAAGAGTCGATGGCGATCAACAAGCACAAGGGCGGGGCGATCATCATCGCCGGCTCGGGCATGTGCAACGGCGGCCGCATCCGCCACCACCTGCGCCAGAACCTCGGCCGCAAGGAGGCGCACGTGATGTTCGTCGGCTACCAGGCCCACGGCACCCTGGGCCGCCGGCTGGTGGACGGCGCGCGCGAAGTGAAGATGTTCGGCGAGGTCATCCAGGTGAAGGCGCAGCTGCACACCGTTGGCGGCCTGTCCGCGCACGCCGACCAGCCGGGTCTGGTGGACTGGTACCGGCAGATTCCCAACCGCCCGCCGGTGGTGCTGGTGCACGGCGAGGACGATGCCCGCGAGGCGCTGGCCAAGGTGCTGCGCAGCGACCTGAAGGCCGACGCGTCGCTGTCGCGGCCCGGCATGGTGGTCGAGGTCTGAGCCCGTGGCCGCGCCCGAGGCCGAACCGGAAAACGAACGTCCCTTCACCGTGCCCTGCGCCACGCTCGACGCCGGCGCGCCGCTGCGCTGGCTGCGCGCGGGCTGGCGCGACTACCGGCGCGCGCCGGGGCTGAGCCTGCTGTTCGGCGGCGTGATCGTGCTCGCCAGCATCGGCATCTCGGCCATGGCCTGGTGGCTGGGCCGCTTCGCGCTGCTGGCGGCGCTGCTGTCGGGCTTCGTGTTCGTGGCACCGCTGGTGGCCGTGGGCCTGTATTGCGTAAGCCGCGAGCTCGAAGCCGGGCGCCGGCCGGTGCTGCGCGATTCGTTCGTGCTCGCGCGGCGCGTGGTCGGCCAGGCCGGCGTGTTCGCCCTGGCGCAGGGCGTCGTGCTGATGCTGTGGTCGCGCGCCGGCATGATGGTCAACGCGCTGGTGCCGGTGGAGCGGGGCGACCTCGTCACCTGGCTCGAGTTCCTGGCCATCGGCTCGGCGGCCGGTTCGGTGTTCGCCGCTTTCACCTTCGCCGCGGCGGCCTTTTCGCTGCCGATGATCGCCGACCGCGACGTGGACATGGTCACCGCCGGCGTCTCGAGCGTGAACGCCGTGCTGCGCAACAAGGGCGTGGCCCTGCTGTGGGCGGCGCTGATCGTGGTGCTGGTGGCGGTGGGCTTCGCCACCGCCTTCCTCGGCCTGGCGCTGGTGATGCCGTGGCTGGCCTACGCCACCTGGCACGCCTACCGCGAAACGCTCGACGCCTCCGCCTGGCCGCGCCTGGACTGAGCCGGCGGGCCCGCGGTGCGGGCCCGCCGGGCCGGCTTCAGGGCGAGGGGGGCTTCTTCGAGGCGATCCAGCGGTCGATCTTGGCCTCGAGCACCGCCAGCGGCACCGAGCCGTCCTGCAGCACTTCGGCGTGGAAGCCGCGGATGTCGAAGTTGTCGCCCAGTTCGGCCTCGGCGCGGTCGCGCAGCTCCTGGATCTTGAGCTCGCCCACCTTGTAGGCCAGGGCCTGGCCGGCGATGGCGATGTAGCGCTCGGTTTCCGACACGGCCTCGGTGTCGCTGGTGGCCGAGTTGGCCTTCATGTAGTCGATCACCTGCTCGCGGGTCCAGCCCTTGGAGTGCAGGCCGGTGTCCACCACCAGGCGGATCGCGCGCCACAGCTCGGCCTGCAGCCGGCCGAAGTACTGGTACGGGTCGGTGTACACGCCCAGCTCCTTGCCCAGCGACTCGGCGTACAGGCCCCAGCCTTCGATGAAGGCGGTTTCGCCGCCGAAGCGGCGGAAGGCCGGCAGGCCCTCGAGCTCCTGCTGCAGCGCGATCTGGAAGTGGTGGCCCGGGATGGCCTCGTGCAGGTAAAGCGCCTCGGCGTCCCAGGTCTTGCGGGTGGGCAGGTCGTAGGTGTTGACGTAGAAGATGCCCGGGCGGCTGCCGTCCTGGCTGGGCGGCATGTAGCTGCCGCCGGCGGCCGACTGCGCGCGGAAGGCCTCGACCGGGCGGATCTCGAAGGGCGCGCGCGGCGTGAGCGAGAACAGCTCGTCAACGCGCTCGTTCACCTTGGCCTCGAGCGCGCGGTAGGCGACCAGCAGGGCCTCTTCGCTTTCGAACTCGAACTGCTTGTCGCTGGTGACGAAGGTGAAGAACTCGGCGCGGCTGCCGGTGAAGCCCACCTGCTGCATCACCGCGTCCATCTCGCCGTGGATGCGCGCCACTTCGGCCAGGCCGATGTCGTGGATCTGCGCCGGGCTCAGGTCGGTGGTGGTGGACTGGCGCACGCGGTAGGCATACCAGGCTTCGCCGTCGGGCAGGGCCGAGAGCGACACGGTGTCGCGGCAGGCCGGCAGGTATTCCTCGGCCACGAAGCGGCGCAGCTCGCGGTAGGCCGGCATCAGCTGGTCGGCGATGAGCGTGCGGTAGGCCTCGGTGAGCCGGGCCTTGTCGGCCTCGCTGGTGCCTTCCGGGAAGTTGGCGACCGGGCGCCAGAACAGGGTGTCCTCGGGCTTGTCCTTGATCAGCGCGTCGATCTGCGGGATCACCTTCTGCATCAGCACTTTCGGCTGCACCACGCCGCTGGCCATGCCTTCGCGCATGTTGGCCTGCATGGTCTGCATCAGCTGCGGGAAGTTGCCGGCGCGCGCCAGCCAGTTGTCGTAGTCCTGCACGGTGGCGAAGGGCTGGGCGCCGGTGCCCGAGCCGAGCTGGGCGAACAGGCCGGTGAGGTTGTAGAACTGGTTGAGCGGCTGCTGCCAGTCGGGGAAACGCTCGCCTTCGATCTCGCTTTCAAGATCGCGCACGAAGATCTGGTAGCTCAGCAGGTCCTGGCCCTGCAGGCCGTCGCTGCCGATGGCCTGGGCGCGGCCCAGCCAGTCGCGGGCGAAGGCCGACTCCTTGGCGCGGAACTCGGCGCTGAAGAAGTCCGGCAGCTGGTCGTTGTAGCGCGGGTCGCCGACGAAGGTGGCCTGCAGCGGGTTGAGCGCCAGCGAGGCTTCCCAGAAATCGGCATACAGCTGCTGCAGCTGCGCGGCGCGCGCGGCGGCCTGCTCGGCGGTGACGGCGGGCGCGGCCGGGACGGCGGTGTCGGGTCCGCCGGCCGGCGTACAGCCGGCGAGGGCGAGGGCCAGGGCGAGGGCGAGCGGGCGCAGGGTCATGGCGGGGTTCCTGGAGGGCGTGGGGGCAATCCTACGAGTGTGCGGCGGCCGGCGCAGCCAGGCCCGGGCAGGAAGTCACGGCCTCAGCCGCGCGCCGCCTCGGCCCGCAGCCGGGCGGCCTGGTCCTGGCCGAGGTAGGCCGTGATGCCCCGGCGCACCAGGTAGAGCATCGGGATCAGGGCGATGGCGCAGGCCATCTTGTAGCCGTAGTTCATGCTCGCCACCGCCAGCCACAGCGAGGTGGGCCACTGCTGCGGGCCGAGCACGAAGGCGATGTAGAGCACGATCAGGCTGTCGAACAGCTGCGACACCGCCGTCGAACCGGTGGCGCGCAGCCACACCAGGCGCTCGCCGGTGGCGCGGCGGATGCGGTGGAACACGCTCACGTCCACCAGCTGGCCGATGAGGAAAGCGACCAGCGAACCACCGATGGTCCACAGGCCCTGGCCGAACACCGCCGCGAACGCGGCCTGGTAGTCGGGCACGCCCTGGTCGGCCGCCACGCCCACCCACCACGAGGCCGGCGCCAGCGAGATGGCGAGGTAGGCGAACACGAAGCCATAGCTGATCAGCGCCACCGCCAGCCAGCTGATGAAGCGCACGCCGCGCTTGCCGTAGAACTCGTTGATGACGTCGGTCATCACGAACACGATCGGCCAGAGCAGGGTGCCGGCGGTGAAGTTGAGCGATCCGCTCTGCCCGAACAGGTTCCACTCGAAGGGCGCCAGGCCGAGGGTGTCCTCGAGCGCGAAGATCTTGACCCCGATGAACTCGGCCAGCAGCGCATTGCTGACGAAAAACGCCGCCAGCACCAGGAACAGCCGGTTGGCGCGTTCGGCGCTGGTCACGCCGGCGGGCCGGGCCGGTCGAAGGGCATCGCCTCGGGGCTGACGGCGCCGCCGGAGATGATGAAGGCCATCGCTTCGTCCACGGTCCAGTCGGTGGGCGTGAGCTTGTCCACCGGCACGATTTCGAGGTAACCCGAGGTCGGGTTGGGCGTGGTGGGCACGTACACGGCGGCCAGTTCGCGGCCGGTGCCCTGCTCGCGGATGACGCGGGTGACGAAGCCCACGCACTTCATCTCGCGGTGCGGGAAATCAATCAGCACCACGCGCTGGGTGCCGTCGGGCTTGGTCTGCAGCAGGTCGAGCAGCTTGCGGGCGCTGCCGTAGACCGTGCTGGCCAGCGGGATGCGGGCGATCAGGCCCTCGAACCAGCCCAGCATTTGCTGGCCCACCACGCGCCGGGCCAGGGCGCCGACGGCGATGATGACCAGGATGGTCGCGAACACCGCGAACAGCGACTGCGCCCAAGGGTCGTCCACCCAGCCCAGCCATCCCGGATGGCTGGCGGCCAGCCGCGCCGAGACCGGCGCGACCACCGGCTGGCTGGCGTCCTTGAGCAGGGCCAGCACGAACTTGAAGACGATCCAGACCAGCCAGATCGGCAGCAGGGTGAGCAGGCCGGTGATGAAATACGCGCGCAGTCTTCGCATGGCCGGAGTGTAGGGCATGCGCGGTGGCGCCGGGCGTCAACGGGCGCCGAGTTCCCCGGCGTCGACCTCGCGCACCAGCCGGAAGCCGATGTCGTCGAAGCCGGTGTCGGCGTCGAAGTCGTTGTTCTGGCCCGGCTCCGAACGCTGCGGCGTGTCCCGCCAGCCCACGCCGGCGGCCAGGCGGCGCTGGCAGCCGCGGCTGCAGTTGCTGGTCCACTCGCGCACGTTGCCGCGCATGCCGGCCAGGCCCAACGGGCTCAGCGGGCCCTGGCTGGCGCTGACCGTGCCTTCGCTGCCGCAGCTGATGCGGCCATCGCGACAGGCGTTGCCGCTGCCGCGGTAGTTGGCCAGCGGCGTCCACTCGGCCAGGGTCGGCAGCCGGTAGCTCTGGCCGCTGCGCTGGCTGAGCCAGCGGGCGTAGGCCTCGGCGTCGGCATAGCTGACGCAGGTGACCGGGTGGTTGCCCGACTGGCTGAAGCCCGGGTCGTCCCAGCCGCGCTTCTTCAGGCTGATCGGCGCCAGGCGGTTTCGGCAGCGTGCCGCCGGGCGGCCGGTGGCGCTGGCGAAGGCGGCGTACTCGGCGCGGGTGACCTCGCTGCGCATCGCGCCCAGGCCCGCCGTACCGGCGCGCGGCGTGCGCACCAGCACCATGGCGGCGGCGGTGTCGGCCAGGGCGTCGCCGGCCTTGGGCAGCTGCACCGACTTCGACCAGGCCGGCTCGAGGCTGGCCGGCTCCACTTCCAGCGCGCCGGCCAGCACCTTGGTGGCGGCCACGGCGTCGGCGTCGAGCTGCTCGAGGCCACGCTCCAGGCGCGCCAGCAGCAGCGGCGGCAGGGCCTGGCGCATTTCCAGCCAGGGTTTGCCCTGCAGGCGGTCCATCTCGGCCGCGAAGGGCGCGGCGCGTTCGTAGTTCTGGCGGGCGGCCGCGTCGTCGCCCTCGCCCACCGCGGCCACGACGCGGGTGGTGTAGTAGCCGATCACCTCGTCCGAGAGCCGGTACAGCGCCGGCTCGCGCGGCGCCACCTGGCGGGCGGCGCGCAGCGACTCCATGGCGTTGTCGCCGGCGGGCAGGCTCAGGCGCTGCCGGTCGATTTGCCGGCGCGCGGCCGACAGTTCGCGCGCGCCGGGGCGGGTGGGGTCGTAGTCGAGCGTGGTGACGGCCACCGCTGCCTGCACATTGGCGAAGGGCGAGGGCGCGGCCGCCACCGCGGGGGCCGGGGCCGCCGGCGCGGCGTCCAGCGCCGGGGCGGGCGGCGGCGCGGGCTCGGCCGCGGCCTCCGCGGGCACGGTCGCCGGCGTGGCGTCCTCAACGGTGAAGAAGTCGCTGGCCGGTTCGCGGGCCGGCTCGCGGCCCATCAGCCAGGCGATCGCGGCGGCGGCCAGCACGGCCGCGGCCACGCCGCTGGCCACCGGCTTCCACCAGCGCTGCACCAGCACGCCGACCTTGCCGGTGTCGAGCAGCGGCTCGCTGCGCTTGCCGGCGGCGATCTGGTTGAGCGCGCCGAGCATCTGCTGGGCGTTGCGGTAGCGGTTGTCGGGCGACTTGGCCATCGCCCGGTCGATGAAGGGCTGCCAGTGCTTCTTCTCGGGCGGCAGCCGCGGCACCGGGTCCTGGGCGTGCATCAGGGCCAGCGCCAGCGGGTCGGCGGCCTGGAAGGGCAGCTTGCCGGTGAGCAGCTCGTAGGCCAGCACGCCCACGCTGTAGAGGTCGGCGCGGCCGTCCACCACTTCGCCGCGGGCCTGCTCGGGCGCCATGTAGCCGCCGCTGCCCACGGCCAGGCCGGCGGTGGTGATGCGGGTGGAGTCGCGCTTGCTCAGGGCGATGCCGAAGTCGGTCAGCAGCGGCCGGTCGGCGTTGTCGAACAGCACGTTCTCGGCCTTGACGTCGCGGTGCACGATGCCGCGCGCATGCGCGTACTCGAGCGCCGAGAGCAGCGAGCGCAGCACCTCGACGGCGCGCTCCTCGTCCTGGGTGAAGTCGCGCTGGCCCAGGTGGCCCTTGGCCAGGTAGGGCAGCACGTAATAGAGCAGGCCCTGGCGCGTGCGACCGACCTCGTGGATGCCGACGATGCAGGGGTGTTCGAGCTTGGCGATGGTGCGCGCCTCGTGCTCGAAGCGCTGCTTGGAGATTTCGTCGGTGAGCGCGGCGGGCGACATCACCTTGATGGCGACCTGGCGGTCGAGCGACTCCTGCACGCCGAGGTAAACCTGCGACATGCCGCCCTTGCCGATCCGGCGCAGCACGCGGTAACCGGGGATCTCGGGCATGTAGCTCGAGAGCAGCGCGGTCAGCTCGTCAGGGGAGAGTTCTTCTTCCTGCTGCATGGCGCGAGGGGGCTGGCGGGGGACGGGGGCTCCCAGCATACGGGAGCCGCGCGTTCAGGCAAGTAAACGCCGCTTCCGTGACCCGGTTCACACTTTCCCCGCCCCCCCGGCCACCCCCTGTAGGAGGGCCTTCAGGCCCGACGCTTTTTCCTTACTCTCGACCAGGCCACTCGGCCCTTTCGCGAGTCGAGCCGCCATGCATTCGCCCCGGCCGGGGGAAAACAGCGACATCGCGCTACTCCGGTGGTTGCCGGGCCGGAGGGGCTGGCGACAGCAATAGCGTCGGGCCTGAAGGCCCTCCAACAGGGGCTTGCGGGGTCAGCGCTTGCGGCGGATGTAGAGCTGCTTGCGGACCCGGGCGACGACGTCGCCGGCGGCGTCGCGGATTTCGGTTTCGAACCAGCGCAGCACCTTTTCGCCGCCCGCCGCCGCGGCCCGGACCCCGTCCACCGTGGCGTCGTCGAGCTCGAAGTCGGCCACGACCCGGCCGCGGCCGGGTTTCTCGAAGCGGATCTCGCCGGCCTGGTCCCAGACGATGTAGTCGCCGCCGAGGCGGCGCAGCATCAGGATCATCCAGAACGGGTCGGTCATCGCGAACAGGCTGCCGCCGAAATGGGTGCCCACGTAGTTGCGGTTGTACCAGCGCTGGCGCAGCTCGACCCGGGCGCGGCTGAAGTCCTCCGACACATGGCTGACCCGGATGCCGGCGAACAGGAAGGGCGGCCAGAACCGGAAGAGGGTGCGCAGGCGGGAGGCTTTCATCGGGTGCGGGGCTGTGCTCGAATCGGGACGGGGGAGGGGCGATGGACGACACCTGCGCCAATTGTGGCGAAATCCTGCGCGGCGCGTACTGCCACGGCTGCGGCCAGAAGCGCTTCACCGAGGCCGACCGCCGCCTGGGCCACCTGCTGCGCCAGTCCCTGGCCGTGCTCACCGACCTCGACGGCCGGCTCTGGGGCAGCCTGCGGGGGCTGTTCTTCCGGCCCGGCCTGCTCAGCCGCGACTACCTCGATGGCCGGCGGCGTCGCTGGATGTCGCCCATCGCGCTGTTCCTGCTGGCCAACGTGCTGTATTTCGTGCTGCCGGTCGGTGTCACCGACTTCAACCTCTCGCTGCACGAGCAGCTGCGCCAGCCGGTGCACGGCGCGATGGTCAAGCGCCTGGCGGACGCGCGCATCCAGGCGCGAACCCGCGCCGGCGTCGAGCGCTGGTCGCGGCTGCCCGAGGCGAACCGGCCGCCGGCGCCGCGGCCGGTGCTGCTCGCGGACGTGGCCGAGGAGTACGGCGCCCGCGCCGGCGACGTCGGCAAGGCGCTGGTGGTGCTGCACGTGCCGCTGCTGGCGCTGGGCCTGATGGCCTGCTTCTTCCGGGTCCGCCGCTACTTCGCCGAGCACCTGGTGGTGGCGATGCACGAATTCACCTTCCTGCTGCTGTTCTTCCAGCTGGTGTTGCTGCCGGCGGGCTGGCTCTTCCTGTGGCTGGGCGGCGCGCCCGGCGCGGGCCAGGTGCCGCCCTGGGCCCTGGTGGCCAGCCTCCTGCTGGTCGGTGGGCACTTCGCCCTGGCCCTGCGGCGCGTCTACGCGGCGCCGGCCTGGGCGGCCGTGCTGCTGCCCGTGCCCCTGCTGTGGCTGATGATGAAGGGCAGCGAGCTGGTCTATCGCCCGCTGCAGTTCCTGGCCACCTGGGCCATCACCTGAAGCCGGTTCAGAACAGCAGCGAGGCCATCTTGCGCCGGTAGGCGCCCACCAGGTCCTCGTCCTCGACCACGCGGAAGGCGTCGATCAGGGCGCGGCGCGGCAGCCCGTCCTCGAAGCTGCGGTCGCGGCGCAGCATCTCCAGGAACTGCTCCAGGCCCTCGGTCCAGCGGCCGGCGACGATGTCATGGGCGCCGAGCAGGTGGCGGGCGCGCAGGTCGGCCGGGTCGGCCTCCACGGCGCGCGCCAGCGCTTCGGCCGGCGGCGCGTCCCTGAGCAGGGCCAGGAAGGCCAGGCGGGCGCGCCCGCGCAGGGCGCGGTCGTCCTGGGCGAGGTTGGCGGGCAGGGCCTCGAGCAGGGCCTCGGCCTCGCTCGCGGCGCCGGTGCGCAGCAGGGCCAGGGCCAGGTCGAGCCGGGTCTCGTCCTTGTCCGGCTCGGCCGCCACCGCGGCGCGCAGGCGCACGACTTCCTCGTGCGGATCCGCCGGCGGGGCCGCTTCAGGTTCGGCCTCGGCCTCGGCTTCCTTCGCGACGACGCCGTGGTGGGCCAGGAACTGGCGCAACTGGCCCTCGGGAAGGGCGCCGGGGAAGGCGTCGGCGATCTGGCCGTCCTTTATCAGCATCACCGTCGGCACCGACTTGATCTGGAAGTAGCCGGCCAGCTGCTGCTCCTTGTCGACGTCGACCTTGGCCAGCAGGAAGCCGCCGTTGAACTCGGCCGCGAGTTTCTCCAGCACCGGGCCCAGGGTCCTGCAGGGGCCGCACCAGGTGGCCCAGAAATCGACCAGCACCGGCGTTTGGCGCGACTTGAGCAGTACGTCCTGCTCGAAGCCGGCGAGGCTGGCGTCGAAGACGAAGGGGTTGGCAGCGGTCATGGCGGGTCCGTCCGTAGGGAATCAGTCCCCACAGATGGTGCCAGCAGCGGCCCGGATCAAGCCAATCAGGCCGGTTCGCTGCGCCGGAACCAGGCCAGGCCGGCCACGGTGGCCACCGCCGCGCCCGCCAGGCTCCAGGCCACCACGCGCGCCGGCATGTCCGGGTCGCTGGCGAGGGTCTGCATCGGCAGCGACCACGGGTACCAGGGGCCGAAACGCGCAGACTGGCCGATCAGGAAACCCATCACGGTGGCGGCCATGCCGACGCCCACCGCCACGGCGAAGCTGCGCCAGCGGATCGCGATCCAGGTGTGCAGCGCGGCCAGCAGCACGCAGGCGCCGAAGATGGCCGCCAGCTTCGTGGCCAGCGCGGCCATCGGCGGCGCGCCGGCCAGGCCGAAGCCGGGCTTGAGCGCCATCAGCGCCCAGCCGCCCAGCGGCAGCAGGGCGAACATCGCCATCTGCGACAGTGCCAGCATCGCCAGCAGGGCCAGCAGCTTGGCCAGGTAGTGCACGTGCCGCGGCGGCGCCAGGGCCAGCAGGTGCTTCCAGTGCTGGCCCTGGTGCTCGAGCCCGGCCAGCAGCGCCGCCTGCAGCGTCACAAGCAGCGGCAGCATCAGGAAGGCCCACAGCACCAGCGTCGACTGCATGAACACGCTCCAGACCTCGGCCGGCGGCGGTGCCACGCGGCCGGGCGGGAACTTGCCGAAGCCGATCTGCAGCACGTAGACCGCCACCACCACCGCCGGCGCCACCAGGCACATCCACAGCGCCAGGGTGCCGCGCAGCTTGAGTTTTTCCGCCCAAAGGGCCCGCGCCAACGCCTTCACGCCGCCACCCCTTCGCGCACCGGTGCGCCGGTGAGTTCGAAGAACAGGCGCTCGAGCGTCACCGGCTCCTCGGCCAGGTGCTGCACGCCGATGCCGGCGGCCACGAGCCGCCGGTTGAGCTCGGCCACCGGCAGCCGCGGCTGCAGGCGCAGGCCGTGGCCCTCGGCCAGGGCCGGGTCCTCGCCGGCCTCCACCAGCACCCGGATCGCCCGCGAGGGCTCGTCGCAGCGAAGCAGCAGGCCAGGCCGGGCGCGTTCGCGCAGCGAGGCCAGGGTGCCCTGGAAACGCAGCCGGCCGCCCTCGAGCACGCCGACGTGGCTGGCCAGCTGCTCGACCTCGCCCAGCAGGTGGCTCGAGAGGAACAGGGTGAGGCCCTCGCTCGCCACCAGCTCGCGCAGGAAGCGGCGCAGTTCGTGGGTGCCGGCGGGGTCCAGGCCGTTGCCGGGCTCGTCGAGCACCAGCAGCTTCGGCTTGCCCAGCAGGGCCAGGCCGATCCCCAGGCGCTGGCGCATGCCCAGCGAGTAGTCGCGCACGCGGCGGCCGGCGTGTTCGGCCAGGCCGATGCGTTCGAGCACCTCGTCCACCCGCGCGGCGGGCAGGCCCAGCAGGCGCCGGGTGACCTCCAGGTTGGCGCGGCCGTCGAGGTGCGGGTACAGCGAAGGGTGCTCGACCAGCGCGCCGACGCGGGCCAGCACGCCGCGGCGGTCAGGGGTCAATGGCTGGCCGAGCAGTTCGATTTCGCCGGCGTCGGGGCGCAGCAGGCCCAGCAGCAGGCGGATGGTGGTGGTCTTGCCGGCGCCGTTGGGGCCGAGGAAGCCATAGATGGCGCCGGTCGGCACGGCCAGGTCCAGGCCGTGCACGCCGTGGCCGCCGGGGAAGCGGCGGCGCAGGTCGTGGGTTTGCAGTGCGAGGTCCATGGCGGCACAGACGGGGGCGATGGCGCCAGTGTGACCACCGTCGCGCCCCGCCGCCCCTGCCATGGGTTGCCCAACCACGGTCATGCCGCGGCGGCGGGGTTTACTCCGGCCGGCGCGCCACCTTGCCGTCCTTCATGACGAAATCCACCTTGCGCACCACGGTGATGTCGGCCAGCGGGTCGCCGGGCATGGCGATGATGTCGGCCGGCAGGCCCGGGGCCACGCGGCCCAGGTCGTCTCGGCGCAGCACGGTGGCGGCGTGGATGGTGGCGGCGCGCAGGGCCTCGGCCGGCGGCATGCCGGCCTCGACCATGAAGATGAACTCGTCGGCGTTGTCGCCGTGCAGGCTGACGCCGGCGTCGGTGCCGAAGGCGATCTTGACGCCGGCCTTCCAGGCGCGCGCCAGCGTGTCCTGGATCTGCGGGCCGATGCGCGCCGCCTTGGGCCGCACGACCTCGGGGTAATAACCGTCGACCTTGGACTTCTCGGCCACGAAGCGGCCGGCCGAGACGGTGGGCACGTACCAGGTGCCGTGCTTCTTCATCTGCGCGAACACCTCGTCGTCCATGTAGGTGCCGTGCTCGATGCTGTCCACGCCGCCGATGATGGCGCGCAGCATGCCTTCCTTGCCGTGCGCGTGCGCGGCCACCGAATAACCGTAGTCGCGCGCGGTCTGCACGATGGCGGCCACCTCGTCGACGGTGAACTGCGGGCCGTCGCCACTGCGGGCGTAGCTGAGCACGCCGCCGGTGGCGGTGATCTTGATCACGTCCGAGCCGTCCTTGTAGCGCTGGCGCACCGCCTGGCGTGCTTCCTCGGGGCTGTTGACCACGCCCTCGGCCGGGCCGGGCACGCCCAGCGCGTCGGAGAGCTGGTGGTTGAGGCCGTTGGTGGGGTCGGCATGGCCGCCGGTGGTGGCGATGGACTTGCCGGCCGCGAAGATGCGCGGGCCTTCGATCCAGCCCTGGTTGATGGCGTCGCGCAGGGCCAGGGTGGTCTCGCCGCCCAGGTCGCGCACGGTGGTGAAGCCGGCATGCAGGGTGCGGCGGGCGTAGGCGGTCGAGCGCAGCACGGTGAACTCGGGGTTGAGGCGGAAGCCTTCGGAGTAGGACTGCGGGCTCGATTCGCCGCGCAGGTGCACGTGCAGGTCGATCCAGCCCGGGCTGCAGGTGTGGCCCTTGAGGTCGACCACGGTGGCACCGGCGACGGCGGCGTGGCCCGTGCGGACCTCGCTGACCTTGCCGTCGGCCACCAAGACGGTGCGCTCGGGCAGGTTGCGGCCGCTGGCGGGGTCGAACAGCCGGCCGCACTGCAGCGCCAGGGTGTCGGCCAAGGCCGGGGCGGGCAGGGCGAGCGCAAGGGCCAGCATCAGCGGGGAGGGTCGCATCGTCGGTCTCCGAGGGTGAGGGCGCATCAAACCACAGCCGGGGCGGGCCAGAAAGCCCTCGGATTTGCTACGCTGGATGCCAGTAATTTCCAGCCCCAGGCCCCATGTCCCAAGCCCACGAACCCAGCGCCTACGACCCGAAGGCGGTGGAAGCCGCCGCGCAATCCCACTGGCAGGCCACCCGCGCCTTCCAGGTCGTCGAGGACGCCTCCCGGCCCAAGTACTACTGCCTTTCGATGCTGCCGTATCCGTCGGGCGCGCTGCACATGGGCCACGTGCGCAACTACACCATCGGCGACGTCATCAGCCGCCACCGGCGCATGAAGGGCTTCAACGTGCTCCAGCCGATGGGCTGGGACGCCTTCGGCCTGCCGGCCGAGAACGCCGCGATCAAGAACCGGACCGCGCCGGCCAAGTGGACCTACAGGAACATCGAGCACATGCGCGGCCAGCTCCAGCGCCTGGGCTTCGCCTACGACTGGAGCCGCGAGTTCGCCACCTGCACCCCGGACTACTACCGCTCCGAGCAGCTGATGTTCACCCGCCTGATGAAAAAGGGCCTGGTGTACCGGCGCAACTCGGTCGTGAACTGGGACCCGGTGGACCAGACCGTGCTGGCCAACGAGCAGGTCATCGACGGCCGCGGCTGGCGCTCGGGCGCGCTGGTGGAAAAGCGCGAGATCCCGCAGTGGTTCCTCAAGATCACCGACTACGCGCAGGAGCTGCTCGACGGCCTGGACACGCTGCCGGGCTGGCCCGACGCGGTCAAGACCATGCAGCGCAACTGGATCGGCCGCAGCGAGGGCCTGGAGATCCAGTTCGCGATGGAAGCGCTGGCCGAGCCGCTGACGGTGTTCACCACCCGTCCCGACACGCTGATGGGCGTCACCTACGTCGCCGTCGCCGCCGAGCATCCGGTGGCGCTGTGGGCCGCGTCCGGCAACCCGGAGGTCAAGGCCTTCATCGACGAGTGCCGCAAGGGCGGCGTGTCCGAGGCCGAGCTCGAGACGCAGGAGAAGAAGGGCGTGTTCACGGGCCTGTACGCCGTGCACCCCATCTCCGGCGACAAGGTGCCGGTGTGGATCGCCAACTTCGTGCTGATGGGCTACGGCACCGGCGCGGTGATGGCGGTGCCCGGCCATGACGAACGCGACTTCGAGTTCGCCCACAAGTACGGCCTGCCGGTCAAGCAGGTGATCGCGATGGTCGGCGAGAGCTACGACCCGGACCGCTGGCAGGAGTGGTACGCGGACAAGGCCGACGACCGCCTGCGCGTGGTCAATTCCGGCGCGCTCGACGGCATGGGCTACCAGGGCGCCTTCGACACGCTCGCCGAGCAGCTCGAGGCCCGCGGCCAGGGCCGCCGCCGCGTGAACTACCGCCTGCGCGACTGGGGCGTGAGCCGCCAGCGCTACTGGGGCTGCCCGATCCCGGTCATCCACTGCGAAAAGTGCGGCGCGATGCCGGTGCCGGAAGCGCAGCTGCCGGTGGTGCTGCCCGAGGACGTCGAGTTCACCGGCGTCACCTCGCCGATCAAGGCCGACCCGGCCTGGCGCGCCACCACCTGCCCGGGCTGCGGCGGGCCGGCCGAGCGCGAGACCGACACCTTCGACACCTTCATGGAGTCGAGCTGGTACTACGCGCGCTACACCTCGCCGGGCGCCTCCGACCTGGTGGACCAGCGCGCCAACTACTGGCTGCCGGTCGACCAGTACATCGGCGGCATCGAGCACGCGATCATGCACCTGATGTATTTCCGCTTCTACCACAAGCTCATGCGCGACGCGGGCCTGGTGGGCAGCGACGAGCCGGCCACCAACCTGCTGTGCCAGGGCATGGTGATCGCCGACACCTACTACCGCGAGAACGTTGACGGCTCGAAGGACTGGATCAACCCGGCCGACGTGGACGTGCAGCGCGATGCCAAGGGCCACGTCACCGGCGCCGTGCTGCGCGCCGACGGCCAGCCGGTGCAGGTGGGCGGCACCGAGAAGATGTCCAAGTCCAAGAACAACGGCGTCGACCCGCAGACCATGGTCGACCGCTATGGCGCCGACACCGTGCGCCTGTTCTCGATGTTCGCCGCGCCGCCCGAGCAGAGCCTGGAGTGGAACGAAGCCGGCGTGGAGGGCATGGCCCGCTTCCTGCGCCGCCTCTGGAACCTGGTGCAAAAGCACGTGGCCGAGGGCCCGGCGCCGGCGCTGGACGTGGCGGCGCTCGATGGCGGCCAGCGGGCGCTGCGCCGCCAGCTGCACGAAACCATCCAGAAGGTCGGCGACGACTACGGCCGCCGCTACACCTTCAACACCGCCATCGCCGCGGTGATGGAGCTGCTCAACGCCATCGCCAGGGCCGACGACGCCAGCGACCAGGGCCGCGCCCTGCGCCAGGAGTGCTTCGAGGCGGTGGTGCTGCTGCTCAACCCGATCACCCCGCACACCTCGCATGCGCTCTGGCAGGCCCTGGGCCATCCGGAGTCCACGCTCGAGGACCAGCGCTTCCCCGAGGCCGACCCGGCCGCGCTGGTGCGCGAGGCGGTGACGCTGGCGGTGCAGGTCAACGGCAAGCTGCGCGGCACCATCGACGTGTCGGTCAACGCCGGCAAGGAAACCGTCGAGGCGCTGGCCCTGGCCGAGCCGAACGTGCAAAAGTTCCTCGAGGGCCTGTCCGTGCGCAAGGTGATCGTCGTGCCGGGCAAGATCGTCAACATCGTCGCGGGATGAGCCCATGCGCAACTTGCTGATCGTGCTTTGCCTGTCGCTGCTGGCCGCCGGCTGCGGTTTCAAGCCGCGCGCCTCGCTGGCCCTGGCCACTGAACTGGGCCCGGTGGCGGTCAGCGCCGGTGATCCCTACAGCCCGCTGGCCCGCGACCTGGCCACCGCGCTCGACCGCGCCGGCGCGCAGCCGGCCGTGGCCGGACAGCCCTCGGCCACGCTGAAGGTGCTGGCCGAGCAGTTGTCCAACCGCCCGCTCACCTTCGACCGCGGCGCCGGCGTGCGGGAGTACCAGACCAGCTATTCGGTGGAGTTCGAACTGGTCGGCGCCGACGGCAGCGTGCGCGTGCCGCGCCAGCGGGTCGAGCTCAACCGCGAATACACCTACGACGCCACCGGCTCGATCGGCTCGCCCGCCGAGGAGCGCCTGCTGCGCGACGAACTGCGCCGGGAAATGGTCGGCGCCGTCGTGCGCCGCCTCGACGCGGCGCTGCGCGCCGACTGATGGAGCTGCGCCAGGCCCAGTTCGAACGCCAGCTGGCTGCCGAGCCGCTGCGGCCTGTTTATCTCATCGCCGGCAGCGAACCGCTGCTGGTGCAGGAAGCCGCCGACGCCGTGCGCGCCCGCGCCCGCGACGAGGGTTATGGCGAGCGCGAAGTGTACGACGCCGAATCCGGCTTCGACTGGAACTCGCTGTCGCGCGGCCTGGCCTCGATGAGCCTGTTCGCCAGCCGCCGCCTGTTCGACCTGCGCCTGCCCAGCGGCAAGCCCGGCAAGGACGGCAGCGAGGCGCTCCGTGAGTACTGCGACAACCCGCCGCCCGACACCGTGCTGCTCATCACCTGCCAGGACTGGAGCCGCAACCACGCCGGCAAGTGGAGCGAGGCGATCGCCAGGGCCGGGCACATGCTGCCGGTGTATCCGCTCAAGGCGCATGAACTGGGCGACTGGCTGCAGCGCCGCCTGCGCAGCCGCGGCCTGCTGGCCACGCCCGACGCGGTGCGCCGCCTGGCCGACCGCGTCGAGGGCAACCTGCTGGCCGCGGCCCAGGAAGTGGACAAGCTCGCGCTGCTGGCCGGTGGCCGCGGCGAGGCCATCGACCTGGCGCAGATGGAGCAGCTGGTGGCCGACTCGTCGCGCTTCGACGTGTTCGCGCTGGTCGATGCCGCCCTCGCCGGCGAGTCGGCGCGCGCCGTGCGCATGCTGGCCGCGCTGCGCGCCGAAGGCGAGCAGGTGGCCGGGCTGATGCCGATGGTGGCCAGGGAAGTGCTGGCCCTGTGCGCGCTCTCCCGCGCCGCCGAAGACGGCCGCCTGATGGCCGCCATGCGCGAGGCCCGCGTCTGGGAAAGCAAGCAGGCCACTTATCGCCGCGCCGCCGAGCGGCATCCGCCGGCGCGCTGGGAGGCCTTCGCCGGCGAATGCGGCCGCATCGACCGCAGCGCCAAGGGCCGCGGCGACGGCGACCCGTGGCTGCAGCTCGAGCGCCTGCTGGTGGCCATCGCCGACGGTCGCGCCCGCCGCCTGCTGGCCTCGTGAGCCTGCGCATCCTGTACGGCGGCACCTTCGACCCGGTGCACGCCGGCCACCTGGCCGTGGCGCGCGCGGCCCGCGACACCTTCGATGCCACGGTCAGCCTGCTGCCGGCGGCCGACCCGCCGCACCGCCCGGCGCCCGGCGCCAGCGCCGACCAGCGCGCCGCGCTGCTGGCCCTGGCGCTCGACGGAGAGCACGGCCTGGCCGTGGACACCCGCGAGCTGCGCCGCGCCGGGCCGTCCTGGACCGTCGACACTCTGCGCGAGCTGCGGGCCGAACTCGGCCCGGAGGCGCCCCTGGCCTGGCTGGTGGGCGACGACGCCTTCCACGGCCTGACGTCCTGGCGCGAGTGGACGGCGCTGCCCGGGCTGGCCCATTTCATCGTGGCCGTGCGCCCGGGGCATGCCGGCCGCGCACTGCCGCCCGGCCTGGCCGAAGCCTTCGGCGGGCACTGGGCCACGGCGCCCGGCGAGCTGGGCGAGACCCCGGCCGGGCAGATGTTCCGGCTGCAGTTGGCGGAGCACCCGGCCTCGGCCACCGAACTGCGCCGGCGGCTGGCGGCAGGCGAGTACACCGGCGACTGGCTGGCGCCCGCGGTGGCCGCCGAAATCGCCCGCCGTGGCCTGTACCGGGCGGGCCGGTCGCCCGGGGCGTATAATCGACCCCCCTCCTGAATCGCCGAGCCGCCCGTTGACCAGCCAAGCCCACGTCATCAAGACCCAGATGCCCGACCCGGCGCCGTCGCCGGAGGCGCTGCTCAAGCAGGTCCACGCCGCGCTCGAGGAAATGAAGGCCAAGGACGCCGTCGAGATCGACGTGCGCGGCCGCACCTCGATCGCCGATTTCCTGGTGGTCGCCTCGGGCACGTCCACGCGGCACGTGAAGTCGGTGGCCGACGAGGTGGTGAAGTTCGCCAAGAAGTGCGGCGTGATGCCCCTGGGCGTGGAAGGCGAGCGCGAGGCCGAGTGGGTGCTGGTGGACCTGGGCGACGTCATCGTCCACGTCATGCTGCCGCGCGTGCGCGAGTTCTACGCCCTCGAACGCCTCTGGACCGTCGGCGACCAGCCGCCCGAGGACTCCGCGGCCTCCTGAGATGAAGGCGCGGCTGGTGGCGGTGGGGGAAAAGGCGCCCGGATGGGTGGCCGAGGGCTTTGCCGAGTACCAGAAGCGGTTGTCGCACTGGTTGCCGCTGGAACTGGTTGAGGTGGCGCCCGGGCTGCGCGGCAAGGGCCGCGATGCCGCCCGGGCCATGGCCGACGAAGGCGTTCGGGTGCAAGCGGCACTGCCGCGCGGCGCCTGGGTGGTCGCGCTCGACGGCCGCGGCAAGGCCCATTCCTCCGAACAGCTGGCCGCGCGCCTGGAACACTGGCGCCAGCAGGGCCGCGACCTCGCCTTCCTGATCGGTGGCCCCGAGGGCCATGCCCCCGAGGTGCTCGACGGCGCCGATGAACGCTGGTCGCTGGGCCCGCTGACCCTGCCGCACATGCTGGTGCGCCTGGTGCTGGCCGAGCAGCTGTATCGCGCCTGCAGCCTGCTCGCCAACCATCCCTACCACCGGGCCTGAGCGGCTATCCTTGGGCGATGCTCTACCTCGCCTCGCAATCCCCCCGCCGCCGCGAGCTGCTCGCCCAGCTCGGCCTTCAGTTCGGCCTGCTCGACGTCGACGTGCCCGAACAGCGCCAGCCCGGCGAACCGCCCGAGGCCTACGTCAGCCGCGTCGCCCGCGAGAAGGCCGGCGCCGGCCTGCTGGCCGTGGTCGCCAACCCCAGCGCGGTGGTGCTGGGCGCCGATACCGAAGTGGTGCTGGGCGACGAAGTCTTCGGCAAGCCCGCCGACGCCGACGATGCCGCGCGCATGCTGCGCCGCCTGTCGGGGCGCACGCACCGCTGCATCTCCAGCCTGTGGCTGGTCAGCGCCGGCCGCGAGGCGCACGCCACCTGCGTCACCGACGTGCGCTTCGAGGAGCTCACCGAGGCGCGCATCGCCGCCTACATCGCCACCGGCGAATGTTTCGGCAAGGCCGGTGCCTACGCCATCCAGGGCCGCGCCGCGGCCTTCGTCGCCCACCTCGCCGGCAGCCATTCCGGCGTGATGGGCCTGCCCCTGCACGAAACCGCGCGGCTGCTGCGCGATTTCGGCCTCATGGACTGAGGAGCGCCGCGTGTCGGAGGAAATCCTTATCAACGTCACCCCGCGCGAAACCCGCGTGGCGGTGGTCGAGAACGGCATGCTCCAGGAGCTGCACATCGAGCGCGCTTCGCGCCGCGGCGTGGTCGGCAACATCTACAAGGGCCGCGTGCAGCGGGTGATGCCCGGCATGCAGGCCGCCTTCGTCGAGATCGGCCTCGAGCGCGCCGCTTTCCTGCACGCCTCCGACATCTCCCGCGTGCCGGCGGCGCCGCCGGGCGAGGGCGGCGACGAGCCCGACGCGGCCCCGCCCGGCCCGACGCCGGCCATCAGCTCGCTGGTGCACGAGGGCCAGGAAATCATCGTGCAGGTGGTCAAGGACCCGATCGGCAGCAAGGGCGCGCGCCTGACCACGCAGATCTCCATTCCTTCGCGCTACCTCGTCTTCCTGCCGCATTCGCGCGTGCTGGGCGTGTCGGCCCGCATCGAGGACGAGGCCGAGCGCAACCGCCTCAAGGCCATCGTCGGCGAACAGGCCAACGGCAGCGGCCAGGGCTACATCGTGCGCACCAACGCCGAAGGCCAGCCGGCCGAGGCCCTGGCCGAGGACGTGGACTACCTGCGCAAGGCCTGGGAGGCCGTGCGCGAGGCCAGCGCCAGCCGGAAGGTCGGCCAGCGCATCTACGAAGACCTTTCGCTGCCGATGCGCACCGTGCGCGACCTGATGCGCAAGAACGTCGACACCGTGCGGGTCGATTCGCGCGAGGCCTACGACAAGCTCAGCGCCTTCGCCCGCCAGTTCATGCCCGAGCTGGCCGCGCGCATCGAGCACTACGCCGGCGAGCGGCCGATCTTCGACCTGTACGGCGTCGAGGACGAAATCCAGCGCGCCCTGCAGAAGGAAGTGCCGCTCAAGTCCGGCGGCTACCTGGTGATCGACCAGACCGAGGCCATGGCCACCGTCGACGTCAACACCGGCAGCTTCCTGGGCCAGCGCAACCTCGAGGAAACCGTCTACCGCACCAACCTCGAGGCGGCGCAGGCGGTGGCGCGCCAGCTGCGCCTGCGCAACCTCGGCGGCATCATCATCATCGACTTCATCGACATGACCGACGACGAGCACAAGCGCCAGGTGCTGCGCACGCTCGAAAAGGGCCTGGCGCACGACCATGCGCGCACCTCGGTGCACGAGTTCTCGCCGCTGGGCCTGGTCGAGATGACCCGCAAGCGCACCACCGACAGCCTCGAGCGCCAGCTGTGCGAGCCCTGCCACGAGTGCGGCGGCCGCGGCACGCTCAAGACCACCGAGACCCTGACCTACGAGATCTTCCGCGAGATCACCCGCGCCGTGCGCCAGTTCGAGGCCTCGCAGCTGCTGGTGATCGCCTCGCCCAAGGTGGTCAACAAGATCACTGACGAGGAATCGGCCGCGGTGGCCGAGCTCGAGGAGTTCCTGGGCAAGTCCATCCGTTTCCAGGCCGACGAGCAGTACGCGCAGGAACAGTACGACGTGGTCCTGCTCTGAGCTCGCGATGAGCAGCCCGCTGCGCCGCCGGATCCGCCACGCCCGCCGCCTGCTGGGTTATGGCGCGCTGGTCGTGCTGATCCTGCTGGCCACCGGCGTGGCCGCGCTCAACCAGCTGCTGCCGCTGGTCGAGCGCCATCCCGACAAGGTGGCCGGCTGGCTGTCCGAGCGCATCGGCCAGCCGGTGGCCTTCGAGGGGGCGCGCGGCGAGTGGACCCGCCACGGCCCGCGCTTCACCCTGCAGGGCCTGCGCATTGGCGCCGGGGAGCGCCAGCTGGCGATCGGCGAAGCCGAGCTGCTGGTGTCGGTGTATTCGGGCCTGCTGCCGGGCGAGCCGCTGACCGCGCTGAAGGTGCGCGACCTGGCGCTGGTGCTCGAGCAGGGCGGGGACAGGCGCTGGCGCGTGGCCGGCCTGCCGTTCGAGCCGCAGCCCGGCGTGGACCCGCTCGACACCCTCGAAGCCCTGGGCGAGCTGCAGGTCGAACAGGCGCGGCTGAGCGTGCGCTCGCCGGCGCTGCGCCGGCCCCTGGAACTGCCGCGCGTCGACCTGCGCCTGCGCGTGGGCGGCGGCTCCGTCCGCGCCGGACTGCGTGCCTGGGCCGACCCCGCCTCGGCGCCGATGGCCGCGGTGGCCGAGCTCGACCGCACCGACTGGTCGGGCCGGCTCTGGGCCGGAGGCGAGCGGCTGGACCTTTCGGCCTGGTCGGCGCTGATCGCCGACACCGGACTGGTGATGGCCGGCAGCGGCCGCATCGACCTGTGGGCGCGCATCGAGGCGCAGCGCGTGATGGACGTGCGCACCCGCGCCGACCTGGCACCGCTGGCGATGGGTGCGCGCCGGCCCTGGCTGCCCGCCGAGGGCGACGTCGAGGTGCTCACCTCGCCGCCGGTGGCCTACGAACGCGCCAACCTGCTGGCGCGCTGGCAGGCCAACGAGCAGGGCGACTGGCAGCTGCACGCGCCCGAGCTGCACTTCCACGAGCCCGGCCGCGCCGAGCCGCGTCGTCTCGACGGCCTGTGGCTGGCCGGCGGCCGCCGCTTCGCGCTGCAGGCGCCGCGCCTGGACCTGGTGCCGGTGCGCCAGGCCGCCAGCCTCAGCGCCCGGGTGCCCGAGGGCCTGCGCCAGTGGCTGCACCGCGCCGCGCCCGAGGGCGAGCTGCGCAACGTGCACGCCGAAGGCGACGAGCGCGCCTGGCGCGGCGAAGCCACGCTCGCCGACGTCGCCTGGCAGGCCAACGCCGGCCGCCCCGGCATGCAGGGCCTGGCCGGCCACGCCGCGCTCGACCAGGACGGCGGCGTGTTGCAGCTCACCCGCGGGCCGGCCCGCTTCGAGTGGCCCGGTCGCTTCCGCGAGCCGCTGGATTTCGACCTCGACGGCCTGCTCGGCTGGTGGCGCGGTGCCGAGGGCTGGACCCTCGGCGCGAGCGGCCTGTCGGTTCGCGGCGCCGACTTCGGCACCCGGCTGCGCGCGGAACTGGTCTTCGGTGCCGACGGCGGCAAGCCGCGGCTCGATCTCGCCGCCGACGTCGACACCACGCCCGTCACGGCCGCCAGCCGTTTCTGGATCGAAGGCAAGATGCCGCCCGCCACCATCGACTGGCTCGACAGCGCCCTGCTCGAAGGCGAGGTGCGCGAGGGCCGCGCGGCGCTGGGCGGCGACCTCGACGACTGGCCTTTCCGCGCGGGCCAGGGACGCTTCGACGCCCGCGCCCGCGTCGCCGAAGCCCGCGTGCGCTTCAACCCGGCCTGGCCCGATGCCGAGCAGATGGACCTGCAGGTGGCCTTCGACGGCCCCGGCATGGCGCTCGAAGGCAGCGGTGCGATCGCCGCCAACCCGGTCGACCGCGTCGCCGGCGGCATCGCCGACTTCAAGGACCCGCGCCTGCTGCTCGACGTGCGCTCGGGCACCCGTGCGGAAAACCTGCAGGCATTGATGCTGGCCAGCCCGCTGGCCGAAACCCACGGCGAGCACCTGCGCAACGGCCGCATGGCCGGCGGCGCCGTGGTGGACCTGGTGCTGGACCTGCCGCTGGCCGAGCGCCTGGGCGATCGCCGCATCGAGGGCCGCCTCGACCTGGCCGACGCGCAGTTGGCCGACCCGCGCTGGCAGGTGGAACTGCGCAAGGTCAACGGCCGCACGCACTTCAGCGCCGGCGGCTTCTACACCGAGGAACTCGCGGTGGAGTTCGACGGCCAGCCCGGCGTGTTCAACCTGGCCGTCGGCCACGACACCGACGACCCGGCGCTGGCGGCGCGCGCGCGGCTGCGCGGCAGCTTTCCCATCGTCGGCCTGCTGGCGCGGCACGAGCCGCTGGACTGGCTGCAGCCGCATGTGTCGGGCGTCGCCGACTGGGACATCCGCGTGGACGTGCCCGCCACGCCGCCGGGCCAGGCGGCGCCACCGGCGCGCCTGCGCGTCGAGAGCGACCTGGCCGGCGTGGCCCTGGGCCTGCCGGCGCCGCTGGCCAAGGCGCCGGAAGTGGGCCTGCCGCTGCGCCTGGACCTGCCGCTGCCGGTCAGCGCCGGTGAAGTACAGCTGCGCCTGGGCGAGCTGGCGCGCCTGCGCGGCCGCTTCGGCGAGCAGGGCGAGCTGGCGGGCGTGCTGCAGCTGGGCGGCGACGGCGGCAGCCTGGACCTGCCCGACAGCGGCCTGGTGGTGGAAGGCCGCGCCGCGACGCTCGATGCGGCCGGCTGGATCGGCTTCGCCAGCGAGGGCGACGCGCCGCAGGGCAAGTCCCGCGGCAGCCTGCTGCGCTCGGTCGACCTGCAGGTGGCTTCGCTCGACCTGCTGGGCTCGCCCTTCCCCGACACCCGCGTGCGCCTGCGCCGCGACCCGCAGCGCCTGCGCGTGGATTTCGACGGCCCGGCCCTGGCCGGCGAAATCGAAGTGCCCGCGGCCGAGGGCGCCGCCGTGCGCGGCCGCCTCGCGCGCCTGCACTGGGCCGACAAGGCCGTGGTGGATGACCCGGCCAGCGACCCCGACCGGGTCGGCCCGGCGCCGCTGGCCACGCCGGAGTCGGCCCTGGCCGCCTTGCCCGGCGAAGCGGGCCCGCCGCCGCGGCCGGGCCAGGACCCGGGCGCGATCCCGCCGCTGGATTTCGAAGTGGCCGACCTTCGCGTCGGCACCCTCGTGCTGGGACGCGCCGAACTGCAGGCCCGCCCGCGCGGCGACGGCCTGCACATCGAACGTTTCCGCACCCGTTCGGCCAGCTTCCGGCTCGACGCCAGCGGCGACTGGCGGCGCACCAGCGCCGGCCTGTCGCGCTCGCAGTTCGAGGTCGAGTTCGGCGCCGACGCGCTGGGCGACCTGCTCGGCGCCTTCGGCCTGGGCGGCATGATCGAGGACGGCCCCACCACCGGTCGCCTCGACGGCTACTGGCAGGGCTCGCCGGGCGAGTTCTCGCTGGCGCGCTTCAACGGCCGCTTCAAGGTGGACGTGGGCGAGGGCGCGCTGCTGGAGCTCGAGCCGGGCGGCGGCGGGCGCGTGCTGGGCCTGATTTCCCTGGCCGAGATCCCGCGCCGGCTGACGCTCGACTTCAAGGACTTCTTCAACAAGGGCTTCGGATTCAACACCATGGCCGGCGAGTTCGTGTTCGCCAACGGCACCGCCAGCACCGACCTGCTGCTCATCAACGGGCCGGCGGCCGAAATCCGCATCAGCGGCTCGACCGACCTGCGTCGCCAGCAGTACGACCAACGCATCGAAGTCTTGCCCAAGGCCGGCGGCGTGCTGCCCGCCATCGGCGCGCTGGCCGGTGGTCCGGTGGGCGCGGCGGTGGGCGCGGTGGCCCAGGCAGTGCTGCAGCAGCCGCTCAAGGAGGCCGCGCGCACGGTCTACCGGGTCACCGGTCCCTGGGGCGACCCGGTGGTGGAAGTGATCGAAAAGGGCCAGCCGCCGGCTTCGGCGCCGCCGCGCCAGCCTTGAAGCGGGCGGCCGGGGGCCGCATCTGGGAAACTAGTGTTTTCCCGCGAGCAATCCCCCGGATGACTTCCCCGCTGACCCTGGCGCAGTCGCGCCTGCTCACCCCCACCGGCCTCGGCCTGGACGCGCTCGACGACGCCTTCGGCCGCCTGATGGGTCCGGGCGTGGATTTCGGCGACCTGTATTTCCAGCATTCGCGCCGCGAGGGCTGGGTGGTCGAGGACGGCATCGTCAAGGACGGCTCGCACTCGATCGAGCAGGGCGTCGGCGTGCGCGCGGTGAGCGGCGAGAAGACCGGCTTCGCTTATTCCGACGACATCCGCGCCGAGGCGCTGCTCGAGTCGGCCGCGGCCGCGCGTGCGATCAGCCGCGACGGCCGCGCCCACGGCGCCGGCCAGCGCGTGGTGGTGCCCGGGCGCGCGCTGTACCCGGCGCTCGATCCGATCGAAGGCATGGCGGCCGACGCCAAGATCGGCGCGCTGCGCGAGGTCGACCAGTGGCTGCGCGACGCCGACCCGCGCGTGAAGCAGGTGGTGGTGAGCCTGTCGGGCGGCGTGGACACGGTGCTGGTGGCGCGCAGCGACGGCGTGCTCGCCGCCGACGTGCGGCCGCTGGTGCGCTTCAATGTGCAGGTGATCGTCGAGCAGGGCGGCCGGCGCGAGCAGGGCTACGCCGGCGCCGGCGGGCGCTACGGTTACGAAGTGCTGCTCGCGGGCGACAAGCCGCGCGAGGTGGCGCGCGAGGCGCTGCGCCAGGCCCTGGTGGCGCTGGAGGCGGTGGACGCGCCGGCCGGCACCATGCCTGTGGTGCTGGGCCCGGGCTGGCCGGGCGTGCTGCTGCACGAGGCGGTGGGCCACGGCCTGGAGGGCGACTTCAACCGCAAGGGCACCTCGGTGTACGCCGGGCGCATCGGCGAGCGCGTGGCGGCGCCGGGCGTCACCATCGTCGACGACGGCACCCTGGCCGGGCGCCGCGGTTCGCTCAACGTCGACGACGAGGGCACGCCCACGCAGTGCACCACGCTCATCGAGGACGGCATCCTGCGCGGCTACCTGCAGGACACGCTCAACGCCCGCCTGATGGGCGTGGCGCCCACCGGCAACGGCCGCCGCGAGAGCTTCGCGCAGCTGACCATGCCGCGCATGACCAACACCTACATGCTGGCCGGGCCGCACGACCCGGGCGAGATCATCGCGTCGGTGGAGAAGGGCCTCTACGCGCCCAACTTCGGCGGCGGCCAGGTGGACATCACCAGCGGCAAGTTCGTGTTCTCGGCCACCGAGGCCTACCTGATCGAAAACGGCCGCATCACCCGCCCGGTGAAGGGCGCCACGCTGATCGGCAACGGGCCCGAGGCGATGACCCGCGTGTCGATGGTCGGCAACGACCTGAAACTCGACGAGGGCGTGGGCATCTGCGGCAAGGACGGCCAGTCCGTGCCCGTCGGCGTCGGCCAACCCACCCTGCGCATCGACGCCATGACCGTCGGCGGCACCCGGGCGTGAGCCGACTAGTCGGCTTCGGGCGCCCCGGAAAGCAGCTCGCGCAGTTCGCGGAAGAGTTCGCGGTAGGCGTGCGGGGGTTTGTTCTTGAGTTTTTCCTGCTGGGCGTTGCGGGCCAGCTGGCGAAGGTGCTGGCGGTCGGCGGCCGGGTGCGCGGACAGCAGTTCGGCCAGGGCCTCGTCGCCTTCGGCGATGAGCCGGTCGCGCCAGTGCTCGACCTCGTGCAGGGCCTGCGCCTCGCGCCGGTGGTCGGCGCGGTCGTGGTCGAGCGCGGCGCGGATCAGGCCCAGGGCCTCGTCGTCCTCGCGCCGCATGTGCTTGGCCAGGAACTGGATCTGGCGCTTGCGGGCGATCTGCGCGGTGATCTTGCGCGAGGCCAGCACCAGGTCGCGCAGGTCCTCGTCCATCGGGATCTGCGCCAGCCGCGCCTCGCTCTGCTCGACCAGGCGGCGCGCCAGCTCCAGCACCTCCAGCGCCTCGCGGCGCCGCTCGCTGCGGCTGGGGCCGAGGTCGTCGCCCTCGTCGTCGAATTCGTCCGTCTGATGCATCGTCCACCTTCCTTCCTGAGCGAAAGGATACGCCCATGAGCCCTGCCATCGCAGCCAGTGATGATTCCGCCGCCCGCCAGGCCCGCCTGGCCGAGGCCGCCCGCGAGGTGCTGCGCCTGGCCGCGGCCCGCGGCGCCAGCCAGGCCGACGTGCTGCTCAACGACGACACCGGCCTGTCGGTGAACGTGCGCATGGGCGAGGTCGAGACCGTCGAGCGCACGCGCGACCGCGGCGTGGCCGTGGCCGTGTACTTCGGCCAGCGCAAGGGCAACGCCAGCACCGCCGACCTGCAGCCGGGCAGCCTCGCGGCCACCGTCGAGCAGGCCTGCGCCATCGCCCGGCATACCGAGCCCGACCCCTGCAACGGCCTGGCCGATGCCGCGCGAATGGCCACCGACCTGCGCGAGTTCGACGGCTGGCATCCGTGGAGCATCGACGCCGATGCGGCCATCGCCCTGGCCCTGCAGGCCGAGGCCGCGGGCCGCGAGGCCGATCCGCGCATCGCAAATTCCGACGGCGCTTCGGTGCACAGCGGCGACAGCGTGTCGGTGTACGCCAACAGCCACGGTTTCCTGGGCGCCGAGCGCGGCACCAACCACTCGATCTCGGCCTCGCTGATCGCCGGCCGCGGCGACCGCATGCAGCGCGAGTACTGGTACACCAGCGCGCTGTCGCCCGACGACCTCGAATCGCCCGTGCAGGTGGGCCGCAAGGCCGCCGAGCGCACGGTGGCGCGCCTGGGGCCCCGGCCCATCCGCACCGGCGAATACCCGGTGCTGTTCGCGCCGGAGATGTCGCGCAGCTTCGTCGGCCACCTGCTGGGCGCGGTCTCGGGCGGCGCGCTCTACCGCAAGGCCAGCTTCCTGCTCGACCACGCCGGCAAGCGCATCTTCCCGGACTGGCTGTCGATCGAAGAGCGTCCGCACCTGCCGCGCGGCCTGCGTTCGACCAGCTTCGACCACGAAGGCGTGGCCACCGTCGATTCCGACCTGGTGCGCGACGGCGTGCTCGTTCGCTACCTGCTCTCGAGCTACTCCGCGCGCAAGCTGGGCCTCGAGAGCACCGGCAACGCCGGCGGCGTGCACAACCTGCGCGTCTCGGCCAACGCCCGCGACCTCGACGAGATGCTGCGCGGCATGGGCACCGGCCTGCTGGTGACCGAGATGATGGGGCAGGGCGCCAACACCGTCACCGGCGATTATTCGCGCGGCGCCTCGGGCTTCTGGGTCGAAGGCGGGCGCATCGTGCACCCGGTGGACGAGCTCACCATCGCGGGCCGCCTGCCGGAGATGTTCCAGGCCATCGAGGCCATCGGCGCCGACGTGGACCCGCGCTCGCACATCGCCATGGGCTCCCTGCTGGTGGGGCGGATGATGGTGGCCGGCGAGGCCTGAGCCGGCCCCCGGGCATGGCTTGACACTGCCTTCACGAGGTCGGACAGTGTCCGGGTTGCGGCGCCGGGTGGCGTCGCGCCTTCGAAGAAAGGGGAGCCTCGTGAACGACCAAGTCCAGTCCGCTGCACCGCAGGAAGACCGCACCATCGCGCTGATCACCCACCTCTCGGGCATCATCGCCAGCTTCATCGTCCCGCTCATCATCTGGCTGATCAACAAGGACAAGCCGGAGAAGTCCTGGATCACCGGCCAGGCGAAGGAAGCGCTGAACTTCCAGATCACGATCATCCTGGCGTGGTTCGTCGCCATCGTGCTCTCGTTCATCGCCATCGGCTTCCTGCTCTATCCGGTCATCTGGATCGGCAACCTGGTGTTCTGCATCCTGGCGGGCGTCGCGTCCAACAAGGGCGAGGACTACCGCTATCCGGTGTCGATCCGCCTGATCTCCTGATCGCGGCGACATCGCGGCAAAAAAGAAAGCGGCCCCCGGGCCGCTTTTTTTTGGCTCTTGCAGGAGCGGGTTTAGTGGCTACGCTCGACGGCCAGGCGCGCCAGCGCGCGCAGCGGGTCGAGCTCGCCCGGCAGGCCGGACAGCGCGGCGTCCATGCGCGCCACCTGGCGCGCCAGCGCGGCCTTCGCGCCGTCCACGCCCAGCAGCGCGGGGTAGGTGGACTTGGCCTGGGCGGCGTCCTTGCCGGCGGTCTTGCCCAGCTGCTCGCTGCTGGCTTCGATGTCGAGCAGGTCGTCGCGGATCTGGAAGGCCAGGCCCAGGGCCGAGGCGTAGTCGTCGAGCGCGGCCAGCGTGCCCGCGTCGGCGCGGCCGGCCAGCGCGCCCAGGCGCACGGCGGCGCGGATCAGCGCGCCGGTCTTGAGCGCGTGCAGGCGCTCGAGTTCGGCCAGGGCCAGCGCGGCGCCGGTGCCGTCCATGTCCAGGGCCTGGCCGCCGCACATGCCGGCGGCGCCGGTGGCCCGGGCGAGGGTCGCGAGCCAGGCGACGCGCAGCGCGTCGGGCGCGCGGGATTCTTCGGCCAGCACGCTGAAGCCCAGGGCCTGCAGCGCATCGCCGGCGAGGATGGCGGTGGCCTCGTCGAAAGCCACGTGCACGGTGGGGCGGCCGCGGCGCAGCTCGTCGTCGTCCATGGCCGGCAAGTCGTCGTGCACCAGCGAGAAGGCGTGCACCAGTTCGACGGCGGCGGCCGGCGCGTCGAGCAGCGATTCGTCGGCCCCGGTGGCCGCGCCGGCGGCATAGACCAGCATCGGGCGCAGGCGCTTGCCGCCGCCGAGCACGGCGTGGCGCATGGCGCGGTGCAGGCCCTGCGGGGATTCATCGGAGGCCGGCAACGCGGCCTCGAGGCGGGCCTCGACGCGCTGCAGCCAGCGCGCCAGGCGCGGCTCAGGCGCCATCGGCGGCGAAGGGCTGGGCGCTGTCGGGGTCGGCGGGGTCGCTGAGCAGCTTCACGCGCAGCTCGGCCTGCTCGAGCGCGCCCTGGCACTGGCGGTAGAGGTTCACGCCGCGCTCGTAGGCCGCGAGCGATTCGTCGAGCGACAGGTCCCCTTTCTCCATCTTCTGCACCAGCAACTCGAGCTCGTCGAGCGAGGACTCGAACTGGGCAACAGGCGACGGCTGTGCGGGGGTCTTGGCGGCCATGCGCAAAGTGTCGCCGTTACGCCTCGGCCCGGTCAACGGTGCGAGCCCAGCGCAGGCGGGTGGCGTGCCGGGCGAGCCAGTCGGCGAGCGGGGCGGAGAGGAGCAGGTCGGCGGCGGCGAGCAGGGTGCCGTCGGGGGCGGAGAGCAGGGGCAGGCAGGCGCGCTCCCAGGGCGGGATGCCGAGGTCCTGCAGGGCGTGCTTGAGTTCGGTGTGGTGCGCGCGGCCGGGCAGGACCAGGCGTTCGCCGCCCTGGCGGGCGTGCACGCGCAGGGGCGCCTCGAAGCGGCGCGGCGGGTCCAGCGCCAGCGTGTCGCCGGTGGGCAGCGCCAGCGGTGCTTCGCCGGTCCACTCCGCCGACCAGTCCGCCGGCAGCGGTGCCCGCGCCGGCCCGGCGTGCAGCAGGTCGCGCCAGCGGTGGATGACCGCGCCGGACCATTCGAAACACGCGCTGGCGTCGGGCCGCGCCGCCAGCAGCTCGCGTTCGATCGTGCCGATGGCGTCGGTGGGCAGCGGCGGCAGGCCCTGGCCGGCCAGCCAGGCGCGCAGCAGGCGTGCCCGCCAGGCGGGCGGCTCGGCCATCAGGAGGTGAACCGACAGCGCCTGGGGATCCACGCCCTGCACCTGCGCCAGGCGACGGGCGTCCTCGCCCGCGAGCAGGTCGGCCTGGGTGGCCAGCAGGGCGGCGCTGCGCGCGAGTGCGGCGTCCGCCTGCGGCCAGCGCTCCTGCAGGCGCGGCAGCACGTGATGGCGCAGGAAGTTGCGGTCGTGGCGGTCGCTGGCGTTGGATGGATCCTCGACCCAGTGCAGCCCGTGTTCGCGCGCATACGACACCAGGGCCTCGCGCGGCAGTCCCAGCAGCGGACGCCACAGCCAGCCGGCCGCGAAAGGCCGCAGCGGCCGCATCGCCGCCAGTCCGTCACCGGCGCCGCGCAGCAGGCGCAGCAGCACGGTTTCGGCCTGGTCGTCGCGGTGATGCGCGGTCACCAGGAGTTCGCCCGGCTGCAGCGCCTGCGCGAAGGCGGCGTGCCGGGCGCGGCGCGCGGCGGCTTCGGGGCCGTCGCCGTCGGGGCGCACCTCCACGCGGACGATGCTCAACGGCACGTCCAGCATGCGGCCGTTGTCCGCGCAGGCCTCGCCCCAGGCTGCCGACCCTGGATGCAGGCCGTGGTCGACGTGCAGCGCGCGCAAGCCGCGCGCGCGCACGGCCGGATCGGCGGCGAGCGCATGCAGAAGTACGGTGGAATCGAGGCCGCCGCTGTACGCCAGCAGCAGCGGGCCTTCGACGGGAAGCGGCGGCAGGGTCAGGGCCATGGCGACGTCCCGGGCGGCGGTGGCGGTCGGCCGCGCGGCGGCCGGGGCCTCAGGCCGCCTCGTAGGCGCCGTAGCGGCGCAGGCGCTGGTAGCGCTGCTCGAGCAGCTGCGGCGTCTCGAGCTTTTCCAGCGCCGCCAGCTCGAGCTGGATCTGCCGCTTGAGCGTGGCCGCCATCGCCGCCGGGTCGCGGTGCGCGCCACCCAGCGGCTCGGGCACGACGACGTCCACCAGGCCGTGCTCGTGCAGGCGCCTGGCGGTCAGGCCCAGGGCCTCGGCGGCGTCGCGGGCCTTGTCGGCCGACTTCCACAGGATCGATGCGCAGCCTTCCGGCGAAATCACCGAGTAGGTGCCGTACTCGAGCATCAGCGTGCGGTCGCCCACGCCGATCGCCAGCGCGCCGCCGGAGCCGCCCTCGCCGATGACGGTGCAGATGACCGGGATGCGCAGCTCGGCCATCTCCAGCAGGTTGCGGGCGATGGCCTCGGACTGGCCGCGCTCTTCGGCGCCCACGCCCGGGTAGGCGCCCGGCGTGTCGATGAAGGTGAGCAGGGGCAGCTTGAAGCGCTCGGCCATCTTCATCAGGCGCAGCGCCTTGCGGTAGCCCTCGGGGCGCGGCATGCCGAAGTTGCGGCGGATCTTGGCCTTGGTGTCGCGGCCCTTCTGGTGGCCGATCACCATCACGGCGCGGCCGTCCATGCGCGCCAGGCCGCCGACGATGGCGGCGTCGTCGGCGAAGGCGCGGTCGCCGGCCAGTTCGTGGAACTCCTCGAACATCAGGCCGATGTAGTCGTTGGTGTACGGGCGCTGCGGGTGGCGGGCCAGCTGCGAGATCTGCCAGGGCGTAAGCGCCTTGAAGATCTCGGCCGTGCGGGCGCGCAGCTTCTCCTGCAGGCCGTTGACCTCGCTCTCGATGTTCACGGCCGGGCCGGTGCTGGCCTTGCGCAGTTCCTGGATCTTGGCTTCCAGTTCGGCGATGGGCTGTTCGAAATCGAGGAAGTTCGGGTTCATTCGGGTCTCGTCCGGGCTCCCGGCCAGCCTGGGGCAGGCCGACTGGAGCAATTACTCAAGGCCGGGGATTCTACCGAAAGAAACGGGGTCAGGTTCACTTAATCAGGGGGTCGGAGACCCCCTGATTAAGTGAACCTGACCCCGTTTCTTTTCAGCCGCCCTGCTGCCAGGGGCGGTGCAGGGCCAGGGAGACCCGGGAGACGCCGGGCAGGGCGCGCAGCTGGCTGATCAGCTCGGGCTCGGTGCGCACGCCCATGGCGCCGTTCACGTCCAGGCTGCCGCGGGCCTTGCGGGTGCTCAGCACGTCCAGGCGCAGGGGCGTGGCGCCCGGGCGGAAGGCCGCCAGGGCCTGCTGCAGGCGCTCCCAGGCGCCGCGGGCGCGCAGGTCGACGGTGAGCGACAGCCGCCGCGAGTGCTGGGCGCACAGCGTGCGGAAGTCCCAGCACTGGCGCGCGCGCAGCACGAAGCCGCCGCTGAACTGGTCCTCGGCCAGGTTGCCCTCCACCAGCAGGATGCGGTCGCGCGAGAGCAGGTGGCCGCACTCGGCGAAGGCCTCGCGGAAGAAGGCGACCTCGAGCTGGCCGCGGCCGTCCTCGATGCGGGCGAAGCCCATCGTCTCGCCGCGCTTGCGCACCGCCGTGACCAGGCCGGCCAGCACCACCGGTGCTTCGCCGCGGCGATCCTTCTTCGACGACCACAGCGCGTCGAGGTCGGCCAGGCTGGCGCCCACCAGCGACTGCAGCTCCTCGCGCCAGGGGTCGAGCGGGTGGCCGCTGAGGTAGTGGCCCAGGGTTTCGCGCTCGCCCAGCAGCTTGGTTTCCAGCGGCCAGTCGGGCACCTCGGGCAGTTCGATCTGGATGGCCGGCAGCTCGCCGCCGCCGCCGAACAGCGACACCTGGCCGGCTTCGCGTTCGCGCGCCAGCTGCTCGGTGGCCTTGATCGCCTCGGGCAGCTGCAGCAGCAGCGAGGGCCGGTTGGCGCCCACCGCGTCGAGCGCGCCGGCGTTCACCAGGGCCTCGAGCACGCGGCGGTTGAGCTTGGTCGAATCGACGCGCTGGCAGAAGTCGAGCAGGTCGCGGAACTCGCCGCCGGACTTGCGCGCCTCGACGATGGCTTCGCAGGCGCCGCGGCCCACGCCCTTCACCGCGCCCAGGCCGTAGCGCACGGTCTTGGCGTCGAGCGCGACGAACATGTACTCGGACGAGTTCACGTCCGGCGGCAGCACCTGCAGGCCGATCTCGCGCGCCTCGTCCAGGAAGGTCACCACCTTGTCGGTGTTGTCCATGTCCGAGGACATCGTCGCGGCCATGAATTCGGCCGGGTAGTGCGCCTTGAGCCAGGCCGTCTGGTAGGCCACCAGCGCGTAGGCCGCGGAGTGCGACTTGTTGAAGCCGTAGTCCGCGAACTTCTCCATCAGGTCGAAGATGGCGCTGGCGTTGCCGGCCTCGATGCCGCGTTCGGCCGCGCCGGCCTCGAACTTCACGCGCTCCTTGGCCATCTCCTCGGGCTTCTTCTTGCCCATGGCGCGGCGCAGCAGGTCGGCGCCGCCCAGCGAGTAGCCGGCCAGGACCTGGGCGATCTGCATCACCTGTTCCTGGTAGACGATCACGCCGTAGGTGGGCTTGAGGATGGGCTCGAGCAGCGGGTGCGGGTAGCTCACCTCGGCGCGGCCGTGGCGGCGGTCGATGAAGTCGTCCACCATGCCCGCGCCCAGCGGGCCGGGGCGGTAGAGCGCCGCGAGCGCGATCAGGTCCTCGAAGGTCGAGGGCTGCAGCTTGCGGATGTACTCCTTCATGCCGCGCGATTCGAACTGGAAGACCGCGGTGGTCTGTCCCTTCGAAAGCAGCGCGTAGGTGTCCGGGTCGTCCAGCGGCAGCGCCAGGATGTCCACCGGCTCGATGCCGGCGCGCCGGCGGCGCGCGTTGATGGCCTTGAGCGCCCAGTCGATGATGGTGAGCGTGCGCAGGCCCAGGAAGTCGAACTTCACCAGGCCCACGGCCTCGACGTCGTCCTTGTCGAACTGCGTCACCACCGAGCGGGTCGACTCGCCCTTGGCCACGTGTTCGGCGAACAGCGGGCTGAAGTCGGTCAGCGGCGTCGGCGCGATCACCACGCCGCCGGCGTGCTTGCCGGCGTTGCGGGTCAGGTCCTCGAGGCTGCGCGCCAGGTCGACCAGGTCGCGCACGTCGTCCTCGGACTGGTAGCGGCCGATGAGTTCGGCCGAGGCCAGCTCGCTGTCCTTGCGGGCCTTCTCGCTCAGGCCCAGGGCGTCGTCGAGCGAGATGCCCAGCGTGTTGGGGATGAGCTTGGCCACGCCGTCGACGAAGCCATAGGGGTGGCCCAGCACGCGGCCGCAGTCGCGGATGGCCGCCTTCGCGGCCATGGTGCCGTAGGTGATGATCTGGCTGACCTTGTCGCGGCCGTATTTCTGGCCGACGTAGTCGATCACCTCGTCGCGGCGGTCCATGCAGAAGTCGACGTCGAAGTCGGGCATGGACACGCGTTCGGGGTTGAGGAAGCGCTCGAACAGCAGGTCGTAGCGGATCGGGTCGAGGTCGGTGATGCCCAGCGCGTAGGCCACCAGCGAGCCCGCGCCCGAACCGCGGCCCGGGCCCACCGGGATGTCGTTGCGCTTGGACCAGTTGATGAAGTCGGCCACGATCAGGAAGTAGCCCGGGAAGCCCATCTTCACGATCACGTCGAGCTCGGTGTCCAGGCGCGCGGCGTAGTCGGAGGCGCTGCGACCCGGGGCGAGCTCGATCTTCGCCAGGCGCGCGGCCAGGCCGCGGTGCGATTCCTCGCGGATCCAGCTGTCGAGCGTGTGGCCTTCCGGTACCGGGAAATCGGGCAGGTAGTACTTGCCCAGGCTCAGCTCGAGGTTGCAGCGCCGGGCCAGTTCGACGGTGTTCTCCAGCGCCTCGGGCAGGTCGGCGAACAGCTCGGCCATTTCCTCCGGCGACTTGAGGTACTGCTCGGGCGAAAATTCGCGCGGGCGCTTGGGGTCGTCGAGCACGCGGCCGGTGGCGATGCACACGCGCGCCTCGTGCGCCTCGAAGTCCTCGCGCGACAGGA
The DNA here is from genome assembly GCF_001724815.1 of Arenimonas sp. SCN 70-307. Classification (GTDB taxonomy): domain Bacteria; phylum Pseudomonadota; class Gammaproteobacteria; order Xanthomonadales; family Xanthomonadaceae; genus Arenimonas. Next base: position 40,149 of record NZ_MEDO01000007.1, on the reverse strand, counting down.
AACGCACGTCGTTGCTGGCCACCAGCGGCAGGCCGAGCTCGCCGGCCAGGGCGATGGCGGCGGTGTTGAAGGCTTCCTCGCCCTCGCGGCCGGTGCGGGTGAGCTCGAGGTAGAGGCGGTCGGGGAAGGCGCGCATCAGCTCGTCGAGCAGCTGGCGCGCGGCGTCCTCGCGCCCGGCCAGCAGGCAGCGGCCGACCGGGCTTTCGCGGCCGGCGATGGCGATCAGGCCCGCGCAGTCGGCATAGAGCCAGCCGGGCTGCAGCGCCACGTAGTCGCCGGCGTGGCCGTCGAGGAAGGCGCGGCTGATCAGGCGCGAGAGCGACAGGTAGCCCTCGCGGTCCTGGCAGAGCACGGTGAGCCGGGCCGGCGCGGCGCCGTCCTCGATCCACAGGTCGGCGCCGGCCAGGGGCTTGAGCCCCGCGCCCTCGGCGGCCTTGTAGAACTTCACCAGCGCGAACAGGTTGCTCACGTCCGTGACCGCCACCGCCGGCAGCCCGAGCGCGGCGCAGCGCGCGACCAGCTCCGGGAGGCGGATGCTGGAGTCGGTGAGCGAGAACTCGCTATGCAGGTGGAGGTGGACGAATCGGGGCGTCATGCCGGTGACCAGGGGCCAACCGGCAGTTTACCCCGAGGGTGGGGGCGGACAAGGCTTGACAGTCCCTGTTGCCAAGCCTCGCCGCCCCGCCCGTTGGAGAGGTCGTCAGGACACCCGGAACAGCATCGGCATCGGCTCGCCGCCGGCGTAGCGGCGGGCGCGCACGTCGCGGCGCTGCTGCAGCAGGGCGGCCTCGGCCAGGCAGTCGGCCTCCCAGGCCAGGCGGCGCTCGCGGGCGTTGCCGCGCGGGCGCGCCTGGCTGCGGAAGCGGCAGAAGTCGCCGTAGTCCAGGGTTTCGTCGCGGAAGGCCGGCCAGGCCAGCTCCACCAGCAGCGCGTCGTCGAGGTGGCCGAGCAGCGGCTGGTCGTCCGGGATCAGGTCGTCGACCTGCTGCAGGTAGCTGATGAGCATGCGCGAGCGCTCGCGCAGCTCGCCGTCGACTTCCCAGTCGTCGTCGTTGAGCATGCGGCGCAGGTGCTCCACGCGCGCCAGGCGCTCGGAGAGCACGGCGGTGGCGCGCTCGCGCGGCAGGTCCTGCAGCCAGCGCGCCAGCGTGACCACCTGGTCGGCGCTGATCTGCGGGGCGTTCGGGTCGATGCGCGAGAGCACCGCGTTGAACCGGGCCACCTGGCTTTCCTCCAGCACCAGGCCGGCCACCTGGCGGCGGCGCGTCTCGTGCGAGCGGGGCGGCAGCGGGAGGGACAGGTCGTCTTTGCGAAGGGCATTCATGGCGGGCTTCCGGTGGCGCGGCGGCGGGAACCATTCCCGCGCGCCTTGCCTTGTTGATGCGCCACCATCATCGAAGGTTGCAGGCGCGCGGTCGCGTTCCTGAAGTCGCAGTGACCTTCGGCACAATTCAGTTCCCGGACAGCTCCGGCGCGCGCTCAGACCACGCGCAGGCCGCCCTCGAGCGGGCCGTAGTCGATGTAGTGCTGGTGGCGGACGCGATGCAGTTGCTCCCACAGCGCGCCCTCCTCGAGTCGTACGCGCAGCCAGTCGTCGCGCCGCGGATGGCCGTCGAAGGCGTCGCCCGACTCTTCGCGGAAGCGCTGGAAGTCGCGATAGTCCTCGAGCTCCTCGGCCACCATCGGCCAGGCCAGCTCGACCAGCAGCGCGTCGTCCAGGCGGCCGATGCGCGGCACGTCGTCCGGGATCAGGTCGCGCTCGCGCTCGACGTATTCCACCAGGCGGCCGACGCGCCGCGCGAGGGCGGGTTCGATCGCCCAGTCCGTGTCGGCGACCATGGCCTGCAGCTCGGCCAGGCGACCCAGCCGCGCCTGCAGCAGCGCCTCGGCCTGCGGGCCGGGCAGCGACTGCAGCCAGCGGGCGACGCTGGCCACGGCATCGCGATCGACGAAGGGTGCGTCCGGGTGCAGTTCGTGCAGCAGCTGGTTGAACTCCGCGATCGCCGTCGGCGGCAGGGGCACCGGCGGATCGACCGGATCGGGCGCGGGGGCGCGGGGCAGCGGCAGGGGCGTGCCCGCGGGAAGGGGAGGCTCGTGTCTCATGGCAGTACTCGCTGCCGACCGGTGGCGGGCGCGGCGCGCGGCTGGTCGGCGGTGGCCGCGGGCCGCCGCATCCGCCGGGATGCCATTGCAGTCCTACGCCCCCGCGCCGGGGCTGTCCAGTGCCGGTCCGTTCAGTCGAGCAGCGACGGCGCCATCAGCGCGCGCACCGGTGCGAAGCTGCGGCGATGTTCGGCGCAGGGGCCGAGCCGGCGCAGCGCTTCGAAATGTTCGGGCGTGGGGTAGCCCTTGTGCAGCGCGAAGCCGTAGCCGGGGAAACGCTGGTCGAGCGCGCGCATGTGCTCGTCGCGCGCCACTTTCGCCAGTATCGAAGCGGCCATGATCGCCGGCTCGCGCGCGTCGCCCTTCACCAGCGCCTGCGCCGGGCAGGGCAGGTCGCGCGGCAGGCGGTTGCCGTCAATGAGCGCGCTGGCCGGCGCCGGCCGCAGCGCCCGCAGCGCGCGCGCCATGCCCGCCAGCGTGGCCTGCAGGATGTTGAGGCGGTCGATCTCGGCCGGCCACACCCACTCGAGGTGCCAGGCCAGCGCCTGCTCGCGGATCAGCGGCGCCAGCGCTTCGCGCCGCGCTTCCGACAGTGCCTTGGAATCGCCCAGGCCGGCGATGGGACGCTCGGGGTCGAGGATCACCGCCGCCACCGACACCGGGCCGGCCAGCGGGCCGCGCCCGGCTTCGTCGACGCCGGCGACCAGCAGCAGCCCGCTCACTTCGCCAGCAGGCCGGCGACGGCTTCGGCGGCCGACGCCGAGGCGTTGCCGCGCAGCTTGGCGTGGATGTGCTCGTAGCGCGGCAGCAGGGCGGCGCGTGCATCCGGGTCGCCGAACCAGCCCATCACCGCGCTGGCCAGGTTTTCGGGCGTGCAGTCGTGCTGCATCAGCTCGGGCACGATCGGCTCGTTGGCCAGCACGTTGGGCAGGCTGTAGCGGCTGGTGCGCATCATGCCCAGCCACATCACCAGCCGGTAGGTGAGCGCGGAGATGCGGTAGCCCACGACCATCGGCCGCTTGGCCAGCATGGCCTCGAGCGCGGCGGTGCCAGAGGCCAGCAGCACCACGTCGGAGGCCACCATGATGTCGTGCGCCTGGCCGTCGTAGATGGCCACGTTGGCCAGCTGCGAGCCGTCCAGGCCCTGCTCGATGGCGGCGCGGCAGGCCGCGTCGGCGGCGGGCACGGCGACGATCAGGCCCGGCACGCCCAGCGTGAGCAGGCGCGCGGCCTCGATGAACACCGGCCAGAGCCGGCGGATCTCTCCCAGGCGGCTGCCGGGCAGCACCGCCAGCACCGGCGGGTCGTCGTGCAGGCCCAGGCGCTCGCGCGCGGCAGCGCGGTCGGGATGGGCCGGGAAGGCATCGGCCAGCGGATGGCCGACGAAACGCGCATCCACGCCGTGGCGGGCGTAGATCGGCGGCTCCATCGGGAACAGGCACAGCACCAGGTCGGCGCTGCGGCCGATCTTCGCGGCGCGGCCCTCGCGCCAGGCCCAGACCGAGGGGCTGGCGTAGTGCACGGTGCGGATGCCGGCCTGCTTGAGCCGGCGCTCAAGGCCGAGGTTGAAGTCGGGGGCGTCGATGCCGATGAACACGTCCGGCCGCCAGTCGAGCAGGCGCCTGGACAGCCGGCGGCGCAGGCGCAGCAAGCGCGGCAGGTGGCGCAGCACCTCGGCCAGGCCCATCACCGCCAGCTCGCTGCTGTCGTGCCAGGCCTCGAGGCCTGCGGCCTGCATGCGCGGGCCGCCGATGCCGGCGAATTCGGCGTCCGGGAAGCGCTGTTTCAGTTCTTCCAGCAGGCCCGCGCCCAGCAGGTCGCCCGAGGCTTCGCCGGCGACCAGGGCGATCCGCAGGCGCCGGCCGGCCATGGCCTCAGCGCAGCAGGCCGCGCGCGCTCTGCCCGATGAAATCGAGCATCAGCTGCACGTCCTGCGAGGAGTCGGCGACGGCGGCGAGCTGCTCGCGCACCTCGGCCAGCGGCTTGCCGGAGAGATAAAGCGCACGGTAGGCGCGCTTGATGGCCGCGATGCGCTCGGCGTCGAAGCCGCGGCGCTTGAGGCCTTCGCTGTTGATGCCGCGCGGGGCCGCGTACTTGTCGGCCACCATCACGAACGGCGGCACGTCGGCATTGACCAGGCTGCCCATGCCGATGAAGGCATGCGCGCCGATCTTGCAGAACTGGTGGATGGCCGCGAAGCCGCCCAGGATCACCCAGTCGCCCAGCTCGGCGTGGCCGGCGAGCGTGGCGTTGTTGGCCAGGATGCAGTTGTCGCCGATGACGCAGTCGTGGGCCACGTGCACGTAGGCCATGATCCAGTTGCGGCTGCCGATGCGGGTGATGCCGCCGCCGTCGCCGGTGCCGCGGCTGATGGTGGTGAACTCGAAGAAGGTGTTGCCGTCGCCGACCACCAGTTCGGTGCGCTCGCCGGCGAACTTCTTGTCCTGCGGGTCGTTGCCCAGCGTGGCGTGGGCGTGCACCACGTTGTCCCGGCCCAGGCGGGTGGGGCCGGTGATGACCGCATGCGGGCCGATGCGGCAGCCATCGCCGATCTCGACGTCGGCGCCGATGATGGCGTAGGGACCGACCTGGACGCCCTGGCCCAGGCGCGCGGCGGGGTCGACCAGGGCGGTGGGGTGAATCACGCTTCCTTGCCCTCGGCGCAGAGGATCTCGGCGCTGGCCACCACCTGGCCGTCGACGCGCGCGGCGCACTCGTACAGCGCCATGTTGCGGATGTGGCGCTTGAGCTTGACCTCGATGTCGAGCTGGTCGCCCGGCACCACCATGCGGTTGAAGCGGGCGTTGTCCACCTTCACCAGGTAGAACAGCTTGCCTTCGCTGACCTGGTCGCGCGGCAGCGAAAGCTGGGTCAGCAGGCCACCGGCCTGGGCCATGGCCTCGATCACCAGCACGCCGGGCATCACCGGGCGGCCGGGGAAATGGCCCTGGAAGAAGGGCTCGTTGAAGGTGACGTTCTTGAGTGCGCGGATACGCTGGCCGGCGTCGAGCTCGACCACGCGGTCGACGAGCAGGAACGGGTAGCGGTGCGGCAGCAGGTGCAGGATGCAGGCGACATCCACGGGCAGCTTGATGGCGTCTTGGCTCATCCTGGGGCTTCCTTCGGTCAATCGGTGTTCGGGGCGCCCATTCTACGCGCGAGGCCGTCCAATTGCCGGAAACGGGCCGCATTGCGGCGCCAGCGCCGGCTCTCCTGCACGGTCATGGCCGAGGAGTACTCGCCGGGCTCGGTGATCGAGGCCGTCACCAGGCTCATGGCGGTGATGGTGACCTTGTCGCAGATCGACAGGTGGCCGGCGATGCCGGCGCCGCCGCCGACCAGGCAGTAACTTCCGATCCGGGCCGAACCGGCCACCGCCACGCAGCCGGCCATGGCCGTGTGCGCGCCGATGCGCACGTTGTGGCCCACCTGCACCAGGTTGTCCAGGCGCACGTCCTGCTCGAGCACGGTGTCCTCGATGGCGCCGCGGTCGATGCAGGTGTTGGCGCCGACCTCGCAGTCGTCGCCCACCACCACGCCGCCCAGCTGCGGCACCTTGATCCATTGCCCGGCGTCCATCGCCAGGCCGAAGCCCTCGGCGCCAAGCACCGCGCCGGGGTGCACGCGCACGCGAGCCCCGAGCCGCACGCGCGTCACCAGGGTCACGCGGCCCAGCAGTTCACAGCCAGGGCCGACTTCATTGTCCTCGCCCACGTGGCAGCCCGGGCCGAGGATGGCGCCGGCGGCGATGCGGCTGCGGGCGCCGACGTAGCAAAAGGGGCCGACCTGCGCGCCCGGGTCGACGACGGCGTCGGGCGCGACCACGGCGGACGGGTGGATGCCAGGCACCGGCACCGGCGGCGGGTCGAACAGCGCGGCGATGCGCGCGAAGGCCACGTAGGGCGACTTCGCGACCAGGCAGGGCACGGGGCAGGCGGCCGCATCGGCCTCGGCCAGCACCACGGCCGAGGCGGCGGTGCCGGCCAGCTCGCGCCGGTAGCGCGGATTGGCCAGGAAGGCCAGCCGGCCCGGCGCCGCGCCGGAAAGCGTGGCGACGCCGGTGATGCGCACGTCGCCCTCGCCCTGCAGCCGCAGGCCGAACCGTTGCGCCAGTTCGGCCAGGGTGGGTGCCGGGGCGGGGGCCGACATGCCGGGGGCTTAGAAGCTGCCGCCGAAGGTGAACTGCAGGCGCTCGATCTGGTCGGAACGCTCGCGCTGGATCGGCAGGGCGTAGCTGATCTGGATCGGGCCCATCGGCGACTGCCACTGCAGCGCCACGCCGGTGGAGATGCGCAGCGTCTTGGCTTCCCAGTCGTCGAAGCCGTAGTACACGTTGCCGTAGTCGACGAAGGCCGACAGGCGCGTGCCGCGCGACTCGAACAGGTTCGGGAAGAAGAACTCGAAGGTGCCCGCGGTCTTGAGCGAGCCACCCAGCGGCTGGCGGAAACCGTCGGCCGTGAACTGGTAGGTCGGGCCGACCGTGTTGACCTCGAAGCCGCGGATCGAGTTCGGGCCGCCGGCGTAGTAGTTGCGGAAGAAGGGCAGGCCGCAGCTGGTGGTGGCGATGATGACGTCGCCCTCGTTGTCGAAGGTCGGGCACTCGCCCTTGGCGGTGTCGCCATAGGCGTCGCCGTAGCCGATCTCGGCGCCGATCTTCATCACCATCCAGCTGGTCAGCGGCAGGTAGTGCTCGAAGTTGTAGCCGAGCTTGTAGTACTCGAGGTCGCTGCCCGGCAGCACCACTTCGGCGCTGACGCGGTGGTAGGTGCCGCGGGTGGGCAGCAGGAAGTCGTTGCGCGAGTCGCGCACCCAGCCGGTCTGCAGGCGCCAGGCGTTGATGTTCCAGCGACGGGTGCCGCCGAAGCTCAGCTCGTCGGTGGTGGTCGGATCGTCGTCGTCGTTGTCGCTCGGCGTATCCGGGTCGTTGTCGTCGTCGACGTGGAAGAGCGGGAAGCGCTGGCGGTCGCCCATCGTGGCGACGAGGTACTGGATCAGCGGCTCGGGCGTGAAGCCGTCCTGCGTGGTGATGCCGTTGCGGTCGATGCCCAGCGAGAACTGGATCTGGTCGGTCTCGGTCAGCGGCAGGCCGACGACCACTTCGCCCGAGGCGACCTCGTTGTTGTACTGGGCGAGGTTGGCGCTGCGGCGCGAGTAGTCGAAGTCGCTGTAGTTGAGGTTGTAGCCGACGCTGACGCCGCGCTCGGTGAAGTACGGGTCGGCGAAGCCCAGCGAGAACTGCTTGGAGAAGGCGTTGTTCTGCACGGCCACCGAGACGCGGTTGCCGGTGCCCAGGAAGTTGTTCTGCACCAGCTGCAGGCTGGTGATCAGGCCGTAGGTCTGCTGGTAGCCCAGGCCGAAGGTGAACTGGCCCGAGTTGCGCTCCTTGACGTTGACGACCACGTCGACCTGGTCGGGCGCGCCCGGCACTTCCGGCGTCTCGATGTCGATTTCCTCGAAGAAGCCCAGGCGCTGCAGGCGGATCTTCGAGCGGTCGACCGCGGCCTGCGAGAACCAGGCGCCCTCGAACTGGCGCATCTCGCGGCGCAGGACCTCGTCGGCGGTGCCGACGTTGCCCTTGAAGACGATGCGGCGGACCTGCACGCGCGGGCCCGGCTCGACGAAGAAGTTCAGGCCGACCACGCGGCCCTCGCGGTCGATGTCCGGGATCGGGTTCACCTGGGCGAAGGCGTAGCCGATGTTGCCCAGCGTGGCGATCATGGAGTCGGCGCTGAGCTCGACGCGGGCGCGCGAGAAGGTGTCGCCCTTGGCCAGGAACACCAGCTTCTCCATCTCCTCGATGGGCAGGATGGTGTCGCCGGAGACCTTCACGTCGCCGACGGTGTACACCTCGCCCTCGGCCACGTTGGCGGTGACGAAGATGTCGCGCTTGTCGGGGCTGATGGCGACCTGGGTGGATTCGACGTTGAAGTCGACGTAGCCGCGGTCGAGGTAGTAGTTGCTCAGCTTCTCGAGGTCGCCCGAGAGCTTCTCGCGCGAGTACTGGTCGTCGCGGCGATACCACGAGAGCCAGTTGCTGGTGTCGGACTCCCAGGTCTTGCGCAGGTCCTCGTCGACGTAGGTCTCGTTGCCGACGATGTTGATGTCGCGGATGCGCGCGGCCTTGCCCTCGGCCACGACGATGCTGATGTCGACGCGGTTGCGGTCGAGGTTGGTCACCGTCGGCGTGATCGAGACGTTGTACTTGCCGCGGTTGTTGTACTGGCGCACCAGCTCCTGCGTCACCCGGTCGAGGTTGAGCGGGTTGAAGGTCTCGCCCTCGGCCAGGCCGATGTTGCGCAGGCCGTTGAGCAGGTCGGCGGACTTGATGTCCTTGTTGCCGGTGAGGTTGATCGTATTGATGGCCGGGCGCTCGGTGACCACCACCACCAGGATCCCGCCCTGGCGCTCGAGCCGCACGTCGCTGAAGAAGCCGGTGCGGAACAGCGCGCGGATCGCCTCGCCGGAGCGGCTGCGGTCGAGCACGTCGCCGCGCTCCACCGGCAGGTAGGTGAAGACCGTGCCGGCCGAGATGCGCTGCAGGCCCTCGACGCGGATGTCGGCGACCTGGAAGGCCTCGTAGTTCTGGGCGTGGGCGGGGCCGGCGAGGGCGGCGGCGAGCGCGATGCTCAGGAGGCAGCGGCGGACATTGGGTCGCGTCATCATCAATCCGTGGAAACCGGGCGGAAGCGCCCGCAATGGGTGGAAGGTCAGGAGCCTAGCCGGAGAATGTCGTTGTAGAAGGCCAATCCCATCAGTCCGGCAAGCATCACCAGCCCGATGTATTGGCCCGCCACGAGGCCACGTTCGCCGACCGGGCTGCCTTTGACCAGCTCGATAAGGTAATACAGCAGGTGCCCACCATCCAAGACGGGGATGGGCAGCAGGTTCATGATGAACAGGCTCAGGGAGAGCACGGCCAGGAAGTTGAGGAACCAGGCCGGGCCCAGTTCGGCGCTGCCGTTGGCCACCCGGGCGATGGTGATCGGGCCGGAAATGTTCTTCAGCGAAGCCTCGCCCGTGACCATGCGCCAGAGCATGCCGGTCACGTCGGCGGTCATCTGGCGGGTTTCGGCCAGGGCCGCGGGCAGGGCCTGCAGCGGGTTGTAGCGCAGCATGGCGTCCTGCCGAAGCGGCGCCGAGGCGATGCCCAGCTGCCAGACGCTGCGGCCGTCGCGCTCGCCCTGGCGCGGCTCGATGGCCACGGCCAGGCGGCGACCGTCGCGCTCGACCTCCACCGCCAGCTCGCGGCCGGGGGCGGCCAGCTCCTGCAGCAGCGGGCCGATCCGGTCGAAGCCATGCACCGGGCGGCCGGCGATGGAGACGATGCGGTCACCCACCCGCAGGCGGCCGTCGGCGGCCGAACCGGCCTCCACCAGGCCCACCACCGCCGGCCAGGCCGGGCTCAGGCCGACGCTGGCGAAGGGCTGCTCCTCGGCCAGGGCCAGGCCCGGGCGGTCGAGCGGCAGCACCCGGACCACCTCCTGGCCATCGGCGCGGAGCACCCGAACCGGGGTGGGGTCGCGGTCGATGACGGCCTTGGTCAGGGCGATGCCGGCCTCGGTCCAGGTGCGCACCGGGCGGCCGTCCACGTCGACTAGGCGGTCGCCGGGCACGAAGCCGGCCTCGGCGGCCACGCCGGAGGTCGTGCCCAGCACCGGCTGGAAGTCGGGCTTGCCGACCACGAACATCAGCCACAGCAGGCCGATGCAGAGGATGAGGTTGGCCAGCGGCCCGGCGGCCACGATGGCGATGCGCTGCCAGACGGTCTTGGCGTTGAAGCTTTCGTGGCGCTCGTGCGGGGCGACGTCCACCTCGCGCTCGTCGAGCATCTTCACGTAGCCGCCCAGCGGGATCCAGGCCACCACGTACTCGGTGCCGTCCTTGCCGATGCGCTTCCACAGCGGCTTGCCGAAGCCGACCGAGAAGCGCAGCACGCGCACGCCACAGCGGCGCGCCACCCAGTAGTGGCCGAATTCGTGGAAGGTGACCAGCAGGCCCAGGCTGACGATGAGCCACCAAACCGAGCCAAAGAACTCATTCATCGCCGATCCATCCCTGCCAGCAGTGCCCCGGCCGCCCGCCGCGTCGCGGCGTCCACCTCGAGCAAGTCTCCCAGACTGTCGGCCGGGCCGCCCGGGTGGGCGTCGAGGCAGGCCTGGATGAGGGCCGGGATGCCTAGGAAGCCCAGCCGGCCCTGAAGGAAGGCTGAAACCGCCACTTCGTTGGCGGCGTTGAGCACGGCCGGCGCGCTGCCGCCCGCGGCCATCGCCCGCCAGGCCAGGCCCAGGCAGGGGAAGGCGTCCAGGTCGGGCTGTTCGAAATCGAAGCGGGCCAGGGCGGCCAGGTCGAGCGGGGCCACGCCCGAGTCGATGCGCTCGGGCCAGGCCAGGCCGTAGGCCAGCGCGGTGCGCATGTCGGGGTTGCCCAGCTGGGCCAGCACCGAGCCGTCGATGTAGTCCACCAGCGAGTGGATGACCGACTGCGGGTGCACCACCACCTCGATGCGTTCGGGCGGCAGGCCGAACAGGTGCCGGGCCTCGATGACCTCCAGGCCCTTGTTCATCAGCGTGGCCGAGTCGACCGAGATCTTGCGGCCCATCGACCAGTTCGGATGGGCGCAGGCCTGCTCGGGCGTGACCTCGGCCAGCTGTTCACGGCGGCGGCCGCGGAAGGGGCCGCCGGAGGCGGTGAGCAGCAGCCGGCGCACGCCCTGGCGGCCGCCGTCGGCCGGCAGGCACTGGAAGATGGCGTTGTGCTCGCTGTCCACCGGCAGCAGGGTGGCGCCGCCCGCGCGCGCGGCCTGCAGCAGCAGGTCGCCGGCCAGCACCACCGATTCCTTGTTGGCCAGCAGGATGCGCTTGCCGGCGCGGGCCGCGGCCAGGGTGGAGGCCATGCCGGCGGCGCCGACAATGGCGGCCACGACGGTGTCGTTGGCCGGGTCGGCGGCGATCTCGTCCAGCGCGGCGGCGCCGGCCAGGGCGCGGGTGGGCAGGCGGCGCGCGGCCAGGCCGTCGCGCAGGGCCGGCCAGGCGGCCTCGTCGGCGACCACGGCGGTGTCCGGCCGGAAGCGCTCGCACAGCGCCAGCAGTTCGTCCACGCGGCCGTTGGCGCTGAGCGCGCCGATGCGGAAGCGGTCGGGGTGGCGGGCGACGACGTCGAGCGTGGAGCCGCCGATCGAACCGGTGGCCCCCAGCAGCGCGATCGTCTTCAGAGGCCCAGCCATGCCTTGCCCACCACGAACACCGGCAGCGCCGCGAGGATGCTGTCGAGCCGGTCCATCATGCCGCCGTGGCCCGGGAACAGGTCGCCGGAATCCTTCACGCCCGAGTGCCGCTTCATCAGGCTCTCGAACAGGTCGCCCACCACCGAGGCGCCCGCCACCACCAGGGTGACCAGCACCAGCGCAGGCAACTGCCCCCAGCCAATGCCCAGGAAGGGCAGGGCGACGACGGCCAGCACGGCGGTGGCGGCCAGGCCGCCGTACACGCCTTCCCAGCTCTTGCCGGGGCTGATGGACGGGGCGAGCTTTTTGCGGCCCCACTTCGTGCCGGCGAAATAGGCGCCGCTGTCGGCCACCCAGACGATCAGCAGCGCGAACAGGGTCCAGCGCGCGCCGTAGGGGTCTTCCGAGTGCAGCCAGCCGAGCGCGCACCAGGCCGGCAGCACGCACAGGCTGCCGGCGAGCAGCTTGAGGGCGCGGTTGCGCGGGGTGTCGTCGGCGGCGAAGCGGCCGCGGCGCAGCCACAGCAGCACGGCCAGCCACCAGGCGGCACCAACCAGCGAAACGATCTTGAGCGTGAACAAGCCCGGCCCGGCGGCCCAGACCAGGGCGGCCATCAGCAGCGCGTTCGCGGCCAGGAAGGCGGCGCGCGGCAGCGGCTCGGCGATGCCGGCGAAGCGGGTCCATTCCCACAGCCCGCCCAGCATCACCAGCGCTACCACGGCGGCCAGCCAGGGGGTAGGCAGCAGCAGCACCGCCAGCACCGGCAGCGGCGCCAGGAACAGGGCCGTGGTGATGCGCTGGCGGCGGCTCACGTCGCGCCCCCGGCCACCTGGGCGCTGGTGAGGCCGAAGCGGCGCTCGCGGTCGGCGAAGGCGGCCATGGCCGCGTCGAGCACGCTGGCGTCGAGGTCGGGCCAGAGCGTCTCGGTGAACCACAGCTCGGTGTAGGCCAGCTGCCAGAGCAGGAAGTTGCTGATGCGCAAGTCGCCTCCGGTGCGGATGAACAGGTCGGGCACCGGCAGGCCGGCCAGGCTGATGCGGCTGTCGAGCAGTTTTTCGTCGATGGCGGCCGGGTCGAGCTTGCCGGCGGCCACGTCGGCGGCCAGCGAGCGGGCCGCCTGGGTGATGTCCCAGCGGCCACCGTAGCCGGCGGCGATGGTCAGCACCAGTTTTTCCTCCAGCGGACGCACGGCCTCGGCCTCGGCCATGCGTTCGCGGATCTGCGCCGGGAAGCCGGCGCGCTCGCCGATGAAGGCCACGCGCACGCCCCGGCGGTGCAGCTCGCCGACTTCGTTCTCGAGCATGCGCAGGAACAGCTTCATCAGCGCCCCGACTTCCTCCTCGGGGCGGTTCCAGTTCTCGCTGGAAAAGGCGAACAGCGTCAGCGCGCCGATGCCGCGGTCGAGGCAGTACTCCACGCAGACCTGCACGGCCTTGGCGCCGGCGCGGTGGCCGAGCGTGCGGGGGCGGTTGCGGCGCTGCGCCCAGCGGCCGTTGCCGTCCATGATGACGGCCACGTGGCGCGGCAGGCGGGAAGGGGCGGGCGGGGCGGACATCCGGATGGCCGGCCTCAGACCGCCATCAGCTCCTGCTCCTTGGCCTTGGCCACGTCATCGACGTCCTTGACGGCCTTGTCGGTGAGCTTCTGGATCTCGTCCTCGGCGCGGCGCACGTCGTCCTCGGTCACCTGCTTCTCCTTGAGGAGTTCCTTGACCTGCTGGATGGCGTCGCGGCGCACGTTGCGGATGGCGACCTTGGCGTTCTCGCCTTCGGCGTGCACGTGCTTGGTGAGCTCCTTGCGGCGCTCCTCGGTGAGCGGCGGCAGGTTGATGCGGATGACGGTGCCGGCGGTGTTCGGGGTCAGGCCCAGGTCGGAGGCCAGGATGGCCTTCTCGACGGCGGCCACCATGCCCTTTTCCCAGGGCGTGATGGTGAGCGAGCGCGCATCGGCGACCGAGACGGTGGCCACCTGGGTGAGCGGCATGTCCGAGCCGTAGTAGTTCACCTTCAGGTGGTCGACCAGGGCGGTGGTGGCGCGGCCCGTGCGCAGCTTGGTCAGGTCGTGGCGGAAGGCCTCGACGGACTTGTTCATGCGGGTCTGGGCGTCTTTCTTGATGTCGTTGAGCATCGCTGGCTCCGCGTTGGGTGCGGTGGGTGGGGCAAGCCCGGGATTATAGGCGCTGGGGGGCGGCGGCGCTCAGCCGGCGTCGACCAGGGTGCCCAGCGGCTCGCCGCGCAGGATCCGCATCAGCGCGCCGGGCTGCATCATGTCGTAGATGCGCAGGGGCACCTTGTTGTCGCGGCACAGGGCGAAGGCGGCGGTGTCCATCACCTGCAGGTTGCGGGCGATGACCTCGTCGTAGCCCAGGTGCTCGAAGCGCCTGGCGCCGGGGTTCTTCTTCGGGTCGGAATCGTAGATGCCGTCGACCTTGGTGGCCTTGAGCAGCAGGTCGGCGCCGATTTCGCTGGCGCGCAGGGCGGCGGCCGAGTCGGTGGTGAAGAAGGGGTTGCCGGTGCCGGCGGCGAACAGGGTGATCCGGCCCTTCTCCATGTGCCGGATGGCGCGGCGGCGGATGTAGTCCTCGCAGACCTCGTTGATCTTGATGGCGCTCATCACGCGGGCGAAGCCGCCGGCCTTCTCGAGCGCGTCGGCCATGGCCAGGGCGTTGATGACGGTGGCCAGCATGCCCATGTGGTCGCCGGTGACGCGGTCCATGCCGGCCTCGGCCAGGCCGGCGCCGCGGAAGATGTTGCCGCCGCCGATCACCAGGCCGATCTCGGCGCCGGCCTGCTGGGCCGCGACGATGTCCTCGGCCATGGCCCGGATCACCTTCGGGTCGATGCCGTAGTCCTCGTTGCCCATCAGGGCTTCGCCGGAGAGCTTGAGCAGGATGCGGCGGTACTTCAGGGGCTGGTTGCTCATGGGGCTCTCCGGTGGCGGGCAAACGGCGGAATTCTAGCCGATCGGGAGGTTTCTGGTTTCCCGGGCAACAAAAAACCCGGCCGGGGCCGGGTTTTTTGCGGGGCGGAGGAGGTCGGTCAGACCGCCATCGCCTTCATCACTTCGGCGGCGTAGTCCTCGACCACCTTCTCGATGCCCTCGCCGACGGCCAGGCGCTGGAACTGCACCACGTCGGCGCCGGCGGCCTTCACGGCCTGCTCGACGGTCTGGTCGGTGTTGAGCACGTACGGCTGGCCGTAGAGGGTGACCTCGTTGATGATCTTGGCCACCTTGCCGGCCATGATCTTCTCGAGGATCTCGGCCGGCTTGGACTTGTCCTTGTCGGACATCTTGGCCAGCTCGATTTCCTTTTCCTTGGCCACGAACTCGGCCGGCACGTCGGCGGCCTTGTTGTAGGGCGGGTTCATCGCGGCCACGTGCATGGCGATGCCGCGGGCGAGCTCGGCGTCGCCGCCCTTGAGCTCGACCAGCACGCCGATGCGGCCGCCGTGGATGTAGGCGGCGACGGTGTTGGCGCTGTCGACCTTGGCCAGGCGACGGACCTGCACGTTCTCGCCGACCTTGGCGACGACGGCGGCGCGGGTCTCCTCGACGGTCTCGCCCGAAGCGACCTTGGCCGACTTCAGGGCCTCGGCGTCGGCGGCGCCCGAAGCGAGCGCGGCCTGGGCGACGGCGTCGGCGAAGGCGACGAAGTTGTCGTCCTTGGCCACGAAGTCGGTTTCCGAGTTGACCTCGACCAGCACGGCCTTGCCGCCGGCCTGGGCGGCCACGATGCGGCCTTCGGCGGCCACGCGGCCGGCCTTCTTGTCGGCCTTGGCCAGGCCCGACTTGCGCAGCGACTCGGCCGCGGCGTCGATGTCGCCGGCGGTCTCGGCCAGGGCCTTCTTGCACTCCATCATGCCGGCGCCGGTGCGCTCGCGCAGTTCCTTGACCAGGGAAGCAGTGATTTCCATGGGATGTCCTTCTTCAGATTACTTGGCGGCGCGGGGAGCGCGCGGGGCACGGGCGCGCGGGGCGGCCTTCTTGTCTTCCTTGGCGACCGGGTTGCCCTCGGCGTCGAGCTCGACGAAGTCGTCGGCGGCCACGTGGGCCTGCGGCGAAGCGGCCTTGCCCTCGAGCACGGCGTCGGCGGCGGCGCGCACGTACAGCTGCACGGCGCGGATGGCGTCGTCGTTGCCCGGGATGGCGTAGTCCACCAGGTTGGGGTCGTAGTTGGTGTCGACCACGGCGATCACCGGGATGCCGAGCTTCTTGGCTTCCTGCACGGCGATGTTCTCGTGGCCGATGTCGATCACGAACAGGGCGTCCGGCAGGCGGCCCATGTCCTTGATGCCGCCCAGCGAAGCCTCGAGCTTGTCACGCTCGCGGCGCAGGGTGAGCACCTCGTGCTTGACCAGCTTCTCGAAGGTGCCGTCGGTCTCGGCGGCCTCGAGCTCCTTCAGGCGCGCGACCGACTTCTTCACGGTGGCGTAGTTGGTCAGGGTGCCGCCCAGCCAGCGCATGCTCATGTAGGGCATGCCGCAGCGGGTGGCTTCTTCCTTGATGGCCTCGCGGGCCGAACGCTTGGTGCCGACGAACAGGATGGTGCCGCGCTTCTGGGCGATGCCCGAGATGAAGTTCATGGCGTCCTGGAACAGCGGCAGGGTCTTTTCCAGGTTGATGATGTGGATCTTGCCGCGGGCGCCGAAGATGTACGGGCCCATCTTGGGGTTCCAGTAGCGGGTCTGGTGGCCGAAATGGACGCCGGCTTCCAGCATCTGGCGCATGGTGACCTGGGACATGGTGATTCCTTGTGCGAACGGGAGCCGGCCGCGCTCTGGCGGCGTCGAAGCTCCGGGGTTGGGCCTCCGCCGGGCCGCCGCCTCGAACCCTGGAACCGAAGTTCCGGGGCACCCCGGGGCGGGGGGTTGCCTGGCGTGTGAATTCGCCGGTGACGCCCGGCGTGGGCGGTCGGAGGGCCGGCAAGCCGGTTTTCCGAGCCGCGGGAGTATAGCCGGCTGGCCCAAGTGGCCGCAACTGTTGGATAATCCGGGCCATGCACATCAGCCTCAAGAGCCCCGAAGACATCGAGCGCATGCGCGTGGCCGGCCGCCTGGCCGCCGAAGTGCTGCAGGTGGTCGCCCCGCACGTCAAGCCGGGCGTCAGCACCGCCGAGCTCGACCGCATCTGCCACGACCACATTGTCAACGTGCAGGGCGCCATCCCGGCCAACGTCGGCTACAAGGGCTTCCCGGCGACGGTCTGCACCTCGGTCAACAACGTCATCTGCCACGGCATCCCGAGCGAGTCGAAGATCCTCAAGGACGGCGACATCATCAACATCGACGTCACCGTCATCAAGGACGGCTGGCACGGCGACACCAGCCGCATGTACCTGGTGGGCGAGCCCAACGTGCTGGCCCGCCGCCTGGTGGACGTGACCCGCGAGGCCATGTTCCGCGGCATCCGCGCCGTGCGCCCGGGCGCCACGCTGGGCGACATCGGCCACGCCATCCAGCAGTACGCCGAGGGCGAGCGCTTCTCGGTGGTGCGCGAATACTGCGGCCACGGCATCGGCAGGATCTACCACGAGGACCCGCAGGTGCTGCACTACGGCCAGCCGGGCACCGGCGTGGTGCTCAAGAAGGGCATGACCTTCACCATCGAGCCGATGATCAACGCCGGCAGCCGCCAGACCAAGCTGCTGGGCGATGGCTGGACCGTGGTCACCCGCGACAAGTCGCTGTCGGCGCAGTGGGAGCACACGGTGGCGGTGACCGACGACGGCGTCGAGATCCTCACCCGCCTGCCCGGCGACGACAACGACCTGTGACCGGGGCCGGCCGGTGAGCGCCGCCCCGAACGCCCCCGACGCCGACTTGCCGGCGGCCCTGGCCGCCGCGCCGGACGCCGCCGCCTGGCGCGAGGTCGCCAAGGCCGGGCTGCTGGCCGGCCGCGCCCTGCTGCACCAGCGCTTCGAGGCCGGCGAAGTGGCCGACCGCCTGGTCTCGCGCTGCTGCGCCCTGGCCGACGACATCGTGCGCTCGGCCTGGGAGCGCTGCCTGGGCGGGGCCGAAGGCCTGGACCTGCTGGCCACCGGCGGCTACGGCCGCGGCGAGCTCTACCCCCAGTCCGACATCGACCTGCTGGTGCTGGCCGAACCGGCCGTGCAGCAGGCGCGCCAGGCCGACATCGGCCGCTTCTTCTCGCTGCTCTGGGACGCGGGCCTGGCCACCAGCCAGGCCGTGCGCTCGCGGGGACAGTGCGTGGAGGCCGCGCGCGAGGACATCACCGTGCTCACCGCGCTGATGGAGTGCCGCCTGCTGGCCGGCGACGAGGCCTGCCTGCCCGCGCTGGCCTCGGCGCTCTCGCCCGAGGTGCTGTGGCCGCCGAAGGATTACTTCGCCGCCAAGCGCGAGGAGCAGCGCGCGCGCCACGCCCGTTTCCACGACACCGCCCACAACCTCGAGCCGAGCATCAAGGAAGGCCCGGGCGGGCTGCGCGACCTGCAGACCGTCACCTGGATGGGCATGCGCCTGTACGGGGTGCCCGGCCTGCGCGCGCTGGTGCCGCTGGGCCTGCTGGGCGAGGACGAGTGCGCCAGCCTCGAGCGCGAATGGCGCGTGCTGGCGCGGCTGCGCTTCGGCCTGCACCTGCTGGCCAGGCGCCGCGAGGAGCGCCTGGGCTTCGACTACCAGAAGAACCTGGCCACGATGCTCGGCCTGAAGGACGAGCGCCGCGACAACCTCGCCGTCGAGCAGATGATGCAGGGCTTCTTCCGCAGCGCCGCCACGGTGATGCGCATCAACGACCGCCTGCTCCAGCGCTTCGAGGAGCAACTCTCGGGCCAGGAACCGCCGCAGCTCCTGGGCGACGGCTTCGAGCTGCGCCACGGCTACCTGGCCATGGCCGAGCCGGCGCGCCTGGGCCGCGGCTTCGGCGAAGTGCTGGCCCTGTTCGAGGCCTGGGATGCGCAGCCGGGCGCGCGCGGACTGCACTCGGAAACGGCGCGCGCGCTGGGCGAGTCGCTGTCCGCCATCCGCCCGTATGCCGGGCAGCCCGAGCCGCTGCGCCAGCGCTTCATGGCGCTGCTGCAGTCGCCGATGGCGGTGGCCGGGCTCACCCGCATGGCCCGGCTGGGCGTGCTGGCGCGCTACCTGCCGGCCTTCGGCAAGGTCTCCGGGCGCATGCAGTACGACCTGTTCCACGTCTACACCGTGGACCAGCACACGCTCACCGTGCTCTCGCACATCGACAGCTTCGCCCGCCGCGCCGACGAGCGTTTCGGCATCGCCCACGAAGTGTGGCCGCGGCTTCGCAAGCCGCACCTGCTGCTGCTGGCCGGCCTGTTCCACGACATCGCCAAGGGCCGCGGCGGCGACCACAGCGAGCTGGGCGCGGTGGACGCGCGCGAGTTCGCCGAGGCGCACGCCATGCCCCAGGCCGACGCCGACCTGCTGGCCTGGCTGGTCGAGCAGCACCTGCTGATGTCGGTCACCGCCCAGCGCCAGGACATCTCCGACCCGGAGGTGGTGGCGCGCTTCGCCAACAAGGTGGCCGACCGCGAGCACCTCGATTACCTCTACCTGCTGACCTGCGCCGACATCGCCGGCACCAGCCCCAAGCTCTGGAACGCCTGGAAGGACCGCCTGCTGGCCGACCTGTATTCGGCCACGCGCTTCGCGCTGCGGCGCGGGCTGGAAAACCCGGTGCACGCCACCGAGATCATGGCCGAGACCCGCGCCGCGGCGCTCGAGCGCCTGCTGGGCGAGGGCCTGGACCAGGCCGAGGTCGAGCGCATCTGGGCCGCGTACCCCGACGTGGGCTTCCTGCGCTACCGGCCCGAGCAGATCGCCTGGCAGACCCGCGGCATCGCCGCCTCGGCCGGCGCCGACACCCTGGTGCTGGTGCGCCCGCACCTCAACGACGGCGGCCTGGAGGTGTTCGTGCGCACGCCCGACCGCGACGGCCTGTTCGCGGCCCTGGTGGCCACCTTCGACCGCCTCGGCCTGAACGTGCTCGAGGCGCGCGTGCTCAACTCCAGCGACGGCTACGCGCTCGACAACTTCCAGCTGATCGCGCCCTTGGGCAGCGCGCCCGAGCCGGCGGCGGTGGAATCGGCCCTGCGCCAGGCCCTGCGCGACCCGGCGAAGGTGAAGCCGCCGCGCCGCGCGGCCCCGCGCCAGCTGCGCCACTTCCGCGTGCCGGCGCGGGTGGACTTCGACGCCTCCGCCGACGGCCGCCGCACCCGCATGAGCCTGGTGTGCACCGACCAGCCCGGCCTGCTGGCCGGCGTGGCCCAGGTGCTGCGCCGTTTCCACCTGCGCGTGCACGACGCGCGCATCGCCACCTTCGGCGAGAAGGTGGAGGATTTCTTCCTGCTTACCGACGAGCGCGACCAGCCCGTCGGCGACCAGGCCCTGTTGGACGAACTGCGCGCCGCCATCGTGGCCGGCGTGGATGGAGATAGCCGAGATGGCAAGAAAGAAGCCGAACATTGAGCAACTGCAGGCGATCATCGAAGACGCCTTCGAGCGCCGCGCCAGCCTGACCGCCGCCGAGATCGAGGGCAGCACGCGCCCGGCGGTGGAGGAGGCGATCGAGCTGCTCGAGTCGGGCAAGGCGCGCGTGGCCGCGCCGCACGGCAAGCGCTGGGAGGTGAACCAGTGGCTCAAGAAGGCCGTGCTGCTCTACTTCCGCGTCAACGACATGCAGCAGATGGAGGGCTTCCCGGCGGCGTTCTGGGACAAGGTGCGGCTGCGCTTCGACAATTACGACGAGGCCGACTTCCAGAAGCTGGGCGCGCGCATCGTGCCCGGCGCCATCGTCCGCACCGGCGCGCACATCGGCAAGGACGTGGTGCTGATGCCGAGCTTCGTCAACATCGGCGCCTACGTCGGCGCCGGCACCATGGTCGACACCTGGGCCACCGTGGGCAGCTGCGCGCAGGTGGGCAAGAACTGCCACATCAGCGGCGGCGCCGGCATCGGCGGCGTGCTCGAGCCGCTGCAGGCCAGCCCCACCATCATCGAGGACGACTGCTTCATCGGCGCGCGCTCGGAGGTGGTCGAGGGCGTGATCGTCGAGAAGGGCAGCGTCATCGGCATGGGCGTGTTCCTGGGCCAGTCCACCCGCATCTACAACCGCATGACCGGCGAGATCCTGCAGGGCCGCGTGCCGGCCGGTTCGGTGGTGGTGCCGGGTTCGCTGCCTTCGGCCGACGGCAAGTACTCCCTGTCTTGCGCGGTCATCGTCAAGCAGGTGGACGCCAAGACGCGCGCCAAGACCTCGGTGAACGAACTGCTGCGAGGCGCGGTGGAATGACCACGCTCTACGGCCTCGAAAACTGCGACACCTGCCGCAAGGCGCGCAACTGGCTCAAGCGCTTCGAGGTGGCCCACGAGTTCGTGGACTACCGCGCCAACCGGGTGCCGCCGGAGACGCTCAAGGCCTGGGCGGCGCAGCTGGGTGGCTGGGAGAAGCTGGTGAACAAGGCCTCCACCACCTGGCGCCAGCTGCCGGAGGCGCGCAAGTCCCCGGCCTCCGATCCGGAGTGGACCTTGCTGCTGCGCGAGCACCCGGCGCTGGTCAAGCGCCCGGTGGTGGCCACCGCCGACGGCGCGGTGTCGGTGGGCTTCACCGACAACGGCTTCAAGCAGCGTTTCGGGGTGGGCAAGTGAGCGGCGTGCTGGCGCTGGCGCGCGAGCTGATCGCGCGGCCGTCGGTGACGCCCGACGACGCCGGTTGCCAGGAGCTGGTGGCCGCGCGCCTGGCGCGGGCGGGCTTTGCGGTCGAGTGGCTCGATGTCGGCGACGTGCGCAACCTCTGGGCCACGCACGGCCGCGGCGGCCCGGTGCTGTGCCTGCTGGGGCACACCGACGTGGTGCCGCCCGGCCCGCGCGAAGCCTGGGACAGCCCGCCCTTCGAGCCCACCGAGCGCGACGGTTTCCTCTACGGCCGCGGCGCCGCCGACATGAAGGGCAGCGTGGCGGCCTTCGTGGTGGCGGCCGAGCAGTTCGTGGCCGCGCACCCGGCGCACCCCGGCACGCTGGCCATCCTGCTGACTTCGGACGAAGAGGGCGACGCCATCGACGGCGTGCGCAAGGTGGCGGAGCGCTTCAAGGCCGAAGGCCGGCCGATCCATTACTGCATCACCGGCGAGCCGTCTTCCAAGGCGGCGCTGGGCGACCTGCTGCGCGTGGGCCGGCGCGGCTCGCTGTCGGCGCGGCTGGTGGTGAAGGGCATCCAGGGCCACGTGGCCTATCCGGAGAAGGCCCGCAACCCGATCCACCAGGCCATGCCCGCGCTGGCCGAGCTGTGCGCGCGCGTCTGGGACGAGGGCTACCCCGAGTTCCCGCCCTCGAGCTTCCAGGTCTCGAACATCCATGCGGGCACCGGCGCCAACAACGTGATCCCGGGCAGCTGCGAAGTGCTGCTCAACTTCCGCTACAACCCCGGCTGGCGCGCCGAGGCGCTGGAAGCCGAGGTGGTGGCCACGCTCGAGCGCCACGGCCTGGACTACGAGCTGCACTGGCACCGCAGCGGCGAGCCCTTCCTCACCGGCGAAGGCAAGCTGCGCGCCGCGGCGCGCGAGGTCATCCTCGAACAGCTCGGCCTCGTGCCGGAGGAAAACACCGGCGGCGGCACCTCGGACGCCCGCTTCATCGCGCCTCTCGGCGCCGAGGTGGTGGAGCTGGGGCCCATCAACGCCAGCATCCACAAGGTCAACGAACGCGTCGCCGTGGATGAACTCGAGCGCCTCCCCGCGCTTTACCGAGCCATCGCCGAGCGACTGCTGCTCTCCTGAGCCTTCCGCTCTCCTCCCCGGTGTCCGTCAGGCCGCGGCCTTGAACCAGGCCGCTTCGGCGGCCGGCGTCGACTTCGACGATTCGCGCAGCTCGCGCAACATTCCCAGCACCTGGCGGTGCACGCCCTGCAGGCCCGCGTGCGGCGTCTGCCGCGTCTCGTGGTAGACCACGGCCAGCCACAGCGCCGCGCTGCGCAGGCGCAGCTGGATCGAGCGGTCGCGGCAGCGCCTGGCGGCCGTGCTGGCCACCGGGCTCCAGGGCCGGTACATCATCGATTCGCTGCAGCCGTGCCAGTGCGGCTGGGGCAACACGGCGGCCGCCTGGATCTCGGCCAGGGTCTGGTCCGCGGTGGCCTTGCGCTGGGCGACGTCCATCGCCCGGATGGCCTTGGCGACCGCCTTGGCCTGGCGTTGCAGCATCATCTGGCGCGCCTGCGCCAGGAACGTAACCATGATTTCCATTCCAACCTACCTCGCCGAAAAGTTCGGTGCGGTAGATCGCTCCCCCTGACGGCGATCTCTCCGTCCCTGCACCGGCGGAGCGCACCGGGCAGCGCCCCGTTTATGGCGCAAAACGTGACGCCTGTCAGGTTCCTTGAGCGGAAATGTGAACTACCTCACAGTTCTGGCACCAGCCGCAGCTGGTGGCGGGCCTCGCCGGGCAGGAAGGGCGAGGGCTCGCCGCGCACCCAGTCGGCATGGCCGGCCCCCCAGAACGGCGACATCGGGTGGCCGCTCTGGCCGCCGGGCATGTGCGCGAAGCCCTCGGCCTCGCGGCCGGGCGAAACCACCATGCGCTCGCTGGCGCCGAAGCCCGGGCCCTGCACCAGCGGCATGTTGCCGTCGCCGCGCAGCGGCTCGGCCGGCATGCACAGCAACTTGCCCAAAGGCCCCAGCGCGCCGGCCAGCGGGTGGCAGATGGCGGCGGTGTTGCGCTCGCCCCAGGTACGTTCGGCCAGCGGGCCGCGTTCCTCCAGCTGGGCGCGGATGTCGCGCGCGGCGTCGGCCAGCAGCGACTCCCAGCTGTCGAACTTGCGCGGCAGCAGGTGCGCGGGCCGCTGCTGCACCAGCGGCCAGGCGAAGGACTCGGCCTGGGGCAGGTCGGGCATCACGAAGGCCTCGCCCAGCGCGGCCTGGGCCGGCGCCATCAGGCCGTTGCTGATGCGCTCGATCACCGCCAGCCGCCAGGCGCGCACGATGCGGTAGTCGGCGGCATCCACGCTGGCGCGGCCGGTCCAGTTCGCGCTGGCCTCGGCGAGCGCACGCAGGTCGCTGTTCGGGTTGCGCCCGGCCTCGGCCTGCAGCAGCGCGTGCCAGCGCTGCAGGAACAGGGCGCGGTCGTCGAGCTGCAGGGCCAGCAGGTCGGCCTCGGTGAACCGGGGCGTTTCCCGCAGGACATCGCGGATCTGGCGCGCGCGGGCGCCGTTGGCGTAGCCGGCATCGCCGATGATCGCCAGCGCCTCGCCGTCGACCACGCGGGCGTTGGCGGTCCACAGCACGCCGTCGGCCGGGTCGACCACGCTGGGGTTCTCGGTGGGCGGCAGCCAGCCGGTCCAGCGGCAGGCCTGCTCCACGCGCAGCGGCGCGCGCGGCTGGCAGTCGCCGCTGCGCTGGGGGATCTGTCCGGTGATGCGCCAGGCGATGCGGCCGCTGCGGTCGGCCATCACCAGGTTCTGCGCCGGGATGCCGGCCTCGTCGGCCACCGCCAGGCCCTCGTCGAGGCCGCCGGCGCGGGCGAGGTGGGCCAGGCCGAAATTGAGCGAGCCCGGCAGCTGCGCCGTCCAGCGCAGCGCCAGCGCGCTGCCGTCGTCCAGGTCCACGGTGATCGGGCCCCAGCGCGTCTCGCGCACCTTCAGCTCCACCGGCTCGCCGCCCTTGACCGCGATCCACTCGCTGTCGGTGCGCAGCGCGGCCTCGCCCCCGGGCACGCGGTACTTGAGGCGCTCGGCGTCGGTGAACTCGACGCGGTAGAAGTCCAGCCAGTCGCCGTAGCTGTTGGTGAAGCCCCAGGCCACGTGGCCGTTGCTGCCGACGATGACGGCCGGGATGCCGGGCAGGGTGAAGCCCGACACATCGACCTGGCCGCCCGGCGCGCGGGCGTCGGGGTAGCGCAGGCGGGCGCGGAACCAGATGTTCGGCGCGCGCAGGCCCAGGTGCATGTCGTTGGCGACGATGGCGCGGCCGTCGGCGGTGCGGCTGCCGGCCACGGCGAAGTTGTTGCTGCCCGGGGCGGCCGGCTCCGACACCGCGTAGTCGCCGTTCTCCTCGGGCATCGGCAGCTCGCGCAGGTCCACCTGCTCCGGGCCGGGCAGCACGGCATTGCCGCGCGGCCCGCCCACCAGCGGCGCGTCCCACTCGCTGCCGTCCACGGCGATCAGGTCGTACAGCGCCGGCGGCACCACCTCGCGGATGCGCCACAGCGCCAGTTCGCGCGAGTTCGACTCGTCCTGCAGGTCGAAGAACATGGCGTAGCCGGCGAGCATCGTGTCTTCCAGCGTCCAGGGCTCGGGCTGGGCGCGCAGCAGCAGGTACGGCCAGGGGCGGGCCTGGAGCGCCAGCAGGCCGTCGTTGACGCCGTCGCGGTAGGCCTCGAGCGCGGCCAGGTGGCCGTCGGTGGCCTGGCCCAGGTGCTCGGCCAGGCGGGCGCGCAGGCGGTGGACGCGGATTTCCTTGTCGCGCTCGATGGCGATCGGCCCGAACAGGGCCGAGAGCTCGCCGGCGGCCGAGCGCCGCAGCAGGTCCATCTCGAAGTAGCGCTCCTGGGCGTGCACGAAGCCCAGGGCCCGGGCGGCATCGGCCTCGTTGGCCGCCTCGAGGGTGGCGATGCCGCGTTCGTCGCGGCTGACCAGCACCGGCGCCGACAGGCCCGCGAGCTGCAGCTCGCCCTCGAGCGCGGGCAGGCTGACGCGCATGGCCCAGAGGCCGGCGAACATCGCCAGCACGGCCAGGATGACGAGGACGGCCAACAGGCGGACGGTGAGGCGAACGGCCTTGCGCATGCAGCGGCTCCGGACGGGGTCGACAGCGCCCAAGAATGGCCGAAGCGGCGGGCGGCCGCCACGATTTTTGCCCATTGCCGCCGTGTGCACGTTTGCCTAAAGTCGCATCGGCCCGATCGGGCCGTCCTCAGGGGAAAACATGAATCCGAGATCCATCCGCCGGGCGTGGCCTGCGGCCGCGCTGCTGGCCTGCGTCGCGCTTACCGGTTGCGCCACCACCTATACCGACGCCACCAACCCGCTGAACCTGGCGGGCGGTTATTACGACGAGCCGGGCCCGGGCAAGCTGGTGACCGTGGGCTTCGCCGCCAACGGCTACACCAATGCCGAAACCGTGCGCCGCTACGTGCTGCGCCGCGCCTGCGAAGTGGTGCAGGAGGGCGGCAAGGGCCACTTCCTGGCCTACACCTCGCTTGAACACGCCGCGGCCGGCCTGCCGGTGGGCGAAGACCTGGGCATCCACGCCCTGGGTGGCAAGCCGTTCTCGCACATCTACGTGCTGCCGCTGGACGAACCCCGCAAGGGTTCGCTCAATGCCG
Source organism: Arenimonas sp. SCN 70-307 (assembly GCF_001724815.1). Classification (GTDB taxonomy): domain Bacteria; phylum Pseudomonadota; class Gammaproteobacteria; order Xanthomonadales; family Xanthomonadaceae; genus Arenimonas. The sequence goes on along the minus strand of NZ_MEDO01000007.1, from coordinate 14,538 downwards.
CCGAGGTGCTCGAGCGCGTGACGGCCGAAATGGCCAGGAAGGAGGGCTGAGCATGCGCAACTTCAAACTGCTGGCGGCGCTGCCGCTGCTGCTGCTCTCCGGCTGCGTGGTGCTGCCGACCTACGTGGCCAAGCCCGACGAGCCGATGGCCACCGTGCAGGGCCTGAATTTCCCGTCGCCGGCCTTCTGCGCCGATGGCGTGGGCTACCAGGCCAAGCCCGACAAGGAAGGCCGTTTCCAGGTGCCGGCCGGCAGCCGCGTCTCGCTGTACTCGAGCGTGCAGCTGTACGACTACAACGTCACCTACTCGTGCTACCCGGGCGCCAGCGCGGTGTTCGCCCCGCAGGGCAGCTACTTCGCCTCGATCGTGCTCAGCTCCACCGGCTGCCGCGTGGACCTGGTGCGCGAGGATGACGCCACCGACACCGGCCTGGCCACCGAGCCGACCAACAACGTGCCGATCTGCAATCCCTGGGCCAAGACGTCGCAAAAGCCCAAGGACGCCAAGGCCAAGTAAGCCTAGAAACTCGATCCGGGCTGCTTCAGGAACTCGAGCTCCTCGGCCGTGGATTCACGGCCGAGGAGGGCGTTGCGGTGCGGGTAGCGGCCGAAGCGGTCGATGATGGCCTTGTGGCGCAGCTCGAAGTCGAGGTTCTCCGCCGGGGCGTGCTCGCGATAGAGCGCCTCGGCCTGCTCGTGGATGCGCGGCGACTCGCTGTGCATGTAGGGCAGCAGCAGGAAGCTGCGCTCGACCGGCGACAGCGCCGCCAGCGCCCCGGCGGCCACGGCCTCCTGGGCCAGGCCCAGCGCCAGCGGGTCGCAGGCAAAAGCCGCCGGCGTGCCGCGGTGGATGTTGCGCGGGAACTGGTCGAGCACGATCACCTCGGCCAGGCGACCGCGGGGGTCGCTGCGCCAGCCCTGCAGTTCGCAGGCCGCGGCCTGCCGCAGCAGGCCTTCGAAGCGATCGCGGATGAGCGCGTCGAAGGCCGGGTCCACCTTCCACCAGCGCTCGGGCGGGGTCTGCACGAACCAGAAGTCGAGCACGTCCGCGGGCTGCATGGTCATTCGGCCTGCGCGGCGATTTCGCGCTTGAGGCGCCGGTCGAGCAGCACGAAGCCGAAGGGCACCACCGAGCTGAGCAGGGCCAGCAGCCAGGCGCCCACCGACCACTTGCGCAGGTGGCTGACCACCAGCGAGGCCAGCACGTAGGCCAGCCAGAGCACGCCGTGGGTCATGCCCACGGGCCAGACGAAATCGTGGCCGAACTGGTACTTGGCCGGCATGGCCATGAACAGCAGCACCAGCAGCGACAGGCCCTCGACCAGGCTGAGCAGGCGGAAGGACTTGAGCATGGCTCAGTTGCCCCGCGGCGCGAACACGGCCTGGAGCTTGGCCTCGTCTAGGTACTTCTCGAAGGCGCCGATGTTGCCGGCCACGTCCTTGTGGTTCATCAGTTCCTGCATGGCGATCTGGCCCAGGTGCTGGAAGGGCAGCTTCATGGCTTCGGTGCCGCCGATGGTGGCCAGCGCCTTCATTTCTTCCGCGCAGTCTTCGGTGACCAGGCGCATGAACAGCGCGGCCAGCTCACGCGAGGTCTGCTCGTGGTCGGCCGGCGTGGCGCTAGAATAGCCGGCGATTTCCGGGTGGCCGGCCAGCGCCAGGAAGATCCACTTGCCCAGAAGCTTGCGGTCCTTGCCGGTGGTGTTGTCCGAGAAGCAGGACTGGCTGGCTTCCACCACCGGGTTGGCGGCGGACGGCGCGGGCGCGAGGGAAACGGCCAGCGCGACGGCGGCGGCGAGGGTGGCGAAAGGCTTCATGCAGTGGTTCCCCTGGGGTGTTGTTTGAAGATTGCGGCCACTTTGGCCGCGCGGGTGCGGGCTGTAAAGGCTCAGGCCCCGCGTTGGTGACCGATCAGGCGGTGGATGGCCGACCAGGCCAGCGCCGCCGCACCCGCCGACAGCGTCAGCACGGTGAGCCCCATCCAGAGCGTGCCGCGGAGGCCTTCGAAGTTCAGGGCCAGGTTGCCGGCGAGCAGGAGCGAGACCGGCAGCCAGGCCAGTGCCAGCGCGAGCGCGCCGATGGCGAGGCGCCGCGCCAGGCTGCCGGGGCGGGCGATGAGCACGGCGGCGGCGGGCCAGGCGGCGAAGGTGATGGCCGCAAGCAGGTTGCCCGCCGGCAGGCCACCCGGCAGGTTTCCTTCGAGCAGTTCGTAGCGGCCGGCGAGCAGGGAGATCCAGCCGAGGGGCAGGAGCACGAGCGCGGCGATGGCGAGGCGGCGCATCATCCCATCGGCCCCTCGAGCCGGCCCGAGTGCACCAGCCAGGCAAAAAGGCCGATGTTGATCGCCACGGTCATCCAGAAAACCGACTGGAAGGGCTGCTTGATGGTCTTGTGCCGGAACTGCTGCTGCGCGACCAGCGCCCCCGGCCAGCCGCCGAACACGCTGGCCAGATGCAGCGTGGCCTCCGGGATGCGCCGCGCGCCCCGGCCGGCCGCCGATTTGTCGAAGAAGTACATCGCGTAGGCCACGAGGCTGGCGATGCCGTAGGCCAAGGCCAGGGGCTGGGGCAGGGCGCCGAAGAATCCCAGCGCGCCGGCCGCGGCCAGCGCCACGAGGCCCATCGCGGCGCGAGGCAGCTTCGAAGGCGTGCGCGGCGCCTCCACCTTCTGCCCAGCCAGCTTCAGTTGCCTGGCCTGCAGCCGCCCGCGGTCGTCCTTGCCGGGCAGGTAAGAAACCAGGTCGCCCTGCACCGGCCGGCGCGTACCGCGCGGGAACTCGCTGATGTGCACGAACGCTCGGTCGCCGCCGCCGTTGGGTACGACGAAGCCAAAGCCTTTGTCATCGTTCCATTCGGTGATCCGGCCGGCGAGGCGGATGGCTTTGCTCATGGGCTGGCGTGGTCCTTAGCTGGCGCTCGAGAGCTTCAATCCCACGATACCGGCCACCACCAGCACGATGCTGATGATGCGCAGGGTGGAGGCGGGTTCCTTGAACAGGATCATGCCCGCGATGGCGGCGCCCACGGCGCCGATGCCCACCCAGATGCCGTAGGCCGTGCCCAGCGGGATCTCGCGCATGGCCAGGCTCAGCAGGTAGAAGCTGCCGGCCATCGCCACGCCGGTGAGCAGGCTGGGCACCAGCCGGGTGAAACCTTCGGTGTATTTCAGGCCCACGGCCCAGCCCACTTCCAGCAGGCCGGCCAGCACGAGGAAAAACCAGTTCATCGATCGTCTCCCGAGGTGCAGGGCCGTCCCTGCGGTTGGATGACGCGCCCGGGTCGTCCCGGGGCCGGGATCAATCTAACCGTTCCCATTCATTCGCCCAGCCGGGCGATGTCGGAAACCAGTCCCTTGAATACCCGGGTGTAAGGGTAGGCGGACCGGTCGATGACCTCGATCTCATAAAGCCCGCCGCTGCCCGGCGGAATGGTGACGAACACCACCTCGTCGGTACGGGTGAACGGACGCGTCTCGAGGCGGGCGCGGAATGGTTGCTCGTCGCGGCGCTCGATGCTGACCTGGTAACGCAGGGCCGACCAATCCTCCTGGCGGGGCTTGGGCAGGTGGATGATGAAGTGGGAGTCCTCCCAGACCTCGGCCACCGGCGCGATGGCCGCGCCGTCGATGACCTGCGGTGCGGGCGGTGCAACCCATCGGTCCACGGCGAGGGCCGGGCCGGCGGCCAGGAGCAGTGCGAGGGTCAATGCCTTCATTCAAAACTCACGTTCAAGTTCGCGGACGCTGTCGTCGTCAACCTTAAGCCATCCCTCGGCGCCGGGCGAGTCCAGGCGGACCCACCACTCGACGACGGGTTCGCGGAGCAGTTCGAAACGATCCGGATCGTTGGCCGGGCAGTCGCTGGCTTCCAGCAAGACGCCTTCGATTCGGACGAAGCATGTCCCCTCGGCACGGTCCTGGAGGTAGTCGAGGGTTTGCGAAGGCCCTACGGTGAGCCGGGCGGTGGGAACATCGGTGGCGTAGTAGTCGTCCCTGGAAACGGCGCGGGATCCTGCGAAGCGGCGTCCCTCAAGCGCGCTGGCCGCACGGGCGCGCAGTAGGCCATGCCGGGTCGTCACATACCGTGTCTCGACGAAGCAGAGCCGGTCCCCGGGCTTGGTGCGTACCCGGGAGATATCCTTCGACGATGTGGACGGGGCCGCTTTCAGCCCGAGCGAGTCTCCCTTGGCGACCAGCACCGGCGTGCCCTCTCCTGGCCACAGATCGGTCGAGAACACGGCCTTGGGCGCCGGGTCCCCGCCTCCGGGAAGGCTGGGGAAGTGGGTTCGAAACCGGTACCGGAAGACTTCCTTGCCTTCAAAGGAGCAACTGCCTTCGCTGAGCAGGGGTTCGTCGCTGGGAGGCCGAATGCCGAAGGTGAAGTACTGCGGGTTGAAGAAGTGGCCCTCGGAGCCCTCCAGCGGCAGGGTGAACTCCTGGCGCTTGCTGTCCCTTGCGAACTCCTCGGCCGGATTGCCGAAGGTGGTGGGGCGTGACTGTTCAGTGGTGCACTCAAGCTCAATGCCGGGCTTTGCGCCGCGGTAATCGAACTCAAAGCCGGCCCAGGTGCAAAGCCTGTCCTCGCCGTTGTAGCGGCAACGGCCCTGGTCCGTGACGAGGATCTCTTCGGTGACATGGCAGATCCAACCGCGCGTGTCCTCCCGGACATCGGTGTTGGTGCAGGCCAAGCCGGCACGGAAGTTGGAAATCTTAAGCGCCGTTGCCGGGGATGGGGCGGAAATGGCGAGCAGTGGGATCAACAGGAGGCGCATGGGATACCTGTTTCGGAGGTGTGTGCTGATCATTTCTTTGGCCTCAACCGGGCCCTCCACTCCACAAGCAGGGTACAAAGGAAAGCAGCAAAGGCGCCAGCTGCCCCAATTGCCGCAGATGGCTCAGCGCCAAGCGTCACCATGAAGGAGAGCAAACTGGTGCAAACGCCCAGCATCACAGGGACCAGGAACCGAAAGGCGACGCCCGCCCATTTCGAGTCAGTCGCGACTGTGCGGGCCGATGCCGCTGCGTAACCAGTGACCAAGGCAGGAGCGCCTGCGTAGATATAGGCAGCGGGGAAAAGTATGGGCAGCCACCGCCCAAGTTCCATCCTGGACGGTGGATCTCCAGCGACGTGGATCCAGAGCAGACTGAACAACACGCCCAAGGGCGGACCCAGGACCCCGAAGAGCATGACCTGCTTCCAGGTTGGGTAGCTATGAGCCTGCATCGTGGCCCGGCCGGAGGCTAGCACCCGACATCCCCAGTCGCGCTCAAGGTTTCGGAGCGGCCGTCTTTGTCAACCGTGAACTCGGCTGAGTATCGTGTCACTTCACAGGACTCATCTTCCTGGGGGCAGGTCCAAGTGACTGTGTAGCGCGCCCTTACCGTTACTTCACCCGAAGTAAACGTTCTCTCAGCGACATCCCCGACGTCACGGAGTTCACCCTGCGCTTCGACCAGCGTTAGTTCCATGTCGGAACCGTCAATGTTCATGAGGACCCTGGACTCGTCGTACTCCGCCAAAAACACCAAGCCATTCCCGAGCGCGGGCGCTGATGCACTCCATGAACATCCGTCGATTGCATGCTGATCTTTCAGCGGCGCCATCAGGTGTGCGGCTCCTGCGGCGGTGAGGCCGGCAGTACCGAGGGAAAGCCCAGCTATCGAGAGAGCTGTGAGAATTCGCATGGCAGGTTAGCTGACAGTTTGGGTGGGTCCGTGCCGAAGCAGGCCGCGTGGGCGATAGGTCAGGTCTCAGTTGAGCGGCCTGTCGGTAAAGCCGATGGATTGCCCACCCCGCGGTTGGATGACGCGCCCGGGTCGTCCCGGGGCCGGGATCAATCTAACCGTTCCCACTGGTGTTGGCAGGCGGCGCATTCGCAGAGCGACTCGCGGGTGGGGAAGGTGGCCGAGCCCGCGAGGAAGACCGCGACGGCCAGCAGTTTGTTCGAACCGGGCACCCGGCGGCGGATGTCCTCGCTGCCGCAGGCCGGGCAGTGCGGGGCGGCTTCGCCGACGTGCAGTTCCAGCTCGCGCTCCAGCTCGCCGCTGGTGTAGGCCGCCACGAGGGCGAGGGCCTCCCCGGCCTGCTCGTCGGGTACCTGCACGCGGACCCCGCCCAGGGCGGTCGAGAGCGGATAGTTGGCGGTTACATGGTGCTCGTCGGCTACGGTGGCCGAGAACCCGGCCGACTCGAGCAGGGCGCGCACGATGTGCGCCTCCGAGGGTTCGAAATAGCGTGCGATGGTGGTGGGCATGGGTCGGGCTGGTAACCGATGGGCCTCAGGGCGTCCTGACCCGGAGTTCCGAGATGACGGAATGTGCCGCGTGGAATAGCGGTGAAAGGCGATCGCGCTGATAGCCGAGTTCCTGCTCGGGCGCGGTGTAGGAGCGGATGCCGTCAAAGGTCAGGAAGTAGAAGGTCGTGTGGCCCTGCGCCGGCGGGGGCGTGGAAGACGCCGGCGCCGCCGACTCAAGGAACTGGTTGGCCGACATGAGCAGCTCGCCGCTGGCCTTGCGCACAGGCGCGTGCTCACCACCCCCGAGGATTCCCCCGCCATTGCTGAAGTAGAGGCTGGTGGTGCCATCCGCGAGAGCGACCAGGGTGTAGTAACCCCCTTCCATGCCCGTTTCCATCACCAGGCCCCAGACCGGGCCGGGGGAGGTGTCCTCGCTGAGGCCGAGCTCCTCCGGAGAAAGGCGCAACACCATCGCGCGCAGGTCTGCCGTGGCCTGAGCGTGGGCTGTGTCAGGTGTCTGGGCGGCAGCAGGGAGAATGCCGAGGATGGAAATTAGTGCGGCAAGGATCCTTCTCATGCGGTTCGATTCCTGAGCTTATCCGCGCGCTGCGGGCGCGTCGGACTGAAGAATTGGTTGGACCTGGAATCAGCCGAGGAGGCCGCGCCGATACAGGCGACTTGCGTACACCAAGGCTAGCGCGATTGCCAGTTGAATGATTGGTCAGGCGCTCACTGAGCCGCCGACTCCAGAAAGGACGCGAGCTTGCGGGCCTCTGCCTTGGAAAGTGAGATTGGCATCATTTGGTAGCTCGCTACTGATTTTGCTACGAGCTCAAGCCCGACGGTTTTGTCTCCAGTGTCAGCGCCTAGCTTATGGATCTTTACGACCATTCGAACCAGGGCGCCCTTCGACGCTGACACTTCCCCAACCGTAGCAATGATGGGCGCGCCGAACATCGCGCCCCTGAGCCCACCATTCTTTATGGCTTTGTACACAAAAGCGCCAATGACGAACACGAAAACAGCGCCGAAAAGATAGCGAAATACTTCATCTGGAGTCATATGGAATGCGCCTAAAGTTGGAGTTGACCAGTACGCCCTGCCGGTGCGTGTCCGTTCCGAACAGGCCGTTAGACCGAAAGCGTGCGACGTTCGACACTGATGCCCCCTCGCTCCTCAAGTGAAAAGCACTGGCCATGCATAAGGCGCGGTTCCGACCTTACGTACATCCGGTACCCTGTGGCGCGCAAGGATATCTCGCCTTCCTGGCATTCGAATCGGAAAAGGTGGTCCGTCAATGCGCCGTTTGGCGTGGGCTTAGGCTCCTCTCGATGGAGATCTGCCACTTCAATGACGCCCTGCTGGGATTCAATGTCAAAAGTGACGTCGTAGGCGTTTTCGAACACCATCGTCACTGGCGCCACCCAGAACCTGAAGTAGGTCTCGCCTGGTCCCGGATGTACCCACTCAAAGATATAGTCCAGATCCATCGCGAATTCGAACCTCTCTTCGTCCGCCGCCATCGCCCACACTCGTGAGTCATGCCAGCCCATGACCTCGAAATCAGCGTCAGTCCAAAGTGGTTTCTCGAGATGGTAGGGCTCGGTCATTGCCGTCCAACGCCTGAGTTAAGCCGCGTGCCGATGGCGCGTCAGCGTGAATGATCCGTTAGGCCTTGTCGTCATGGCCCATAGCCGGATTCTTCGGAAGTGGCTCAAATAAAACAATAAGAAGCGTGGCGATGGGGCCTGGCAGAAGCGAAACAGACCGCCGGTTGAGGCTGCTGCGGCCCTTGCCTTGGGCGAGGCCTGCGTTGATGAGTGAAAGCGTGCCCCAACCGACAAAGAAGCCAGGAGAACCGGGATTTTCCATCTGTAGTACGACTCCGCACTTTGTGGCCTGGTGCCTGGGTTATGCCGCGCCGAAGGCTTCGGGTTGAATTATCGGTTAGTTGCCGCGTCCGGGTTCTTGCGGAATTCCGACAAGAACAGTACCAGTGGGTGTAGCGCCTCACGATCTTTGAGAAGTTCGCCAAGCCGGCGCTTTCCAAACTTCCGATGCAAAACAGCCAAGCCCTGGCGCAAAGGATCTTGGGATGCCAGCGCAGGCTCGATCCCTTCGTGGACTATGGCCCAGCAGGCTTCCTTGAAGTCCCATGCCCTCAGTTCTCCGTAGCCAGCCAAGGCGTCCTTGTGCGACTCGCGATGATCAGGGTTCGGATAGTAAACCGACCAATCGCAGAAATTGGCGATCTCCTTGCCGTCGATTGCGATCCAGCCGCGACCGGATCGAGAGCGCTCATGGTGCCTGGTGACGTGGACGGACACTCGGTCGCGGATTTCCTCCGCGAACTCGGCTTCAACGCGAGACCTCAATTCTGACCAGCGCATCGTGAGGCACCTATCGCCTGAGTTAAGCCGCGCCGTGGGCGTCAGCTTGAATGAGTGGTTAGGCCTTAGCCTACACCGGGCACGCGATCCGAACAGACTCCACACGTTCGGCGCTAACGGACAACTCAATCCAACAGTCGGTGGTCGTTGAGTACTGCGCCAGGAAGCGGGAACCCCCTTGCTTGGTAATGCGTGCACGCCCCATCGCCTTCGGAATCTTGTCGAAAGCCATGCCGGGGCATGCGCCGGATGGGGTGCAGTATTGCGGGGCGTTACTAAAGATTTCACCAACACCCTCCTGCGGATCAATCAGAACCATGATCCCGCCAGACTCAAGCTTTATGGACAGGTGGTTGTCTGGGTGTTCGGTTCGTACTGATTGGCCAAGTACAGACGCTGCGTCGGCCTCCGAGTCTCCAATAGCAACCCCGCCGAGCGAAAGTTCGTTACTGGATAATGGGGGCTCCGCGACAACCGCGCATGATGTTGCGGTCAGAGCGAGCAGCAGTGTGAGTGAAGCAGCTTTCATGAGCCCTAACGCCTGAGTTCAGCCGCGTACCGAAGGCGCGTCGGCTTGATTGATGGGTTAGGCCTCGCGCCATGACGGCGCGCACCCTTCGGGAAGATCAACGGCTTCGTACCGCCCGCCATCGTTTGATTCGCTAGCGACGAACCTTTTGATCTGGATTACTTCGGCAGTGCGTAGATTGAAAAGTATATCCAAGCTGGAGTTGTAGGATCGAGCTTCGTTGCGGCTAGGCTCATAGAACTTGACGCTAATGTAGTAGGGAAGCGTCGACTCTCTGTGGTACCAGGATCCCGTGACCAAAACATCATCCAGTTTCTCCGCGCGGATAAGACGGGTCACGCAAGAGGGGAGGCGATTGAGTCGATCGCCTGACCCGAAGGTCACAGTAGGTGAGTCGCTGCCTAGTCCAGATATTTCCAAGGAGACTCGTCCGAATGACGCAGGAATCTCAGGAATAGAACCGTTCTGATCAATTGATAGGATGCGGTCTTGATGAGCATGTGCGCTGCCACTCAGCAGAGCCAAGACCAGTAGCACGAAGCGAGTTCTATTCATGAGGCCTAGCGCCTGATTTGAGCCGCGCCGAAGGCGTCGGCTTGAATGATTAGTTAGGCCTCATGGCTGACAGGCCACGGCCAACGAAGTAATTGTGCCGCCTTGTGCTGAGACTTGCAGCCAGCAGTGAGTTGCGGCTGGCTGGTACTCAAGCAATGCCACGCTGTTCCTGACGGCAACGCTGGCCGCACCGTACAGCTTTGTGGCGTGCGCCACAGGCATGCCGGGGCAGAGCCCTGACGGAGTGCACAACGCGGTGCCGCTAGCGCGTAGCGCGAAAACCCGACGCTCGACGCCTGGCGCGGCCTGCTCCAGCCAACCGACTGTAACGACTAGACCGGGATAGCGAAGCTCCATGCCCTCACCGGTATCGACGCGTTCGCTAGGCTCACCAAGCAGCTCAACGACGCTTGTCTCGGTCTCTCCCGCCGCCACGCCGCCGAGGCTGAGCTCTGACGCCTTAAACTCGCACGCAGATGCGGGCAGTGAGAAGAGAACAAGGGCCGCCGTGATGTATCGCATGAGGCCTAACGCCTGAATTAAGCCGCGCCGCGAAGCGGCGTCGGCTTGAATGAATTGTTAGGTGCCAAGGCTAGCAACTGCGAACATGAAAGCAACTGAGCCCGCGCCAAGCAAGCCATAGGTAGCCCAAAGGGGCATGCCCTGACCAAACGAGAAGGCGACGTACCCCTCCCGGGGGTCTCTGCCGGAGAGGATGGACACTACAAAGATGGCTAGTAGCGGCAAGACCGACCCCAGACCGAAGCCAAGCCCAAGCGGACGCCAGTCTGTGCTCTCAAAGTCTCCGATCCGGTACAGAGCGACTCCGAAGATGAGGCCAAGGAAGAAAAGAGTGTTGGCCGTCCAGATAGCGGGACGATGCTGCCGAAGAAGTGCGTCGCGTGACTTGCCGTTGTGTCTAGCAGGCAGCCGACGAGCCCAGCGAGAGGTGAGCCAGGTAGCGATGATGCCACCAGCCAAGCCGCTAAGAACTGGACGTAACGACTCAAACTCCATTGGCACCTAACGCCTGAGTTAAGCCGCGTGCCGGAGGCACGTCGGCTTGAATGAGTAGTTAGGCGGTTTAGCCGCCAAGCTTGTAGCGTAGCTTCTTTGAGAGCTTGTTGAGCAATGGGATGTCGCCGGTGGCGGAATCTAGCTCCCGCGTGCGAGAGCACGTATGGAGAAGATAGGGCTGCTTCGACGTCGTGTAAATGAGCAGAGCCGTTCCTGGCTCAGGCACCACGCCGTCGCCCATGAAAGTGACTGATTCTGAAGCTGTGGTCTCAAGAATCTGCCCGACAGCCATGTCGCCCTTCCAGACCTGCAGGACTCTAACCTTGGCAGTTGGCGCCTCGCCAGCCTGGGATATCTCAAGCACGTACGCTGAGAAGACATATTTCGATTCTTCAAACGCTGCGCGAACCTGCGTGCGCTGGCCTCCCTGTGGCCAACATGTGGTCGCACAGGCGGGACCTGACGCCAGAAACAAAACCGCGAGAAGAGTGAGAGCCTTCTTCATGCCCGCCTAACGCCTTAGTTAAGCCGCGCCGAAGGCGTCGGCTTGAATGAATAGTTAGGCCGCATGCCGCCGCTCCCAACAAATAAACCGCGCATTTGAAGTGCAACTCATTGCCTCAATAACAGCCCTGTCGCGAAACTCCGGCAGCCGCTTTGAGTACTCATCGAGTGCTTCGGGGTCGCCTGTTGCGCCCTGTGGGTAAGTGCAGTGCTTGTCTGTGCCTTCGAGCAGCCACCATACGTCTGCACCCCAAGGCCCACTGTCGTTGGTTTCGATAGCAACGCAGTTGATCTCATGCCAGGAGATCGACTGAATGGTGCCATCCGGATAGGTTGAGGAGATGTGCTCATCATCGAATCGTACGACTACCGCCCGCTCAAACATAACCGCCTCAGCGCGTTCCTTGCGCTTCTGAGCAAGCCAGTTGGCGATCTTCTTGAACATGCGGCCTAACGCCTGAATTACGCCGCGCCGGGAAGCGGCGTCGGCTTGAGTGAATTGTTAGGCCACGCCCTCACGGCTTGCTGAACATGCGGGCGAAGTAGCTCTTACCCCAGTACGCCGCGAGGCGACGGGTGCTGAGAAAGAGTTCTTCTGTGGCCTGTGGGTTAGCCCGCTCGATGTCGGACCAGACAGACCTCGACGCAACGAAGATCGAGTAGCTGTCTCCATCAAGCGGACGAAATTGCCGCAGCTCGTACTCGGGTTGTATGGCGTGATTGATGCTGAGCAGGAGATTCTCTTGTGTCGCTCTTGATGAAAGTGGAGCAGCCACCGGCGGCTTGTCGCGCACAAGTAGCTCGCAACTTGAGGTGGTTATGGGCCCTATGGTGAGGTATCCAACCGGGAGGAAGGCAGCAATGGCAGCGACAATCTCGGCAGGCCCATCTCGCCAGTCAATGACGGCACAGTTCTCCGCGTCGCCGAACAGAGCAATGGCCTCTTCGTCGCCTTCTAGCACACGGTGGAGAAGCGGTTGGTTCATGCGTGCGTGGCCTAACGCCTGAGTTAAGCCGCGTGCCGAAGGCACGTCGGCTTGAATGATGAGTTAGGCCTATGGCTGGGCGACCGCGCTACCTGCGCGAGTGTCGACTTGCCAGCTGGCCACGATTTTGCCACCTATGCTGTAGGTGACCAGAAAGGTATGGGTGGTGTCCAGAACCCCGGGCTCGAAAGGACGCTTCACCGACCAGGTGCGCTCCTTCGTATCGCTCCACCAAGAATCTGGAGTATCTAGCTCCCGAATTCTCGCCTGTTGCGTGTCCAGAACGATTCGCAGAGCGACGCTCGGCGAGGCATCCGGGTAAGGCTCTGCGTGGGTTGGCGCCGTCACAAGCGCAAGGAGACCCAGAAGTGCAAGGCTGGCTGATGAATGAGGCACGACGGTCTCCCGCTTAGGCCTAACGCCTGAGTTAAGCCGCGTCGCGGAGCGATGTCGGCTTGAATGAATTGTTAGGTGCCAAAGCTGGAGAGCCTGATTTGCCCGATTGACCCATAGCCGCCCATTGAAGCGATAGAAACAGGTACTGAGATCGTTGGGGCCCGCAGCAACGACCACCGAGAATGCAGCCATTGGATGGCACAGTCCGTCAAAGCATCTGACACCGAGAAGGTGTCTTCGCCAGGAGACATCACCGGAAGCGGTGGCTCGAAGCCGTCAGGGGTCATGACCGTTCCAAGTAGCTCTGCTGTTTCCGAAATGGACTGGTTGAGAACATAGAGATTGGGTCCGGACAAGTGGACACGCACGGTAAGAAACCCCTCGCCGTCCTGATCTACGTGGACGCCGACCGTTACTTCTTTGGTCTCCCTCGGAAGGCGCTTGAGCGTAGCCTGGAGGCGATCGGCGATCTGGTCAGCGCGCGAGTCGAGGACAGCTGCTACCTCACGACAGTAGTGATCTTGGTCCATGGCACCTAACGCCTAAGTTAAGCCGCGCCGAAGGCGTCGGCTTGAATGATGAGTTAGGCCTCGCGGCCGGTGTTGATGGCCAATGTATAAACAAAAGCAATCGGCCAGGCAAACATGCATGCAATAAACCAACGCCAGCTACCCTGTAGGTGCGCCCGATACATGCCTAGGAACCAGGTTGCAATTGCGCCGCCGGCAACCGCGAGGGAAAGCAGCTTCTCATGCAGATACATCTCCTCGCCGCTAAGTCCCCAGTCCACAGCTCGCTCCTGGCCGAGAAGAATCAGCGACCCCAGGTACGCGAAGGCGATAAGGAAAAGCAGCAGGCCGATCTTTGGGATGGGATTGGACTTGAACATGAGGCCTAACGCCTGAGTTAAGCCGCGTTCCGAAGGCACGTCGGCTTGAATGATGAGTTAGGCCTTAAACCGACGAACAACGGACACCAGTGCCGGTTCTGCAATTTCTCGGGCCCATTTCGAAGCGGATTCTATCTCGGGCTGGAGACGGGCGAGCGCGGTTCTGTCCCAATGCGCCCTCACTACTCCAACAGGCAATGCGTCGATCTCACTGCTGATGATCAGGAACGCCTTTGCATCTTCATCCCCTGGCTCAAGCTCAGCCGCTGCCAGGAGCGCAGATAGCCTGTGACAGGCTTCAAGCAATTCCGCCTGGCCACAGAGAACGTCCGCAGCAAGGTTTCCCGCCTCGGCGCGGACACCTGCGATGTACTCGGCGTGCGACATTCTTTCCATTCGAGGCCTAACGCCTGAGTTAAGCCGACCCACGCAGTGGGTTCGGTTTGAATGATTTGTTAGGCCTATGGCCCATGACAAGGCATGGGCGGTAAAGCCGCGCCTGCCTCCAGGTAAGAGTAAACCTCCATCCGCGCCAGTTTCCACTCTCCGCCTGATCTACGAAAGCTGTACCGCGCATCCGCAGCGCCTTCTTCGGGGCCGAGCACGACGGACACTTGGTCGGGACCGTCAAATGCGGGAATGCTGTATGTGAGTCCCGATTGCGCAAGAAGTTCTGCAGCGGGCAGCACGCGCCATCCGGCTTCTTGAATCTCCTCAAGGCCGCACGGAATGACTCTGGTGTGTTCGACCGTGTCCCCGTCCGGGCTGAATTCTTCAACAACCCAGAGATCTGGGTGCGCACGCGAAAAAAGAAACGTCGGCTCCACTTGCATCTTCTGGAATGCAGTAGTGAAATCTTCTGGTTCGCTTCCACTCGGCTGGGGCGAACACGCGGCCAAGGCTAACAGGCTAGTTCCAACTACATGGCGAATTCGCATACGCCTAACGCCTGAATTAAGCCGCGCCGCGAAGCGGCGTCGGCTTGAATGAATTGTTAGGACTCACGCCCGGGAGCTCCATGCATGACCTCCTGATAGAT